>PBVS01000036.1 GCA_002728725.1 Woeseiaceae bacterium
TGTACAACCAATACCGATGTGACACTGAATTTTTTTAAAGAGGTTCTCGGGTATGAGATCAGAAGAGATGTTGAATTTGAAATTGATGAAAATTCTGCGATTAATATTCCACAGGGTATTAAGGAAAGATTTATTCAAGGATTCTCTCCAGGGTCCTCAACTGGTTATATAGTGTTAATGGACCATGGCGATGACACCAAGACATCTTTAATAGAGAATTCTCAGCTTCCTGGAAGAGGAATTATTATGTGGTCCTTTAAAACGTCCAATTTAGATTTAATTATAGAAAGGGCAAATAATTTTAATATTAAAGTTATAAGNNATNTNGAAGNAATTCCAAATTCAANATTNTTNNACAAGCGTAGAATCATATTAAGAGATCCCGATGNTTTTCAAATTGAGATAATTGAAGANAACATTAAAGAAAAATATTAAAAATANATAAGGTATCTCNTTAAATTATTCGCTTAAAAAACAANATATTNNTCGTGTTATTCATAACTTATCTTGTAGTAAGATATCAATATGATAAAAGTACCTAATTTCAATAACATAANNATATCTGTGTTAGGNGATCTTATGCTTGACAGATATCTTTTNGGAAAAAGTGACAGNATTTCTCCTGAGGCNCCNGTTCCTGTTGTTAATATAANTAAAACAGAAGACCGTGCTGGCGGCGCTGCTAATGTNGCTATTAATTTGAATCAANTAGGTATTCAAACAAATCTACTTGGATTGTTGGGNGATGATCNAGAAGGNCAAAATTTAGAAAATATTTTATCTAAAGCAGGNGTTAGATGTCATTTAAAAAANATAAAATCAACCAANACTACTGTGAAGACAAGAATTCAAAGTAGAGGTCAGCAACTTATTCGTTTCGATAAAGACTCCTCCAACAACGAATCAATTTTTTTAGACAACGAAATAAATAATATAATAATCAACTCAAATGCTCTGATTGTTTCAGATTACGAAAAAGGCGCGACTGTTGGAATAGAAAAGATTCTAAAATTTTGCCGAAAAAATAACGTCTTAACATTAGTGGATCCAAAAGGCTTATGCTTTAAAAAATATAAATTTGCTGGCGTCTTAACACCAAATGAGAATGAATTTGAAGCTGTGGNAGGAAAATGCAGAGACGAAAATGAAATGNTAAAGAGNTCTACCNAGCTCATAAGTGATTTGCAATTAGAAGCCATTTTAATCACAAGAGGCCACAAGGGTATGCTTTTGGTAACAGAAGATGGAGGNTTCAATCATCTCCAAGCAGAAGCAAGAGATGTTTATGATGTTACAGGCGCTGGTGATACCGTCATCTCTGTTCTGGCAGCATCTATCGCAGCAGGAGAGAAAATTATAGATGCAGCTAAATTAGCTAACATTGCTGCAGGNATCGTAGTTGGTAAAATTGGCGTTGAATCTGTTAGTCCCAGCCAACTAAAAAATAAGATCAATCAAAAAAAACAGAGTGGCATATGTTCTATAGAAGAGATTNAAAATATTTCGAAGATAGCTAGAGAAGATGGTAGAAAAATAGTCATGACAAATGGATGTTTTGACATATTGCATGCGGGCCACATCAAATACCTTGAGGAAGCGAAAGCTTTAGGTGACATACTTATCATTGCCATCAATGACGATGAATCAGTTGTAAGATTNAAAGGTAAGCATCGACCAATTAATCCATTGAGTGACAGAATGAAAGTTTTAGATGGATTGGCTTCCAGTGATTTTATAGTTCCTTTTGAGGAAGACACGCCAATAGAATTAATAAATTTAATTAAACCTGATATTTTGGTAAAGGGCGGTGATTACTCAATCAATGATGTAGTTGGAGCAGACGAGGTAAGAGAATATGGCGGTGATGTAAAAATATTAAGTTACTTGGATGGNTATTCTTCTAGTAAAATCATTGAAAAACTCAAAATATAGTGATGTGATAATTGNATATCACAGGTTTATAATATGAACAAATTGATGCGCTTGATGTACCATACATTAACGTATATCTTGCTGCCTTTCCTAGTATTGTTCTGGTTTGCAAAAAGCCTTTTAAATAAATCATATCTGGATCGTCTAACTCAAAGATTTGGATTTGGTTATCCAAAACTNAATTCAGGCTCAATCTGGATACATGCGGTTTCGGTAGGAGAGGTTCAAGCCTCAATCCCACTTGTGAATGAACTGAAACAGCATTACCCATACAAGGAAATAATAATCACTACTGTCACTCCAACAGGTTCAAAGCAAGTAAAGAATATATTCAAGGACGCAGTAGAAACTTCATACATCCCTTTCGAGACAAACTTCGCAATTAAGAATTTCTTTAACTCAATTAAACCATCTGTTGCGTTGATAATGGAAACTGAGATCTGGCCAAATTTATATAAAGAATGTGGCTNAAGAGGGNTTCCATTAATTTTAGTCAGTGCACGTATATCTGAAAANTCTCTAATAAATTATAAACGTTTTTTGCCTCTTTTCAGAGATACCTTATCTCATGGAATTCTNATTGCTGCGCAAAGTCAGATTGATGCTGACCGTTTTTTGGCACTTGGTGCCAGCAAAGATAGAACATGGATAATGGGTAATATAAAATTCGACTTTAAATTACCAGAGGAAATACTTACTAAATCAAAAATTTATAGATCAAAGATATTCCCTCGGAGGCATATTTGGATAGCTGCAAGCACTCATGAACATGAAGAAGAGATCATTCTTGAGGCACATAAGAATATTTCTAAGAAAATCGAAAATCTACTTTTGATCCTTGTTCCCAGGCATCCAGAGAGATTTGCAAAAATAACCCAGATATTAAAAGAAGACAATTGGATATATTCAAAAAAATCAGATGATCAGGATATTCCAGAGAGTTGTCAGGTCCTGCTGATAGACACAATTGGCGAATTGTTATTTTTTTATGCNTGCAGTGACGTTGCATTCGTAGGCGGAAGTCTTTTACCAGTGGGAGGCCATAATCTACTGGAGCCTGCTGCTATTGGGTTACCTATTATTACTGGAGCTCATACATTTAATCAAAAAGAAATGACAGATCGGCTGACTCANGTGGATGCTTTGAGAATTGTTCATAATGCAAATTCTCTTTCTAGCGATGTTATCTTTTTTCTGACAAATACTGAGGAATCAAAAAATGCTGGCCAGAGAGGAAAATTAATTGTTGAAAGCAATAAAGGTGCCATCAAAAGTTTGATGAAACGTCTGTATATTATTATTGGCGAGGAAACTCAATAATTATTTAATTATATCCTCAGGCGTATCTCTTTCTTTGAACCACTGATCAATTTCTTCTAAATCCTGAACACGAAGTGTTCCTGCTGCTCTTTTTAAGTAAAAGACATTTGCAATGTAGTCGTACCTGCTTTTTGAATAGTTTTGAATGGCATTTTCAAGAGCAAATTGAGAATTTAGAACGTCTACAATTGTTCTTGTACCAACGTTAAAACCAGCTTGTGTAGCCTCAAGAGCAGTTTGACTTGATACCACTGCTTGCTTAAAAGCTTTCACACGACTTATTTCAGAGGTTACACCCAGATAAGCATCTCGGGTTTCTCTTTCAGTTTCTCTGGCAATTCGTTGTAGTTTTTCTCTGCTGGCTCGATGAAGATAAACGGCTTCTTGAACTTTTGATGAAGTCATTCCACCAGAATATATTGGTATAGAGAGCTGAATATAGACCGAGTCACTCTGATTACTTACACTCAGGTCTGGAAAATTAATTGCGTTCCTGATNTGATCCTCATTATCAGTATCTTGCTTNCCTAAATTTGCACCAAGACTTATAGATGGGTAGTGACCCGTCCTTTGGTAAGAAATTTCATGGCGTGCAATCTCCTCCTCAAATCTACTGGAGATTAGGGAGAGATTCTGTTGCATAGCAGATGCAATCCACTCATTCTCGATACTAGGATTAGGTGGTAATAATGGCAGATCTTCATCAGGTGCATCGAGATTTGGCAGGTATGCTCCTGTAATCTCTCTGAGAAGTTCTCTTGCATTAGCTAATGATCTTTTTGCATTAATTTCATTGGCCACACTTTGATCATATGCAGCCTGGGATTCTTGNACATCTGTAATCGCTATTAATCCAACTTCATAACGTTGTTTGGCTTGTTCAAGTTGTCGNGATATAGCAAGTTTGTTGCTATTGAGTGATACTAAATTATCCTCTGCAGCAAGAACATTGAGGTATCTGGTAACTACTCTGATAATTAGATCCTGTTGTTGAATCTCATAATCAATTTCCGCTTTAGCAGAGCGCTTCCCTGCTTGCTTTAAATTTACCCATTTTCCCCACTCAAATAATGTCTGATTTAATTGGACTTGCCATCCTGTTGATACTGTTTTTGATTCTGTATTAACGGCACCTACTTCTCCAGTTATATCCGATTCTATTGTGGAACCATCATAATTTGATACCGTATAACGACTTCCGATGCCAAGTTCGGGTAAAAGCCTGCTACGAGCTTGAATCTCTCCCTCCAAGGCTGCAAGACGACGTGATTCTGCCTCATGAATTAAGGGGTCACTTTGTAACGCTCGTTGGTATACTTCCAGAAGAGATGCCGATAAAGCAGGCTGCATCACAAAAGAAGCTAAAAAAAGTATATATAAAGTTTTTCTATTCATAAATTTATTGATAGGTAAAAATAGGGATTTAGTATTTTTGTATTTTTTTATTTACTGTATCCGACCATTCATTTATACCTCCCTCAATATTTGCAACATCTGCAAATGATCTGCTCACTAAAAATTTTGCTATTTCCGCACTTCTGATTCCAGACCTACATATCACTGCAATAGGTTTTTCTTTATCAAGTTCTTCTATCCGTGATTTTACATCATTCATTGGAATGAAAATAGAGTTTGGGAGTTTAGCAATTTCAATTTCTTGCTTTTCTCTGACATCGAGCAGTTGCCAGTTATTTTTTTTACTTCTAATATCAAAAAACTCTTTTGGTGTGATTTTTTTGTACAAACTAGTTACCCTTCAATATATAGNCTCATTCACATTTTAATTCTTTTTTTATAAGAACTCAGATAAGAAATGTAAATAATGGTAACGAAAAAAAACCGCCNATNGGCGGTTTTTTTTGGATTAATGAACTTACATCAGAGGAACAATCAATAATGCCACTATGTTAATTATTTTAATCAGAGGATTAATAGCAGGACCTGCCGTGTCTTTGTATGGGTCACCAACGGTATCACCTGTTACAGCGGCTTTATGAGCATCTGATCCTTTTCCTCCACAGTTTCCATCCTCAACGTATTTCTTGGCATTATCCCAAGCTCCACCTCCAGTTGTCATTGAGATTGCGACAAATAAACCTGTAAGAATACTTCCAAGAAGAACTCCACCTAATGCCTCAGGACCGAGAATCAAGCCTACAGCAATTGGAACTAAAATCGGCAATAGGGATGGCACAACCATTTCTTTGATAGCCGCTTTAGTCAATAGATCTACAGCTTTATCGTATTGTGGTTTCTCAGTGCCTTCCATGATACCTGGCATGTCTTTGAATTGTCTCCTTACCTCAGTAACAACAGAACTTGCTGCTCTCCCAACTGCTTCCATAGCCATTGAACCAAAGATAAAAGGAACCAAACCACCGAGGAATAAACCAATAATTACGAGATGATCCGATAAATCAAATGATACCAATATGTTATTTGTCTCCAGTGCATTGGTGTAATCAGCGAACAACACAAGTGCAGCTAGACCTGCCGATCCAATGGCATATCCTTTTGTAACTGCTTTTGTAGTGTTGCCAACAGCATCTAATTGATCAGTAATATTTCGAACTTCGGATGGAAGTTCAGACATCTCTGCAATACCGCCAGCATTATCTGTTATTGGTCCAAAAGCATCTAAAGCTACGACCACACCAGTCATTGATAACATTGATGTCGCCGCTATCGCAATATTGTATAGTCCTGCCATCGCATCTCCATCAGGTGCCAATTCAAAAGCTCCCCAGATGCTTGCACAAACAGCGATTACTGGCATAGCAGTTGATTTCATTGAGATACCAAGACCAGCAATAATATTTGTTGCATCACCTGACAGTGATGCTTCTGCAATTTCTTGCACTGGTTTGTAATCAGTACTGGTGTAATACTCTGTTATGATAACCATCGCAGCAGTCAATGCCAGCCCAATCAGTGCAGACCCGTATATACCTGAGGCGTTTCCTGTCACACTCATCATCATGTTTGTGATTGGATAAAACGCAATTGCTGCCAGAACTCCGGCTACAACCATTCCCTTGTATAAAGCACCCATAACTTTTCCGCCATCTGATGTTTTGACAAAGAATGTACCAATAATTGATGCCACGATAGAAATTGCCCCTAGTACAAGAGGATAAATCGACATGACGCTACCATATTCGGTGGCTATAAGTGATCCGAGTAGCATTGTTGCAATAATTGTTACCGCATATGTTTCAAAAAGGTCAGCAGCCATGCCAGCACAATCACCAACATTATCACCAACATTATCAGCAATCACCCCGGGATTTCTTGGATCATCTTCAGGTATTCCTGCTTCTACTTTACCCACTAAATCAGCACCAACATCTGCGCCCTTTGTGAATATTCCCCCACCCAATCTTGCGAATATCGAGATGAGCGATCCACCAAAAGCAAGCCCTACAAGAGAATGGATGGCATCCTCAGATGTCATGCCCATGTTCATAAGTATTAGGTAATAACCAGCAACTCCAAAGAGACCTAAACCCACAACTAGCAGACCTGTTATCGCACCACCCTTAAAGGCAATATTTAGGGCAGGATTGACACCAATTCTGGCTGCTTCCGCTGTTCTTACATTGGCCCTCACAGAGACAAACATTCCTATGTAGCCAGCCAAGCCTGAAAAGATTGCACCAATTGCAAAGCCAATGCCTGTTGCAATATCAAGGTATACTGATAGCAGTATAAATAAAACCAGACCTACAATACCTATAGTCCTGTATTGTCTGTTCATGTATGCATTAGCACCTTCTTGGATGAAGCCAGCAATTTGTTGCATTTTTTCATTACCCGCTGATTGTTTTACAATCCATTGAGCAGAAAAAATTCCATATAAAATTGCCAGTCCACCAGCTGAGATTGATAGCCATAGTGCGATATTGTCTGTCATATTACTCTCCAAGAGTTTTTATAATAATTATCAAATTAAGTAATTTAAAAAAGTTTATAAATTAACCGAATATTAGTCTGAAGTATCTAAAAAAACCGCAATCATACCATAAATTTTTTATTTAACAGCTTTCTTACACTAATATTCTTAAGTTTAATTTTCTTTGGTAATCCCTTTTCATATGGAGGATAACTCTCACCTAGAATGAGTGGTTCCAGATAATCCCTGCAAGATTTAGTGATAGCNTAACCGTCTTTTGAGATATATCTTTTTGGCAGCATTTTTTCTTTATTAGCCACTTTTGACAAATCTGTCTTATCTATTTTCCATCTATANGGTTTGTTTGAAGTTCTTTTGATAACAGGCATAACTGCATTATTGCCTTTTATTGCCATCTCTACGGCAGCTTGACCAACTGCATATGCCTGTTTTACATCTAGTTGAGACGCAATGTGTCTTGCTGATCTTTGTAGATAATCTGCAATAGCATAGTGATATTTCAAATTGAGATTCTTTGAGATCATCTGAGCCAAAATTGGCGCAACCCCACCTAATTGCGCGTGACCAAAGGCATCTTTATTTCCGGTGTCTGATAAGAATGACCCATTTTTGTATCTTGTTCCTTCGCTGGCAACAATGACACAGTAATCATATTTTTTTATTGATTCTTTGACTTTACTCAAGAATCGTTTTTTATCAAACGGAATTTCAGGAAATAGGATTATGTGTGGAGCATCGGCTTTTTCTTTCTTAACAAGACCGGCTGCGGATGCGATCCAGCCAGCATGTCGCCCCATCACTTCAAGAATAAATACTTTGGTAGAGGTTTTAGACATAGAAGCGACATCCAANGCAGCCTCTTGAGTTGAAATTGCAATATATTTAGCAACTGAACCAAAACCTGGGCAGTTATCTGTTATTGGAAGATCGTTATCTACTGTTTTTGGAATACCAAGAGATACGATTGGAAAACCCATATCCTTGCTCATGATGGATATCTTATTGGCAGTGTCCATAGAATCATTGCCGCCGTTATAAAAAAAATAACCAATATTATGCGCTTTAAATACCTCGATCAGTCTTTTGTACTCAGCTTTATTTTCTTTAATACCCTTTAATTTATATCTTGCGGAGCCAAACACTCCACCAGGCATATATTGAAGATTGTGAATTGTATTTTTTGTTTCTCTATTAGTATCAATCATATCCTCCGTGAGAGCGCCAATTATTCCATTCCTTCCAGCGTATACGTTCGATATTACTTGCTTATTTTTTCTACAAGTTTCAATCACACCACATGCAGTCGCATTTATAACTGCAGTGACTCCGCCGGATTGCGCATAAAAAGCATTCATTGCTTTTTTCATAGTTCACTCACCTTATTTATTTTATCGCAATGAAGAATAACTCAAAGTAAACTTATCTTCATTGGTTTGTTTTTTATTATATATTATTGCTTGGATATGTAATTGGTTCTAGTTCATAAAAAAAATTAATAACATGAGAAGGATAAGGAAATGAGAATAGTCATGCTCGGCGCTCCAGGATCTGGGAAGGGAACTCAAGCTAAAAAATTGATGAATGACAAAGGGATTTCTCATATATCAACAGGTGATATGCTTCGTTNNGCTGTTGAAGAGGGAACTCAACTTGGATTAGAGGCTAGANATGTAATGGAATCAGGAAAGCTTGTTTCAGATAATTTAATGATTGGCTTAATTNAAGAATGCTTATCATCAAAAGAAATAGAAAATGGTTTTATATTGGANGGATTTCCAAGAACAACCAAACAAGCAATTGATTTAAAAGATTTGTTGGAAGACATGAATNTNCCTNTAGANTCAGCGTTATTGATGGATGTGGACCTCGAGATACTAATGAAACGTCTTACTGGAAGAAGAACATGTTCAGTTACAGGAAAGCTTCTAAATGTATATTTTTCTAGTCCAGAGGAGTTAGCGGAGTGTGAAAATCTCGGTGGAGAACTGATTAAAAGAGAAGATGACAATGAAAACACAATAAGGAACAGATTGGATGTATACAAAGAAAAAACAGAGCCATTAATCAGTTATTATGAAAATGAAAATCTTTTAAAGAGAGTCAATGCTGAAGGGTCAATGGAGGAGGTCTACAAGGGATTATTAGCTGCAATTTATACAAATGCTAGTTAATCAGTTCGAGTAGTCTTTTGCCAAAAATTTCGTACCTCCACCCATGCATAAATCTGACATTTTCTTCCCCAAGAATATAGTTTTTGATTTCTTTTTTTGTGGCGATTAACTCTGGCACTACACCCAGATTTTTGGAGATAATTTTTACTTCGTTCTGAGCTTCTAAGACATCTTTCTTTTGCTTTTCATTCACTCTAATTATCCCAGAATCTATTTTTTTTGTGTCACTTATATTCTCCATTATTTTCAGAATCTGAGTTCCATGCTCCTCGATCACAGTTTTTGATATACTTTTTATGTCATTCAGTTCACTTTTTTTCCTAATTCTTTTTTTTATAATTTCGATTATTGTTTTATCCTTGATAATCCATTTTCTAGGGAGGTTTTTCTTCATTGCCTCAAGTTCACGCCATTCTGAGAATAATTTGAAGGTTCTTTTTTCATGTCCATGCATTGAACTAGGGCTCTTCAATTTATTAGGTATAGTTTCCTTATTCACTCTGTACAAGTTTTTTGAATTTAATTTTTCAAAATCTTCCTCTGCCCATTTCAATCTGTCCTGTTCTTGGAGTTTCTTATAAAGTTTTGAATGTATCTCGAGTAAAAATTGAACATCCTCTGCAGCA
>PBVS01000037.1 GCA_002728725.1 Woeseiaceae bacterium
TCCGTCTCCAGCAACCTGCCAGCCTGAACAATAAATCGCTTTAAGTCCTGCTTGTATCTCCTGAATTGCCTGATTTCCAGTCATTGCGCCAAGTGCACATAAAGGGGTTTCTTGGTTTACTAGCTTCCAAAGTTTCTCAGAACCCAGTCTTGCGAGTGTACATTCAATATTTACAGAGCCTCTCAAATTGACTACATCTTCAGCTTTATAACCTCTTGTAATGCCCTCCCATCTGCTGTTTTTGGACCAGTCTGCTTCAAGTTTTGCTATTTCTTTTTTCTTATCCATTAAAGATTCCAATTAATTAATGGTTGTATGTTACATTATAAAAATATAAAATTTTACAAAGAAAATTTCACACTGTAAATTTTACAAAAAGAGAAAACTCATGCATTCGATTCAAAGAAAATCACATTTTTTGGGAACTAAGATCAAATCTCTAAGAAAAAGAAATAATCTAACTTTGGAGGATTTGTCGATACGTTGTATTCAAATGAATCCTGAATCTGCCCCGTCAATTTCTTATCTATCAATGATCGAAAATGGCAAAAGAGTTCCATCTGAAGACCTAGTAGAAGTGATTGCAACAATATTCCAAAAACAAAAAAAATGGTTCTTTGATGAATCTCTCGATGCAAAAGCTATTGATCCCACACCAGAAACAAGTGCCGTAAAAGGAATGCCTTTAGAGCCTGGATTTCTATTTTCTGATCAACTTCTACAATCAGCTATACCAGAGATGCTCTCTCAAACAGGAACTACTGGGAGACAATTCGCTCATATTTTAATTCGAGCACATCAAGAATCAAATCAGAATAGATACCCTGATATTGAGAGAGCAGCAGATTCAGTTGGACTGAAAAGATTTCCTCTCACACTGCAAGATCTGATGGACATAACAAAAAGGTTGGGCTTAAAAATAAAGTGGTTTGAAAGTGAAACATCAAGAGAAAATATAACCACCTCAAAAACACTAAAGACAGTCGTCAGATCCTTTTTTGATACACCAAATATAATCTATCTAAACAATCTATTAAAAAAGATTCCGGCTAGATTGAAATACGATTTAGCCAATCAAATAGGACATTTCATTCTTCATGCTGGAGATGGTGCCAGGGGTGCTCAAGTTTCTGGAGGGAAAGCTTCTGTCAGACGGGATCACATTGGTGCGCCAAATATGGATGCCAAGGATATCCTTTTTGCATGGCGAGATTTTGAGTGCAGTTATTTTGCAGCAGCACTTTTGTGCCCAAAGACACCTTTCCGCCAATTCTTGGCAAAAAATTCCTATTCAATTGATATAGCTAATAAACTAGAATTGACCACCGCGCTGATCATGAGAAGAATGACATCAGTTTCTCCCTACCCACACTGGCACTATTTTGATGCATATCCGCCCGGTAATTTAAGGGCTGTCTACCGAGGCAATGGAATACCTATACCCTGGGGCAACATGACATCATTAAGCGAGCCCTGTGAACATTGGGCAGTATTCAGAATGCTATATATTGATGATAATAAACCGTCATCACAAATATCAATATTAAATTCAGATGAGGGTAGAAAATTATATTCTTGTCACTCCATAAGAAGGAGAGATGCTGCAGGAAATTGGCATGTAATATGTGCTGGCCTCGATCTAAAACCGGCACTTCTAGCTCAGGGTTATGATGCTGAAGCAACAATAAACGAAATATTCGATTCGTGTAATGGTATTGGAGGTTCAGGCGAGATACCTGAACAAGCAAAACTTCAAATAATGAGTTTAAGTAAGATACTTAATGTCGGTTGGATCTCTGAAGGAACAGAAAGAGAAGCAACAGTCATATGTCCTCGAGGAACATGTTGCTTTCCCACAACATCGATTGATGATGAGAAACCAAAACTTAAAAAAGAACTCGATAAAATAAGAATGAGTGCCAAATGAGTTAGTAGTTGGTTCTAATCAAACCTACTTCCCTTCCTGTCTCTGATATTGAAAAAATCTTATATCCATTATTTCTTAGGTTAGCGAGACTCCTTTGTGTCATTTTCTTATTTTTGTCATTGAATCTATGATGGTATTCCACAAGAATTTGTTGTGGAAAAATACCATTTTCAATCATGTGATCAATTACTTGGTATTCAGTACCTTCAATGTCAATTTTAATTAAACTGATTGAAGTATGATTCAGTTTTTTCATAATAGATGGAACTGAAAATACAGGAACCTCAATAGAGCCACCACAATCTGAATGAGATGAAATCTCAGTCCACATCACATTAGACTTTTTCCCTTTTTTATTTTCTCTTTGTATCATTCTCATATTCCCATCTAAATCGGATACTGCCCATGGATGAAATGATAATTTAGATGACGTATTCTGATTAGAAATCCAATTTACTGAAAATGGAGTTGGATCAAAGGCATGAACATGGCAACCATGAGCTTGTATTAACTCATTATCAAACTCTATTGAGTCCCCGACTCCCAATGAATAAACAGTAGAATTTTTATCGATATAATCAGGACAATACTCCCAATCACCTCGAATTTCGGTCCTCAAGACGATTTCTTTTTTAAGCCATAACTCACGTCCGATCGATCTCTTTAGAAACAATTTAATTGTCCAGAAAAATCTATTTTTCTTTAATCTCGGAAATATTTTCAAATTAGCCCCACTATTGATCTAATTTCTTTTTTCACGAAACCACTTAGTAATTATTGATTTATACCCAGAAATAACTGGTTTACCCTGATGAATTGTATTTTTATTAGGCATTCCATCATAATTTAAATTATTCCAAATTAACGCATCACCCTTAATTGGTTTGAAACTTTTATTTAAACTAGGAAAAAATGTCTCTCCGCCTTTTTCAACATTATTCAAATAAATCATAACGGTATAAGTTCTCTGACCAAGTAGCCTAGTATGCTCCTCAATTAAAAAATCAGAGCCATCAAAATAATCATGGTGTTCCTTAAATTCTTCTCCTATCTCATATTGCTGACCCTGTGTAACCTCAGAATAGTCGATGTCTATATCCAGTAGGTCACAAATACGATTGTCTATTTCATTGATGAGAGAGGATTCAAGATACCCCAGATCACATGTACTGCTTGTTCTTATAGATTTGTCATACTCACCTTCATGAACAATGGTCGAAGGCCTGAGTTTTGTTTGAATGAGCGATTTAACTTGATCACATTCATCTGTACTTAAGAATTCCTGAACTTGGTACATTTCAATCAAATCACTATCTATTTTGCTTTTAGCAATCTTTCTCAGAAGTGGTCTCTTGTATACTCCCAGTCGATATAAAAACCTTTTAAAAAATGCCTTGAGGACTCTCTTATTTTCAAAGTCACGGTACTTTAGTCTATCGATCTCTTTAGTATTTTTATCAATTTCAATACTGAATACAAAAGGTCTTACTTGCGAAGGGCTAATGCCTGCTTTTTCCATTTCTTTGATTAAGTCATTGGGATCAGAACCATTTTTTAAATTCTCTTCAGCCCATAATCTCCATTCTTTCGGAATTCTTTTACTCTTATCATCAGATGAATTCATGGATGGTTACCCTTTCTGACGAAGTAGTAATTTCTGTGCTCAACTTCAGGCCTGCAGTATTCATACTCTCGATGTTTACTGTAATGAATATATTCGCCGATACCTCGTCTAAAGATATTTGCATGATCTTTCTGGGTTACATGAAAAAAATAACCAGTGTAACCAAGATCTACTAAATAATTAAAAAGATCGCCTTTCTCTTCCTCAGATCGATGACATTCAAAAAGAAGGGTTGGCATGTATTTAATTAAAGTTTTCTTTGCTCCATAAAAAACATCTGCTTCATGACCTTCTACATCACACTTAATAAAACTAATTGGTTTTTTTTCTACAGAGGTTAAAAAATCATCTAATGTAATTGCTTTAATTTCAATATCTTCCGTAGAGTTGTCATCTTTATCGTAGAAATTTAAACTTGCAGAACCTGATCCAACATGTTCCCTTTTTAAAGTCATTTCTCCAGGTTTAGAAGACAGAGCAGAATTTACAATTTCAAGATTATCGAGAGAGAATGCATTCTTAATTTTATAAAGATAAGCCTTTAATTCTGGCTGCGCTTCAAACGCTATCACTTTGCCTTTATCACCAATTGCTCTAGACATATAAATTGAATAAATGCCTTTATTGGCTCCAATATCCAAAACTATTGAATCTTTTTTAGGTAGATTTCGAACGTATTTTATGGATGCAACTTCAGACTTAAAGCGATATCGCCAGCATCTTATGATCATTTTTATCTTTTCAATAATATACATATTGATTCATTAGTTTTTATGCATGAACTTTTTTTGTTATCTCGTTAATAGCATTATAAGCAGACAATATAGCACCTTCCTGCCAGCCCTTTAGGATGCTTAAATGCTCTCCAGCAAATATTATATTGTCATCAGGAGTCAGAAGAGTATTTGCAGTTGAGAGCCCATAAGCCCCCAATTGGAATGGAATATTCCTCCATGCAACACTGATGCCTTTTGATACCTCAGATTGGTATTCAGAATGCAAATTGTTTCCCTGTAATAAGGCGCTATTTATTCTTTGTTGAGGAGATTGATTCGAAAAGTTAGTTGATGCTGTATTGCCCCAGATATATGCCCCGATAATTATTCCATCATTATGTCCAAGTGCGTTACTGGGATACCAAATTTGAGTGATATCTTGATTCGTCCATGAAATACCGCCAAAAATACTGTGATCTTGTTCCCAAAACCGACGTGACTGAAATGCGAGTTTGGCTGCATTTGAGTAAACAAAAGAGCTAATTTCAGTTTTATGTGCCTCAGAAAAGTCGTTTGGTATATCTTTAAGGACAGTGGTTGGAATTGTGCAAATACAATAATCGGCATTATGTTCTGTTTGGATTCCGTTTTTTTCATAGATAATTCTTATGCTATTTGATACTTTCCTGATTTCTTTTACCACAGCACCATAAGTTATATTCGAAGCGACCCTGCCTCTAAATGCTGTTGCAATTTTATCCATACCGCCAATTGGCTGAAGCATAGACGATTGTTGATTGTATCCCTCTGAAAAATTAATCCAACGAGATTGCAAGAAAGTGTCTGAAACTAAATCACTCAAATTTTTGACTGTTATTTGGGTATCTCTATCTCTACTACCAACATTTTCTTGACCAGAAAACCCAGCCCTTGATGATCCCGAATAAGAATAATTGCTGTCTAAATCACCATAATTTCTCAACATGGATAAAACATTGGCTTTATCGTTTGTTGTTAAAGCTTGATCTAAAGCATTCTGATTGATTGCTGAAGCAAGTAAGCTTGAGATATTTCCACGAATATCAGAAAACACCGTTTTGGCTACCTGCGGAGTCCCTCCGAAAGCAGAAGGTGAATGCAAAAGAGCAGCTCTATTATCATTCGTAAAATTCTCCAGTGGAACATTGAATTCTCTACAATAACCTATAAGAAACTCGTGATGATGAGCTATTCTCGCGGGACCAGGATTAAAATAAAGTTCACCATTAACATCAAAATTGCAGGTTTGCGATGAGGTTAATTCATTAACAACATCTCCACTGCGAATAGTTCTAATTCGACCTCCAGCACGATTTGTCGCCTCTAAAATTGAAACAGAATAACCAAGTTTTTGTAACTCAAAAGCACTGGTCATTCCAGCAATTCCTGCTCCGAGGATGACAACAGATTTGCCGGCGCCAGAATTTGCTGGCCAATCACCTGGCCTAGCAGACTTTGGGCTACTGTATGATCCTAATGAAATTGGTTGTGCATTTGAATTCATCTGAGTCGTTGGTGAGTCAGCAGAGGAAGAGCCGCAGCTGCTTACTCCGACACCAATGCCCATGGCCATCATGGCCCTTATCATTGCTGTTGAACCAGCAGCTTTTCCAATATTTTCTAAGAATTCTCTTCGTGCAATTTTTTTTTCTTTCTTTGACATCAAATCTTGATCAGACCCTTAACCTGTATCCAGTTCTAAAAATATAATAGATTATGATTAGACATATGAACATAAATACTATGATCATCAAAAGACTTAAATATACACTTACATCTGCATTTTCATAAAAACTCCATCTAAAACCACTGATTAAATAAACAACTGGATTAAGGAGTGTTATCTTCTGCCAGAAAGGGGGCAACATTGATATTGAATAAAAACTGCCTCCTAAGAAGGCTAGTGGCGTAATAATTAAAGTCGGTGCTATTGCCAGTTTTTCCCAATTATCTGCCCATATACCCAAGATAAAGCCCAATAAACTGAAACTTGTTGCCGTTAAAATCAAAAAAGCAATCATCCAAAAAGGATGTAGAATCGTTATTGAGACAAAAAGATTTGCGGTAAGCAAGATAATAGTGCCAACAATAATGGATTTTGTTGCTGCGGCCCCAACAAACCCAATTGTAATTTCAATAAAAGAGATCGGTGCGGATAAAACCTCATAAATAGTTCCTGAGAACTTGGGAAAGTAGATGCCAAATGATGCATTTGAAACACTCTCAGTCAATATGGACAGCATGATCAATCCAGGGACAATAAAAGAACCATAACTGACACCGTCAATTTCAGTGATTCTTGATCCAATAGCAGCACCAAAAACAACAAAGTAGAGAGTTGTTGAGATAACAGGCGCAACTATGCTCTGAAAAAGCGTTCTCCTCATTCTTGACATCTCAAAGATATAAATAGCTTTTATTGCCTGATAATTCAATCGGACTTCCTCTTAACTAAATCTACAAATATTTCCTCCAATGAGCTTTCTTTTGTTTCAATATCAGAAAACCTAATACCACAAATAGACATCGCCTGAAGAAGCGAAGAAATGCCATTTTTATCTGAAGAGTCATAGCTAAAAACAATACTTGAATTATTCTCATCCATAGCTAATCCAAAACTTTTAAGCTCCTCAGGTACTTCATTCAGTGGCTCTTCGAGAATAATTTTGATGTGTTTTTTTCCAAGTTCACGCATCAAATTTTCTTTTTCCTTGACCAAAATAAGCTCACCATGATCAATGATACCAATTCGATCTGCTATCTGTTGAGCCTCTTCGATATAGTGAGTCGTCAGAATAATTGTCACACCATCACTTCTGAGTTGTTTAACTACTTGCCACATATCTTGTCTTAACTCAACATCAACACCAGCAGTAGGTTCATCTAAAAATATAATCTTTGGTTCATGGGCTAACGCCTTGGCAATCAGCACTCTTCGTTTCATGCCTCCAGAAAGTTTCAATATTGATGAATCTCTCTTATCCCATAGTGAAAGTGATTTTAAAATCTTTTTTATATACTGATCATTTTTCTTCTTACCAAATAACCCTCTACTAAAGCATACGGTCCCTAAAACAGTTTCAAAAGTTTCCGAAGTTAACTCTTGGGGTACCAATCCAACCATTTTTCTGGTTATTCTGAAGTCATTAATGACATCATGATCATCGATTTTTATTTTTCCTTGATGAATATTAACAATGCCACAAATCATATTTATGAGAGTGGTTTTTCCAGCTCCATTAGGACCCAATAATGCAAAAATTTCTCCCTTATGGATATCAAGATTGACAGACTTCAATGCATGAAAGCCATCTGGGTAAACTTTTGAGAGATCTTTAATTTCAATGATTTTTTCAGTTGAGAGCATAAGTCATTCAGTCTTTTTGTGTTAAAGATTTGAAATGTTGATTGATTATAAAATAGTATAGTGTATTAGAAAATTATTCGGAGATTTAAATGTTTCTTAATCGATTGGCAATTATCGCTGTAACTATTTTACTCGCATTTGGCGGTCACGTAAAAATTTCAAATGCCCAAGAATATGACATTAAGCTGACATTCCTTGGAACCGGTGCTCCGAGACCGTCTCCAACAAGATATGGCCCATCTATTCTTCTTGAAGCAGGAGACACAAAACTTCTAGTTGATGCCGGGCCAGGAATGAGGCAAAGAATATTTCAAGCAGGTGGATTTGAATTGCTTACTGATATCGATACAGTATTGATAACGCATTTGCACTTTGACCATACAATAGAATTACCAAATTTATGGTTGACTGGATGGTTATTTGGTCGAAAAACAAACATGAAAGTCTATGGACCAGAAGGTACCGCTGAATTCATGAATCATTTTGAACAAGCATTTGATTGGGACTTAAGATACCGGTATCTAACAAACGTTCATGTTGAAGGATCTGATTTAATAACAACAGATATAGAGCCCGGTGTATTTTATAATCAAAATGGCATCAAAATAACCGCGTTTGATGTTGCTCATCTCCCTATGGATCCAGACACTGAAGAATTGCTAGGCCTTGAAGGCGCAACTTTTGGGTATCGTGTTGACTATAAAGGACGATCGGTCATTTTTTCTGGAGACACCCGATCCCTTCCAGGAAGCAAAATAATAGAGATGAGTAAAGGTGTCGATGTTCTCATACATGAAACACAAATACCCTACCCGGGGGACTCTAAAGAAGCTAAGCTCGCAAATGTCAGTATGATCGTTCACTCGACGCCCGCCCAAGTTGCCCATGTATTTAATGAGGCAAAACCAAGATTGGGCATATATTCTCATATTATACCTCCAGAAACGACTAGAGATGAACTACTGGGTATGACTGACTACAATGGAAGAATGGAAGTGGCTGAAGATCTGATGACAATCACGATTGGTGAAGAAATTATCATTGGTCAAGCTGAAATAATGGACGGTCAAACATTCTTGGAATCAGACGCTGTCGATGATTAAACATTAAAAAAGCATCTCATAATCAATAATTTCTATATGCAGATACCTATTATTGATATAAAAAATCTCTACTCCGATGTTCCTTCTGAGACTGACAGTATTGCAGATGATTTTATCGAAGCATACTCCTCTCTTGGTTTTAGTTACATAACAAATCATGGTATTGATAATCAAATCATCTCAGATGTATTTGATGCTTCTAAAGAATTTCATTCTCTACCCCTGAGAGAGAAAAACAAAATTGCTCTTAACGAATTACATCGTGGTTATATCGCCATAGATACCTCAACTGACACAACTTCAGATTTGGCTGACGTAAAGAAGCCCAATCAAAGTGAATCATTTATGATGATGAGAGAAGCGGGACCGGATGATCCAGATGTTAAAAATGGATCTTATTTAACTGGAGCAAATGTNTGGCCTAATCAACCGATGAAATTCAAAGAAAGAGTCACAAAATACGCAAATGAGATGACAAAGCTTTGTGATCGATTAACTTTAATTATTTTAAAAGCGCTCGGCATACCAAAAAGACAGTACCAAAATCTGTTTCAGAGACCAACTATCTGGTTAAGATTNCTGCATTACCCACCTCAAACTTTACCTGACAAGGATTTGTATGGATCAGCCCCTCACAGAGATTTTGGAGCNATAACCGTATTGGCTCAAGATCATGTTGGTGGGCTTCAAGTCCAATCGCCTCAGGGTGATTGGTTAGATGTTCCCGAATTACCAAATAGTTTCGTTGTGAATGTTGGAAATATGCTTCATCGGCTCACCAATGGCTTATTGATCTCAACTCCTCACAGAGTGATCAATAAATCAGGAAGTGAGAGATATTCTTGTCCATTTTTTTATGATCCAAATATTAATGCTGTGATCAAACCTCAAGGAAATGGAGTTTCTTCAAGTAATCCTGAAAAATTTGAACCAATAATATATGGTGACTATTTAAAGCATGAGCTCACATCAACTTACACTCAACATCAAAAAAGTTAATTTATACTGAAACCATGAACAACAAATCATACAAAACATGGGCAAATCGTCCTGCTTTCTTATTGGCTACTGTTGGTGGTGCTGTTGGGCTTGGAAATTTGTGGCGATTTCCTTATATTGCAGGTGAAAACGGTGGTGGTGGTTTTGTAATCGTATACCTCGCTTTTGTTTTTTTATTTGGTCTACCTGTGCTCTCTAGTGAGCTTTTAATTGGCAGAAAATGTCACAAAAGTGCTCTTAATTCTATGAGAGAACTCGTAGATTTACACAATGCAAACTCTATCTGGAAACTTATCGGATGGCTCAGTGTTCTCGGTCCTTTTGTTGGTTTTACTCTTTATGTTGTTGTTTGTGCCTGGTCAATTGATTATCTCTATCTTGCATCGATAGATGCNTTCAAAAATATAAATGGAGAATCTTCAGGCNATTTATTTAATCAACGAACTGCCAATTCAAACTTACAGATTTTATTAAGCGCTATGTTTATATCTATGACAGTTTGGGTAATTGCTCGGGGGGTTAACAAGGGAATTGCCAAAGTCTCAAAAATACTTATGCCTTTATTATTCTTTATCATAGTCATATTGGTATTGTATGGAATGATTGAAGGAGAGTTTTTGAGAGCGCTGGAATTTCTCTTTAAACCAGATTTTAGTAAATTAACTGGGCAATCAATTCTAATGGCTCTAGGACAAGCATTATTCTCTCTGGCAATAGGTACAGGACTGATTATGACATATGGTGCCTATATGCCAGATCATTACTCAATAAGACAATCGGCGATAGTGGTGTGTGTAGGAGATACAATAATTGCTTTACTTGCGGGATTGGCTATTTTTCCAATAGTTTTTGCAAATAATCTTAATCCTGGTGAGGGCCCAGGTCTTATCTTTGTTACGCTTCCAATTGCATTTGGCAACATGCCTTGGGGTCATCTTATTGGCATATTATTTTTCATCTTATTAATTTTTGCCGCGTACACCTCAACNATGGGTATGCTGGAACCGATTGTTTCATGGTTAGAAGAGAAATATCNTGGTAAGAGAAAATTACTGAGCATGATCGCAGGTTTTTCAATTTGGGTTTGTGGNCTTGGATCCGTTTTATCTTTTAGTTCATTGGCCGATTTAAAGCCACTTGGATTCTTAAATATCGACTTAAATATTTTTGGATTAATTGACTACGCGGTCGCAAATTTACTATTGCCTATTAATGCCCTCTTAATTGCAGCATTTTCAGGCTGGGTAATCAAAAGTAACGTGGTGAAAGAACAATTTTCCTCCGAATCCAATAATTGGAGAATTTATTGGAGATTTACAAATCGATACATTGCTCCAATAGCCATTGGTGCGGTATTAATTGATCTCTTATTTGTCTGATTTCGTTAGATTAAATCAATTCTGAGGAGGCAAGGAAATCTCAAGTATTTCTAGATCATCAGATGGGTCTTTCCATGTGTATTCTGTATTAGCCGGTATTGAAATAGAGTCACCCTGGTCTAATGTCGTTTGTTTTTCATCAATATGAATATTTATTTTCCCCCATAATACGAACAAGAACAGGACATCATAATTATGAGTAAGATTTGTCTGAAGAGATTGATCGGATTTAGTTAAAGCAACGACAGATGCCAGTCCTGCAGTTGCCTCAGATATTTTTGTATCTCTTACTTGAAAACCATCTTGTCTTATCAGCAATGGAATATTTTCTGGGCTGTTTTTTTTGTGAAGAATAAATTTTTGACCGCCAAAGTCTCTATTCGGTCTTATCTCTTTAGTGGGTAGACTCATGTCATGATCGACCAAGGTTTTGTGTTCTGCAGGAGAGCCGACCTCTATAACTTCAAAGTTATCTGAGCATTCAAGAACTTGATGCCTAATATGTGGGGGTTGAAGCACACAATCACCCTCATTCATAATAAATGCCTCTCCCTGATCCTCGTAAACCGCTTTAACCCAACCCTTATAACAATAGATCATCTGAAAAGTTATGTGATGATAATGCACATAATCTGGAACTGGGCCTCCTTTTTCTATCCTAATATTCGAGGCGATAAACCTTCCGCCCAATCGATTTGGAACAAGATCACGATATTGCATACCTGCCCTACCATCTATCCAATCTGAGCTTTCTTTAAGTTTCTTTATAACAACTTTATTGATAAGGGATGGCACTTCAATATTTTCTTCGCATTCTAGTTCGTCGCTAACAAAAGAGATCTTAGATCCATTAGGTGCTAACTTTATTAGCCCTTCTTTTGCACCTGATTCATCATTAATTAGATTTAATGAGATTGGGCCATCAACCTGGTTTTTTTCCAATCTTATTCTCAATCCATGACCACTCAGTATTGCAGTTCGAGGTGAATCAGCCGGGAATATCAATTCTATTGAAAATCCAATATCTTCAGTAAAAAAATTTAAATTCTCAGAGAAATCCACACAGTTTATTTGGATTTCTGCTATTGCATTACTCATTAATACAACCCTAAAAGATTTAAGTTTTGTTTAGTGGTGCCGCTGATGATGCAATCTCATCAATCTTGACAATCTTATTAGTTATAACGCCTGTCATCATAGAACCATTGACATTCAATGCAGTCCTTGCCATATCAATTAGAGGTTCAATAGAGATAAGGAGCGCGACCAATGCAACAGGAAATCCTATTGCNGGAAGAACAACCAATGCTGCAAAAGTCGCTCCTCCACCCACACCGGCAATACCAAATGAACTGATTGTTACAATTGCAGTTAGGGNNAAAATAAAGCTTGGATCCCATGGGTTTATGCCCATTGATGGGGCTATCATTGCCGCCAACATTGCCGGATAAATTCCAGCACATCCATTTTGACCGATAGTTGCTCCGAGTGAGGCAGAGAGGTTTGCAATAGATTGAGGTACCTCTAGTTTTTCAACTTGGGTCTCAACATTTAATGGAATTGTTGCAGCTGAGCTTCTTGAAGTGAATGCAAAAGTTAATACTGGCCAAATTGCTTTAAAATATTTATTTACATTGACTCCATTAAGACCCAATAAGAGTGCATGGACAAGGAACATCAGGATAATGGCTACGTATGATGCAAAAACAAAACTAATTAAATTGAGTATATCTTCAGCGCTTGAGCCTGCAACAACCTTCGTCATAAGAGCGAGTATTCCATAAGGTGTGAGCAACATGATGATACGCACNAACTTCATGATAATTGCCTGAGCTGTATCAATAAANTTAATAATTGGTTCTGCCTTCTCATTATNCTCTTTGGCAACCATNAGTGAAGCTATGCCAAAAAGAATCCCAAAAATTACAACNGCAATGATTGATGTGGGNCTCGCTCCAGTTAAATCTGAGAATATATTTGANGGGATGAATCTTACGAGCATATCGGCCAAACCAAGATTAGATATCGATTCTTGNCGATTGATTAGTGAATCTGCTCTTGAAAGTTCTCTTGCTCCCTCTGTAAGGCCGTCTAATGAAAGGCCGAATAAATTTGAAGTTCCNATACCGACCAATGCTGATATCATNGTTGTTCCTAGGAGAATTGCGACTACTGAAAANCCAACTTTCCCCAATGAGGCAACATCCCTCATTTTGACAACTGCAGCAATCATCATAGTCAGAACTAAGGGCATGATTACCATACGAAGAAGATTCACATAACTGGCCCCAATTACATTGGTCCATGTGAGTGTATTCTTAATCACTTCAACACTATCAGCATAAACATACTGAAGAAATAGGCCATAAATGACACCAAGCGTCAGGCCAATAAGAATCTGTTTAGACAGACTCATTCCAGATTTCATTTGTCGCGCTATAAAAAAGATCAGAACGAAAAAAACAATAAGATTCAAAATTACTGAAATCATAATTTCTCCTGTGATGAAATATAACTCTTAAATATTTACAATTTATTCTAACAGGAAAATTGATCTGCTTTCTGTCAAAATACCCACTGATATTAATTGGAGAAAAAATTAATGCTGCGTGATTTCAAACTCGAAACATTCTTTTCAAAATGGGAATTTAATGTCAGGCATCACATGTGCGCATCAGACATGGAAACTATGACAATAAACCAATTATTAAGCTTTGCTACAGATGAGGACAGAGAGAAATGGGATAATTTGCCACTGAAATACATAGAAACATATGGGATGCCTGAACTAAGAACTGAAATTGCAAATACCTATGACAATATTTCTCAAAAAAATATTTTGGCTTTTGCGGGTGCCGAAGAAGGAATCTTCGCAGCCATGCATTGCATACTCAGCAAAGATGATCATGCGATTGTTATAACTCCAAATTATCAATCCTCTGAAACGATTCCAAATTCTATCTGTGATGTAACCGGTGTCAGCCTAGATAGTGATAATAATTGGGATCTTGATGTACAAAAAATTCTAGATGCCATAAAAAGTAATACTCGTCTCATCGCCATAAATTTTCCACATAATCCTACTGGAAAAGTAATCTCAAGAAAAAAATTGGATACCTTAATAGAGATATCAAGAAAACATGATATTTATCTGTTCAGTGATGAGGTTTATCGCTTAATGGAACGAAGAGAAGCAATAAGATCGCCT
>PBVS01000038.1 GCA_002728725.1 Woeseiaceae bacterium
TTACATCAATTCAAGAGACTGGGGATAGGGTATATTTATTTAAAATAAGCTAGAATGAGATATGCATAATAAGTCAATAGTGCTGGGCTCAACAGGTCTAATTGGAAAACATTTGCTCACTTATCTTGGCGAAAAGGACTCAAGCGTAATTGCCATCACCAGAAGACCAATTGACAATATGCCAAAAAATGTCTCGCCAATGATCATTGATTTTGACGAGTTTTTGGATCAGGGTCATTTACCTGATTGTAAGCACATCTATATATGTCTTGGAACAACAATAAAAAAAGCAGGCTCACAAGAATCATTCAAAAAAGTGGATCTTGATTACTGCTTAGGTTTTGCAAAAAAAGCACGCGAATCCGGTGCAACCACAATCAGTTTGGTTACGTCTGTTGGTGCTAATGCAGATTCAAAAAGTTTTTATTTGAGAACTAAAGGACTGCTTGAAAATGAAATCATTGATATGGGGTTTGATTGCGTAAATATTTTTCAGCCAGGATTGCTTCTTGGTAATCGAGAAGAAAGCCGACCGCTAGAGTTTATTGGTCAATATGCATCATATCTATTGAATATGACTTTATTAGGATCTGCAAAGAAATACAGAAGTGTAGACGCAAAAAGGGTGGCACAAACAATGGCAAATACTGCCGATATTATTGGTGTCCACTACTTTACTTATGAAGATTTTTTGGGTGTTCAATGATTATAAAATTGATATCTGCTCATCAATAGAGACGGTCTTAATATGAAATATAATCTTTATGCATAAACTAGAAATAAAAAAATATAAATCTCGTGACTTTGATTATTGCATGGAAATTTTTGAGTTGAATTGCCCTAAATATTTTGCTGAATCTGAAAGAGAAGATTGCAAAAAATATCTCTCAAGTAACCAAGATCATTATCTTGTAGGACTTTTTGATAAGAAAGTAGTAGCTTCTTTTGGTATTGCCGAGCTCTCAGAAAAAATAGCTGCAATCAGATGGATCATGATAAATCCCAGTTTTCAGAAAAAAGGATATGGCAAGGATTTAATGAAATACATAATAAAGTATTCAATTGATAAGAAAAAAGACACGATCACCATATCAACAAGTCAACATGCAAAAACTTTCTTTGAAAAGCATGGGGCTTTCATAATTAGTTTTGAAAAAAACGGATGGGATGAGGGTTTACATAAAGTTAACATGAAAATTGATTTAAACCCTTGATATATTGACCGTTTATCAGTTACATTACGCATCATGAGGCACATAACTAAGAGCACAGTCATGTTTTTTGCGATGGCAATGTTTATATTGTCCTCTTCGCACGACTTTCATTCACATGATTCTCTCGTTGAAGAGCATTATGAATTTCAATGTGACCTCTGCCTGATAGGCGAGTTGGACGATGTTGAGACGTTGGTATCTATCTCGGCATATACATTATCAACTGGTATTGTTGCCCATCGCGCAATTCCTTTTATATCAACCCATAAATCATTATTTCATTCAAGAGCACCTCCAGTGAAAAAAGTATAGATACATAAGATTTACCAAACTTTTTATATCACTGGAGAAAAAAATGAAAACCACAAGAATGGCACTCATATTGTTGAGTGTATTATTTACAAATAAACTTCTGGCTCAAGAGGTAATTGAAGAGATTATTGTTACTTCATCTTACATTGAACAGAATCTTAGTCAGATCCATAACCCAATCCATGTCATAGGCGCTGATGAATTGGCCTCAATGGCTTCCCAAAGTCTGGGTGAGTCCCTTGACGATTTACTGGGTGTAGGTTCATCCGATTATGGTAGTGCTGTTGGGCACCCTATCATAAGAGGATTGGGCGGCACGCGTGTTAAGGTCATGAGAAATGGAAGAGTTAATCGTGATGTTTCAGGTTTGGGTGCAGATCATCCTGTAGAGATTGATTTTAATAACATACAGCAAATTGAAGTTGTCAGAGGCCCATCTTCTCTGTTCTATGCTAATGGCACATCGGGCGGTATTATCAATATCGTTGATAATACAATTGCCAGAAAGGATTTCACCGAATCTGACTTAACTGTGGGTTATGAAGTTCAATCGGTCAACAATGGAAACATTGGTGAGCTGTCATACGAAAACAATTTTGGTGGCTTAAACTTCAGTTTAGGTTACCGAGATACTGATTTTGAAAACTTTGAAATTCCATATGGCGCCATAATTCATGAAGAACATGAAGAAGAGGAAGAAGAAGGCCATCATGAAGAAGAAGAGCATCATGAAGAAAATCCAAAATTTTTACCAAATTCTGATTCTGGAACCGAGTCTTACAAATTTGGTGTCTCTAAAACTGGGGACTGGGGTTATTTAGGTGTTTCCGCCACAGGACTTGAAACACTCTATGGCATTCCATTTCATGGCGAAGAGCACGAAGAAGAGGAAGGTCATGAAGAGCACGAAGAAGAGAGAATTTTTGCTAACACAGACTCCGACTCTTTCAATCTCGAAGGCTCATACAACATCAGAAATAACTGGCTACTAGACAGTGTCGATTATTATGGTGCTGTAACTGAATATTCACTAAAAGAGCAACATGCGGAAGAAGCGCATCATGAAGAGGAAGAAGAGGAAGAAGGAGATCATCATGATCATGAAGAAGGGCCAACTGAGTTCAAAAATGACGCATCTGAGTTTGGTGCAGTTATAAATTTTGTGAGTGATCAGTATTCTCAAAAAATGATGCTTAACGCCATACAAGAGGATGTTTCAATCATCGGTCATGAGGTATTTATGAAACCTTCTGACAACAGAGAATTTTCCTTTGGTTACTATCTCAGTAAAGATACTGGGTTGTTCGATTGGCATTTTGCGTTAAGGCACGATCGTATATCAAGGAAAGGGTCTGTTGCTCATCATGAGGAAGAAGAGGAAGAAGAAGATCATCATGAACACGAAGAAGAGCATGAGGAAGAAGTTGATAAATTCAAAAAAGAATTTAANACCGACAGCTTNGCTTTGACATTAAATCGNGATCTCAATGATTACTTGGAGATGAGCTTNGATCTTGCNAGNGTTGAAAGAGCGCCTTCTGCAATTGAGTTATANATGAANGGNCCTCANCTTGCGACNGGAAGATATGAAGAGGGNNANACTNANCTNCAAATCGAAANATCAAGAAATATNGATTTAACGTTGGCTTATCAACAAAATGNATTTTTTGGTTCGATGACGATNTTCCAGAACAATATTGANAANTTCATTTATCTTGCGGACACCAATAAAANAGAAAAGAANATGCCATTGGCTGAATACANGCAAAAGGATGCCCAATTGAAGGGTCTCGAGCTTCAGCTTGGTGTAGCATTTCCTTTCTATGATGGNGACTTAGANTTATCCATTGCAAGGGATTCAGTCTCNGGTGAATTCAGTGATGGANCATACATTCCAAGAATGATGCCAGCAAGAAACATTTTCTCTNTTAATTACAAACGAAACACACTTGAGTTTGATATGTCTCTCAAAGACGTAGAAAAACAAGATNAGTTCTCGTNAAAAGAGACAGNGACANAAGGATATCAGATGCTCGATATGAGNCTGACTCAAAAGTTAGTNACTGATTCNGGAAGGNTTGTTCAAGCATCCATATTTGGAAAAAATATGCTCNATGAAGTGGCNCGNAANCACACATCGTNNGTAAAAAATGAAGTNCCATTACCTGGGAAAAATGTNGGCATTAACTTCCGAGTGACGTTTTAATANATGTCNNCANAAGGAAACNCTNTAAGNATNATGGATGANTANCAATNGGTTTTCCTCGGCTTATGGCTAACNTTGAGCACCATTGTTNTTCAAGCAATGGTGCTCATTCGTTCCCACAGAAGACAAAAAGGGTACAANGTGGGNGTNATGGANCCANCTCTGGGNCAAGATTCTTTTTTATTTAGAAGTTATCGANCCTTCTGGAACTCACTTGAAAACATCGTTCCGATGTTTGGCATGNCTGTGATTGCCGTTTTGTGTGGATACAGTCCTTATAANTTAACTTTAATTGTGTGGGTCTACGCTATAACTCGAATCATCCATATGCTCTTATACTATGTGATTGCAACGGATAAGAATCCGAGTATTCGAAGTATTTTTTATATCATCGGATTTTTTGCCAACGTCTTCTTGATGGTAGATTTGGGTTTACATTTGATTTAGTTTTTCACGGTTCTGAAACCAGTATGCATCAGACTGGTTTCAGGAGTTGTACCCATTCTTGAAGAGACACGATAACCATGGCAAAAGTCCGGTTCACANAGAAATGNGCCACCTTTAATTGTNTTCATTAATTCATTATTTTCCTCTCTGTATTCAGAATCTGTCCATTCCCAGACATTACCGGCCATATCATAGAGACCAAGCGATGTTTTAGGAAAATGTTTTACTGGTGAAGTCATCAAAAAACCATCCTCATTGGTGTTTTTAAATGGAAATTTTCCCTGCCATACATTTGCTTGATGTCTCCCTTTAACCTCAATCTTATTTCCCCAAGGATAGATATGGCGAGAGTTTTTTCCGTTCCTAGCGGCATGCTCCCATTCTATTTCTGTAGGCAATCTCTCTCCTTTCCAGGCTGCATATGCCACCGCATCGTTCCATGAAACTTGTGTCACAGGGTGATCATCTCTGGCTTTGTCTTTTTAGGTCCAGCTGGATATTCCCAGTTTGCATTATCTTGCATATACCAGCGCTGTTCTGAAAAAGAAAATACTCCAGAATTTCCAAATCTCTCGGCCTCTGTTATGTAGTTTGTTGCAGTGATAAACTCTCTAAATTGACCCACTGTTATTGGATGCTCTGACATATAAAAAGACTCAACGGAGTGCCTTCTAACAGGGCGCTCAGATGGAAGACCCCTGTATGAGCCAGCATCAACTGTACCTCCAGGTATATAAATGAAATTATTCTTCGTGCTTTCTTTCTCGCACCCAGATAAAGCCATGCATACAAAAATTAAAATCAGTCTTCTCATAGATCACATCATAAACATCAACAATGTTTCATTAAATAAATTATTATTGTGATTCAAATATAAATTATATTTTCAAAGTAAAAAAGTGAATATTCTTCAAGGTGAAATATGAACAATTCCAATAAAGTAAGATGGCTAGGCAATTTAGGATTGATTCCTTTCTCGTTTTATCTTTCGGGGTATGGTTTCTTCCCTACAACGTGCCTTATGAGACAGTATGCCTCTCT
>PBVS01000039.1 GCA_002728725.1 Woeseiaceae bacterium
TCACCAGAAATCTCTTCATTATTGGTATTTGTTGCAGCAATTGAGGTTGCTGAGGGGGTAAACATATTATCCACTATTCCTGAGCTGTTTGAATAATACGAATCACCAGAATTATCTGTATAGTTTTGGTTAAGCACACTTCTTGTGTCATTTGCCAACTCATTCATACCCAATTTTTCGTAGGCTTCTAACATTATCTTGAGTGATTCTTCATTATTTGGTACACCATTGTATCTTTCGAGGGCGTCTTTAGCTCTGTTGAGTGCCGCAACATAAGCGCCACTTCTAATATAATAATCAGCAACAATGTTTTCATAAGCGGCTAGTCTGTTCTTTAAGAACACCATTCTTAATTCAGCATCGGCAGCATACTCGCTTGCAGGATACCTTGTAACCAATCGCTCAAGAATAGAGAAGGATTTTTCGACATCGAGCGGCGGCCTCCTATTCATATCTTTATTGAAGGTTCTTTCTAAAAAGTCTGGTTGATCTTCAAAATGAGCCAGTGCCTGAATATATAGAGCATAGTCAATATTTGGACTAGTTGGATTTTCCCTGATAAATGCCTCAGTTTGATCGATCGTTTCTTCTTTTGCGCCACTTTTGTAATATGCATACATAAGTTCCATCTGAATCTGATTTGAAAGCTCACTGAATGGAAATCTTGATTGAATAGTCTCAAATAATCCGATGGCTCTTCGGTAATTACCAGCAACGACCGCTGCTTGGGCAGTCTCATAAGCCCTGACAACATCATTGATATATGCCTCTTCTGCTGTTTCTTCATTATTAGCACATCCGAATAATACTGATGTCATCAATAACAAGGAGATTAATTTAATTTGATTAACCATATTTTTTGAATTTGTAATGAAAAAATTTTTAACCATCTGTTTTATGCTAGATTAAACCTCAATTGAGAGTAAGTTAATACTAATGAGAATTTAAGTCAAAATTGATATCCGATAAATAATATAAATTTATCATAGCTATGAAAAAGTATAATAAAGAAATTTACCTGCCTGATGAAATGATCGGAAAGCGTTTAGATATCGTCCTGGCAGAGCTGCTTCCTGAGTTCTCAAGAAGCAGAATAAAAAAATGGATAATTGATGGCTCTATAACAATTGATCAAGAGAAAAAAAGACCAAGAGATTTAGTTGTGGGCGGTGAAAAAATCTTGATTATGATTGAATTAGCAGAGAACACATCCAGTAAAGCTGAACCTATAGACATCCAGGTTGAATATGAAGACAGTGATATAGCTGTTATCAATAAACCAGCAGGNTTNGTCGTTCATCCTGGTGCCGGAAATCCTGATGGNACACTTCTNAATGGCTTGCTCCATAAATGGCCTGAATTGAGTGATATACCTAGAGCAGGAATAATCCATCGTCTNGATAAAGAAACTTCAGGATTGATGATAGTGACTAAGAATTTAATAGCCCATAACTATCTTGTTCAAGAGCTATCACAGAGGAAAATCAGCAGGGAATATGATGCAATTTGTTATGGAGTTTTAACAGGCGGAGGTACAATCAATGAGCCCATTGCACGTCATAGAACTCAGAGAAAAAAAATGTCAGTGGATAGCAATGGTAAGGATGCGATTACTCATTATAGAGTCATAAAACGCTTTAGAGCGCACACTCATATTAAAATTAAATTGGAGACTGGGAGGACGCATCAGATAAGGGTTCATTTTGCCTATAAACGAAATGCATTGCTGGGTGATCCGCTATANAGTCGATTNATGATTCCTGCNGGTTGCAATAAAGGGCTTGAGGAATCAATTAGAGAATTTAAAAGACAAGCNCTGTGTGCTTCTAGATTGAAATTTTTGCACCCATCNTCGAGGAACGAAATTGACGTAAAGATATCTCTACCGCCTGATCTAAAAAATCTATTGANNGCATTAGAAAATGACAGGGATTTCAGTGAGTAAAATAAACATCATTGAACCAGACTGGAGAGGATTAAGCGATATCTTTGCTGGAACTACGACAAGATTACATGGTTTCAGTGAAGGTAGCTTTTCTGAGCTAAACATTGCGATGCATGTCGGGGACTCAGAGTTAGCGGTAAGCAAAAACAGAAAAAAATTAAAAAAAGATCTCAACCTGCCTGATCATCCAGCCTGGTTAAATCAGAAACATGGGACCAATATTATTATTGAACCGGATAAACTCAATTATCCTGAGGGTGATGCATCAATTTCATTTGAACCGGGAAAGGTATGCACGGTTATGACAGCTGATTGTTTGCCTGTCTTAGCAACAAATAAATCCCAGAACGTCGTTGCAGCGATCCATGCTGGCTGGCGAGGATTAGCAGAAGGAGTAATAGAAAAAACTCTTCTNTCTATGAAATGCAATCCAGAGGATATCATTGTTTGGTTAGGTCCCGCCATATCCCAAGAAGCATTTGAGGTAGGTGATGAAGTAAGAGAGATTTTTATAGATTCTGATACGGAAGCAAAAAATTGTTTTAAAATGAATGAATACAACAGATGGCAAGCCGACATATATGGACTGGCAAAAATTAGGCTTAAGAATACTGGTGTATCACTGATTTATGGAGGTGAATACTGTACTTTTTATGATGACGAGTTGTTTTTCTCCTACAGAAGAGAAAATATATGTGGGAGAATGGCCAGTATGATATACATCAAATGACACTCATTGCGTCTTTTTATTTTATAATGTCTTNTATTACAAATTAATTGATTAACGGAGCCAGTGTGCCAATTTACGAATACGAATGCAGTGACTGCAATCATTATTTTGATGANTTACAAAAAATGAACGATGATCCTTTACTTGATTGTCCTGTTTGCAATAAACCCAAGCTNAAGAGACTCTTGTCGGCACCCAGTTTTCGGTTAAAGGGGAGCGGNTGGTATGAGACTGATTTTAAAAANGACAATCAACGCAATGTNGTGAAAAGTGATAATGAAAATNCNAGTAAAGGCTCTTCAGAAAAGAAAAAAGCAAAAAATAAAAAAGACGGCGNAAAAAACAATAACACNAAAGCGGAAAAGAANAAAAATAAGGTTACTAANTGAAGAAATTAAGAAAATACATAATTACGGGGTTATTGGTTTGGCTACCAATAGTGGTAACAGTTCTATTGTTTCGATTTTTGATTACCTTGATGGATCAAACACTTGTTCTTCTTCCTGCTGAGTTAAGACCAGAGTCATTGATTGGATTTAAATTACCAGGAATAGGTTTAATCCTTACGCTGGTGGTACTAATTTTTACAGGTGTGTTTGCGGCTAATTACGTAGGCAAAACTTTGGTCACTTTTGGTGAGAAACTATTTGCCAAAATTCCTATCGTTAGATCCGTATACACAGCTGCAAAGAATTTTGCTGAGATTGTTTTTTCAGATACAGGACAGTCATTTAAAAAAGTTCTTTTGATACAATACCCAAGAAAAGGTGTTTACAGTTTGGCATTTCAAACATCAACGTCTTTGGGCGAAGTACAAAAAAAAACTGGTTCAAATGTAGTTTGTGTTTTTGTTCCTACAACACCCAATCCTACATCTGGTTTTATCATTATAGTCCCAAAAGAGGATGTGATTGAGCTAGATATGGAGATCGATGAAGCTTTTAAAATGATTGTCTCGCTTGGAGTTGTAGTACCTGAGTGGAAGAAAAAAGAATTAATTAGTGATAAGTAAAAATGATTATTGCGAATATCTGTTGTTGCTCGTAATATTTCGTTTTTAAAAATAAGAAGGGCATTATGAGAAGTATATATTGTGGGGATGTTGGAGCTAAAGAAGAAGGTCAAGAAGTAACTGTTGCTGGATGGGTTCATAGAAGGCGAGACCATGGCGGCGTTATATTTATTGATCTTAGGGATCGTGAAGGACTCGTCCAGGTTGTCTTTAACCCTGAGAAAAAAGAAATTTTCACTGAAGCTGAACGCATTAGAAGCGAATATGTTCTCTCCGTTAAAGGAATGGTCAGGATAAGACCAGATGGCACAAAAAATCCAAATATGAAAACAGGTGAAATTGAAATTATTGCCTCTGAATTGAACACATTGAACGACTCATTGACACCACCTTTTCATCATGATGAAAATGCAAGTGAAGAGGTAAGACTGAAGTACCGTTATCTCGATTTAAGACGTGAATCAATGCTTCACAACCTTCGCCTAAGACATCGAGTCACACAAGCATTAAGAGAATTTCTAGACAAGAATGGATTTGTTGATATCGAAACACCAATGCTAACAAGAGCTACCCCAGAGGGTGCACGCGACTATATTGTTCCAAGCAGGACTCATCAAGGGAAATTCTTTGCACTTCCGCAATCTCCGCAAATTTTTAAACAACTCCTTATGATGTCAGGCTTTGATCGATATTATCAGATCGTAAGATGTTTTCGTGATGAGGACTTAAGAGCTGACCGCCAACCTGAATTCACTCAACTTGATATTGAAATGAGCTTTGTTGATCAGCAATCTGTGATGAACAAGATGCAAGATCTAATTCGATATGTTTTTGATCGGGTAATGAATATCTCCCTACCAGAGGTATTTCCAGTAATGTCATACTCTGAAGCAATGAGACGTTTTGGTTCTGATAAACCAGATTTAAGAATATCCATGGAGTTGGTTGATCTTTCGGACATAATGAAGGAAGTTGAATTTAAGGTTTTTTCTGGACCAGCAAAAGATAAAGATGGGAGAGTCGCAGCATTGGCCGTTCCCGGAGGATCATCTCTGAGCAGAAAGGAAATTGATGACTACACAAGTTTTGTTGCACGATATGGAGCGAAGGGCTTGGCATACATAAAAATTGAGGATATCTCAAAAAAGAAAGATGGAATGCAGTCACCCATATTGAAGTTTTTGCCTGATGAGGTAATAGACGAGCTCGTAAATCGAGCTGATATAAATGATGGTGATATTATTTTCTTTGGAGCCGATAAAGAAAGTATCGTGAACGATGCTCTGGGAGCGCTGAGAGTTAGAATTGGCAAAGATTTAAATCTATTAGAGGAAGGATGGCAGCCACTTTGGGTGACTGACTTTCCAATGTTTGAAAAAGATAAAAATTCCAACAATTGGACATCACTTCATCATCCATTTACAGCTCCATCCATTGATGACGCTGAAGAACTGGAAAATAATCCTGGAAAAGTTCTCTCAAAAGCCTATGACATGGTTCTTAATGGATCAGAGATAGGAGGAGGATCAATTAGAATTCACAACAAGAAAATGCAAGCTAAAGTGTTTCAATTGTTAAATATCAGCGATGCAGAGGCTCAAGAAAAATTCGGTTTTCTTCTGCAAGCTCTGGAATATGGTTGCCCTCCTCATGGAGGAATTGCTTTTGGTTTGGATAGAATTATCATGCTTCTTTCCGGCGCCGAGAGCATTAGAGATGTGATCGCATTTCCAAAAACACAAACTGCAAGCTGCCCATTGACTGATGCCCCAGGTGAAGTTTCGTCAGAGCAACTAAAAGAGACTGGTATTAGGCTGAGACCCACAGTATCTGAGTGAATCAGGGAGATAATTAAGCCCTCAGAATATCTTATTTTGTATTTTTTAATATAAGATATTCTCTATATGAAAATACTGCACATTGAAAATGGTCGTAATCTCTATGGTGGGCCTCAGCAAGTTCTTTACCTTACCAATGGACTAAAAGGAAGAGGGATTATTAATATCGTTGTATGCCAGCCAGGTTCTCTTCTTTCAATAAAATTGAAAGAGAGTGGCATTGAGGTAATAAATCTTAAGTGCAGAGGTGAGTGGGATATTTTTTATCTATTTCGCCTTATAAGAGTTATTCGATCTGAAAAACCAGATATTATTCATGCTCACAGCAGGAAAGGTGCTGATTTCTTAGGTGGCTTGGCTTCACGTTTCTTATCTAAAAAAAGTGTTCTCTCAAGAAGAGTGGATAGTATTGAACCAAAATTCATATCCTCTCTTATATACGGTCTTTTTAATAAGGTTATTGCGATTTCTGAGAATATTTTTCAGATCATATTGAGTCAAAATATCGATGAAAAAAAAGTCTCTTTAATAAGAAGTTCAGTCAAAACCAGTGTATTTGATAGTCAAAGAAATAGAGATTATGTAAACAAGTTATATGGGATCAGTAAAAATGATTTTGTTTTGGTTGCAATCGGTCAACTTATCCCGAGAAAAGGTTACCCATGCTTAATTAATGTTATGTTTTCTTTAAATAAAATTTATCCAAATATGAAGTTATTGATTTTTGGAAAAGGAAAAATGGAGGCATCGCTAAAAAATCTTGTGACGAAAAAGAAGCTCGAAAAAAATGTTATGTTTTGTGGCTATTCTTCGATCTTGGATGAATTTTTAACCCATTTTGACTTAATGGTTCATCCGGCTAAAAATGAAGGTCTGGGCGTTTCTGTGCTTAAGGCATCTGCTGCTGGTTTACCAGTAGTTGCATATGATGTAGGAGGTGTGCCAGAGGTCGTATTGGATGGAGTGACTGGATTATTAGCAAAACCAGGTAGCCAGGATCAATTCAAAAAAAATATAGAATATCTATATAGGAACAAAGATTTTAGAGACAGTTGTGCTAAGGCAGGAAAACAGAGAATGATTGATCATTTCAAGGTTGAGGANATGATCAATAANCACATCAGATTATATGAGAATACGATAAATGAAAGATAAAGAAATGATAGCAAGCNTAGCTAAACGTGTGATTGAGATTGCTTCAGAAAAAAAGATTAGAATTGCAGTGGCAGAATCTTGCACTGGAGGCATGATTGCAGAGAAAATTACAGATATTCCAGGCAGTTCCAACTGTTTTTCTCACGGTGTTGTCTCTTATTCTGATGAAGCTAAGAGTCAATTTTTTATGATTAAGGATGATACCCTTGAGGATCACGGCGCTGTGAGTCAGGAGGTGGCAGAACAAATGGCTGAAGGCGTGATTCAGTATAATGATTGCGATATTTCCGTGTCAGTTACAGGCATAGCAGGCCCCTCAGGAGCAACAAAGACAAAACCCATAGGTACAATTTGGTTTTCCTGGGCCAAAAAAGTCGAAAACAAAATAGTTATTGAATCTGAATTACATCAGTTCGATGGCAATCGAGAAAAGATAAGAATGAAGGCCACAGAAGTTGCTTTGAGAGGAATAGAAAATAGGTTGAAATTCTCCAAATCTACCTAACTATCTATAAGTAATTATGAAATAATAGAAGACATAAAAAAACAATAAAAAAGTGAATACAAATTATGAATGAAGATAGAAAAAGGGCTCTAGAAGCGGCCTTAGGTCAAATTGACAAACAATTTGGTAAGGGTTCAGTAATGAGGCTGGGGGATAATGAAGCCTCCAAGTATTTTGAATCTATTTCAACTGGTTCAATTGGTCTTGATGTGGCCCTCGGAATCGGCGGTCTTCCCAAGGGAAGAGTAGTAGAGATATACGGTCCTGAATCTTCAGGTAAGACAACACTGACACTACAAGTTATCGCCGAGGCCCAGAAAGCAGGCGGTACTGCGGCATTTGTTGATGCAGAACATGCATTGGATCCCAAATATGCTGAAAAATTGGGCGTAGATGTTGATGAACTTCTTGTTTCACAACCTGATACTGGAGAACAAGCTCTAGAAATTACAGATATGTTGGTCAGATCAAGTGCGGTTGATATTATTGTGGTTGACTCTGTCGCCGCGCTCACACCAAAGGCAGAAATTGAAGGCGACATGGGTGACTCTCATATGGGGTTACAAGCAAGACTGATGTCTCAGGCACTTAGGAAATTGACCGGAAACATTAAACGCTCAAACACAATGGTGATCTTTATAAATCAGATCAGAATGAAAATTGGTGTAATGTTTGGCAGTCCCGAGACAACTACTGGTGGAAATGCGCTGAAATTTTATTCTTCAGTGAGATTGGACATTCGACGAATTGGCGCAATTAAAAAAGGNGATGAGATTATTGGCAATCAGACGCGTGTCAAAGTTGTTAAAAACAAAGTTTCACCTCCATTTAGAATGGCTGAGTTTGAAATATTGTATGGTGAAGGAATATCCCGTGAAGGTGAAATTATCGATTTCGGTGTTGAGCATGATCTCATAGAAAAATCTGGGTCTTGGTATAGCTATAAAGAGGATAGAATAGGTCAAGGAAAAGAGAATGTTCGTGAATTTCTCAGAACAAACCCTGAAATAGCACAAGACATTGAGGATCAAATTCGAGCTAAACTTTTACCTTCGAAAGACGCTAATAAGGACTCAGCAGATGAGAAAGAGGGCGTCAGCGAGAAGGCATAATAATTTTCTAAGTGAAGAAGTCTGTTAATGAATTGAATTCTGATCTCTTTGATAATGAAGAGGACAAGTTTTCAGATCCAATATATGCAAGAAAAAAAGCAATGGACTTTTTGGCTCTTAGAGAATACGGTCAAAAAGAGCTTATTATAAAGCTTCAATCAAAGGGTTTCTCCAGCGATATTTCAACAATAATTGTAGAAAAGCTTACTGATGATGGNTTGCAAGACGATCAGAGATTTGCTGAGTCTTATGTTCGCTCTAGAATTGCTCAAGGAAAAGGTCCTATAAGAATTCATTATGAACTTGAGCAGAAAAAAATGCCTTCAAATATCATTCAAAGTGTTATCGAGAANACCAACACTGACTGGATAGCANTGGCAGAAGAGGTGAAGATGAGAAAATTTGGTGAAAAAGNACCNGAAAACATCAAAGATAAAGCCAAACAAACTCGATTTNTATACTCCAGAGGTTTCAGCAATGAGCACATTAGGAAAGTATTAAAAAGCTAANTCNGTGTTTCTTTNGANTTGATGCTGGTTCTTTTTTATCAAAACACTGTAAAGAGTCTAATTTATCTATAAAATATTCTGTTATGAAATCTATGACCAGCAATGAGTTAAGGCAAAAGTTTCTTGATTATTTTCATGCAAAAAACCATGAAATAGTATCAAGCTCTCCTCTTGTTCCTGAAAATGATCCGACTCTGTTGTTTACCAATGCAGGTATGGTGCAATTTAAAGATGTTTTTTTAGGAAAAGACAAAAGAGACTATAAACGAGCTGTAACATCCCAAAGATGTTTAAGAGCTGGCGGCAAACACAATGACCTGGAAAATGTCGGATATACAGCCAGACATCATACATTCTTCGAAATGCTGGGAAATTTTAGTTTCGGAGACTACTTCAAAGAAGAAGCCATATTGCATGCATGGGACTTTTTAACCAATGTTTTGAAACTTCCGGAGGAGAGGTTATGGGTTACAGTATTCAGAGATGATGATGAAGCTGCCGATATATGGCTCAATAAAATTAATGTCGATCCAAGTCGGTTTTCCAGGATGGGCGAAAAAGACAATTTTTGGTCCATGGCTGACACGGGTCCGTGCGGACCGTGCAGTGAAATTTTCTATGATCATGGACCTCAAGTAGAAGGAGGTCCTCCTGGATCAAAAAATGAGGATGGCGATCGTTATATTGAGATCTGGAATTTAGTATTTATGCAATATGATCGATCTGAAGATGGCTCAATGACTCCTTTACCAAAACCTTCAGTTGATACTGGTATGGGTCTTGAAAGACTCGCGGCTGTTATGCAGTCAGTGCATAGCAACTATGAGATAGATCTATTTTACAATCTTATTAAAGCGACAGTAGATATATTAAAACTGGATATCTCAGAATCAAGCTCCTTAAATGTAATTGTTGATCACATTAGAGCGTGTTCTTTTTTGATTATTGATGGAGTGTTGCCTGGCAATGAGGGAAGAAACTACGTTCTAAGAAGAATTATGAGGCGCGCAATTAGACATGGAAAAAAGTTAGATATTCATGAGCCTTTTTTTTATAAACTCCTAGAACCTTTGGCTGAACAAATGGGCCAAGCTTATCCAGAATTAATAGAACAAAAAAATCACATAGAGGATGTCATCAAACAAGAGGAGATTCGTTTTTCAGTGACTCTCGACCAAGGTATGGAAATCCTTGAGGAGGCCATTCTCTCTATGGAAAATGACGAACTTCCTGGTGAAGTGGTATTTAAGTTATATGATACCTATGGTTTTCCCGTGGACCTAACCAATGATATTGCAAGAGAGCGAAATTTTTCCATCGATCTCAAAGGTTTTGATGAGCACATGAAATCTCAGAAAATAAGAGCGAGAAAAGCAAATAAGTTCTCCGGTGCAGAAGAAAAAAATTATGAATTAACGGTAAATTCTGAATTTTTCGGATACGAATTCACAGAAAAAACCGCAAAGATAAAAGAGATCTTCGTAGATGGAAATGCATTAAAATCAATTGANGTTGGCCAAGAAGGTTTCATCGTCACTGATGCAACACCCTTTTATGCTGAATCAGGAGGTCAAGTTGGTGACACAGGGATAATACATTCAAAAGATGGTGTCTTTAAAGTGACAGATACACAAAAACAGAATAATTCTATCCTTCATCATGGTATCTTAGAAAAAGGTAAGATTGATATTAACAAGAAGGTAACCTTGACCGTAGACGATAAGAAACGCCTGAAGATCGCAGCGAATCACTCTGCNACTCACTTGATGCATGCGGCACTGAGGAATACTCTAGGAAAGCATGTAAAACAGAAAGGGTCGTTAGTTGATGCAACTCGNCTCCGTTTTGATTTTTCTCATAACCAACCACTTACTGAGACAGAGTTATCTGAAATAGAAGCTCAGGTTAACGCAGAGATAAGAAAAAATAATGCCGCCAAGATTGACATAATGGCATATCAGGATGCCATTGATTCTGGAGCTATGGCACTGTTTGGTGAGAAATATGAAGANCAGGTTAGGGTATTAAACTTTGGGGAATACTCTATTGAGCTGTGNGGAGGAACTCATGTCAATCGAACAGGTGATATCGGTTTATTTAAAATTGTTTCNGAAACTGGAGTTGCATCTGGAATCAGNCGAATNGAAGCTTTGACTGGAGANGCAGCGCAAGAATGGTTGACAAGCTANAAGANAAGGTTGGATCGGGTTGCTGCCATACTAAAGAGTTCTGAAGATCAAGTTGATTCAAAAGTAGAGCAGTTATTATTAAAAAATAAAGAACTAGAAAAAGAGCTTTCGAGATCAAAGCAAAGAATGTTTAGTGGAAATAATGATGATATTTTAAATAACGTAACAGAGAAAAATGGCAAAAGTATTCTTGTGCAAAGATTAGATGGTTTTAATGCAGATGATCTCAGAACTTCAATAGACAGATACAAAGATAAGCTAAAAAGTGCCATCGTAGTANTGGGTGCCTCAGAAAAAGGTAAAGCAAAAATTGCNGTAGGGGTGACAAANGACAATACAGAACTNGTTCATGCAGGTGAGTTAATTAAGAAAATCGCAGAAGTTGTTGGAGGCAAAGGTGGNGGAAGACCCGATTTTGCTCAGGCTGGAGGACCGGAAGCAAAAAAACTTGACGAAGCGCTCAAACTNGCAAAAGAACTNATTAACAGNAAGATTTAACGCCCCNAATTTCANCAAATATTAAAACGTTNNGTATTTANGCTNTGATTTTGTCAAAATTTGTGCAAATCTAAATATGTNTATCAATAGTACTAGGGGGAGTACATGCTGATATTAACAAGAAAATCAGGTGAATCTCTTATGATAGGTGAGGATATATCAGTCACAGTTTTGGGCGTAAAAGGAAATCAGGTCAGAATAGGTATAAATGCACCTAAAGACATCGCTGTTCATAGAGAAGAAATTTTTGATAAAATTCAAGAAGATACCGAAGAGAGTGGCCATTAAGGGATCTCTTAATCATAAATCAAAAGATCAATAACCATTCGCGTTCATAAATATATTCTATGATAATAAAGATCTAATTTAGCGAAGTCTTTTTATTCTCACTTAACAAATATAAAACGTTTGTGTAGGCTTCTAGTTTATTTACAAAGTTGACGGAATAGATCAGAACAATATCATGCGACCACGACTAAAAGTATTAACTGAAGAGCAGATTTCAAAGATCCTTGCAGAGGCCAAAAGATTATTGGCTGAGGTTGGGATTGAGGTTCGTGGCAAAAGTCTACGAGAAAGGTTGCTTGCGGCAGGGTTGAAGGAAAACAATAAAAATAAACGTATCTTATTTCCTGAAGAGATCGTCGAAAAGGCGATCAATGACTCTCCCTCCATATTCACTTTATTTGATAGGGACGGTAAAGCCTATACAGAAATTGGTGAAAATAACGTACATTTCGTTCCTGGCTCAAGTGGATTAAAAATACTTGATCATAGAACAGGAGAGACTCGACTAGCAGACTCTAGTGATTTTATTGAATATGCAAGATTGTGTGATGGAATGGAACACATTGCTTATCTTGCGACCGCCTTTTCTACAAATAAAGATATTGAATCACAGGTTTCAGATGCATGGCGTCTATATATGACTCTTACTACTTCTAAGAAACCCGTTGTATCGGGTGCATTCAGTGAGCATGGTACCCCAAGAATGGTCAAAATGATGGAAATGTTCAGAGATGATCGCGAGGATCTAATCAAAAGACCCATGTCTATCTTTACTATTACTGCTACTGGAAATTTTCGTTATGGAGAAGATTCATGTCAGAACCTCCTAGATTGTGTTGAAGCAGGAATTCCAGTGGAAATTGTTCCTGTTACTTTAATGGGTTTAATTGCACCAGTGACTTTCATTGGCGCTTTAGTTTTTCATTGCGTGGATGTCTTGTCTGGTATAACAATGGCTCAAGTATTGAGACCGGGAACGCCTGTCATATTTGGTGGTGCTCCAGCAACCTTCCACATGAAGGCTGCAAGCTCACCGATGGCTGCTATTGAAGCTCAACATTTGAATGTTGCTTATGTTCAGATTGCGAAGTATCTCAAACTTCCGTCTCAGGCATATATGGCACTTTCAGACGGAAAATCTTTGGATGCACAAGCCGGAGGCGAAACTTTTTCCAGCGCATTGCTTGCTGCTATTTCAGGAGTTAACTCTGTCTCAGGACCTGGTATGTTAGATTTTGTTTTAACTTTCAGTTTGCCCAAACTGGTATTTGATAATGAAGTATGCGGTCAATCTCTTCATTTTGTAAAAGAGATCGAAATAAAAGGTGATCTTCCCACTCAGGATCTTGTTGAAGATTTGATGAAAGACGATCACTTAATCACCAGTCCGCATACATTAGAACATTGGCCAAATGAGCTTTATTTGACTGACCCAATCATCGATAGGGAAAATCGGGAAACATGGGAAGAGAGAGGAAGTAAGAGTTTGGAGC
>PBVS01000040.1 GCA_002728725.1 Woeseiaceae bacterium
TTGATTGTTGTTGGGCTGACAAACCTTGATTTGTTTTTTCAAATGAAACGTAAAAAGTTAATGTAATTGGTTTATTTGGATCTAGATCTGGTTGATATTTACCTACATGCATGGGTTTTCTGATGTTTGTATGAAAGCCAAATCCACCTTTCCATTGATATGCGGTGATTCCTAGTTTTTCCAAGAATCTCCAATTGGTTAAGGCAACGTTTGCTACCAACATTGGAGCATGATTAAATTGATCATATGCCTTCTTATGTTCAACAGGGAGGTCTTCAACAATGTGCTTATTAATCCACCCACCTGATGCCATAACAACCGCTTTTGATTTGATTTTGTTTAGTTTTTTATCTTTGTAGTAAGTTACATAGACCGAATCCAATGTTCTCGAATTAGAGGAGTGTGCAACATTAATGACATTGCTGCTAACACGAAGTCTTACAGGGTTACCTTGACGATCAAGATTTCCAAAGTTAATCGAACCATTCATTATATCTTCAAAATTATTTCCGCCATTTATTGAGTTAGGTATTAATAGTTTAACGAAATGTCTTGCAAAGCCATCATTGCCTCCGGGAAAACTATGTCGATTGAGTGGATTTACAGGAGCATCTGGGTAAAGACCATACATACCAAGGAGTTTTGCAATATAAGCAGACATAACATCACAACCCATTCCACCGGCACTCGCAAGAACAGGATCGGCAAATTTCGTTACCTCTTCATCAAGACCCATTATATTTTCAATGTAATCCTTATAAGTCATGCTATCTAACCATGCATTTGTTTCCTCATTATCTTGTGGCATATCTTTCGCATATTTCCATGAAAGTAAGTCTTGTCTCACTTTATTTGATACAGGATATCTTTTTAGTTTGTCTTTCCATATGTCTTTAACCCACTGTGCGTCGACACCATGCGATTGCTTATCAACGAAATAGCCCTTTGATATGAGCTCTTCTCCCCACATTTGAACATCATAATGTTCTTGAGCAAAAACTAGATTGTCTTTGTTGTTTGGCATGCTTCCGTATGTGAATTCATCTGGAATATTGAGCATTTTGATGTATTTGAGATCTTCTTTGATATCAGAATTTTTAGTTTTGTAATAAAAACTATTTGAACCTTGAGGTGCAGTAAGGATGTGACCGTTCACATTAAATTCATTCCTTTTTGCTTCACCACCAAATATGGGATGATTTTCAAGAATTAAGCATTTCTTTTCGGGGTATAATTCAGTAAATCTCTGTGCAGCACCTAATCCAGCTAGTCCACCACCTACGATGACCAAGTCGTATTCTTCTGATGATGGTATATTTTTTATATTGGACTTACTAAGAAGACCATCTCTTACCGCATGAGCACCCCGCAAAATTTCAGGCGTATTGCCATGTGAATATCTAGAGTCACCGACTCCTCCGTATCCATACCAATTATCACCAACTTGATCAGGTAGACTGATATTGTCATTTTGAGCGAAAAGAGTTGAAGGTGCAGACATTGAATAAAGGACTGAACCTGCTCCTAGTAGTGATGAATTCAGGAAATCTCGCCTATCTATTTTCTTGTTTAACCCAAGTAATAGATCTTCTTTTTTGTTATCTTTTTTCATTTTTAACTTATTGTGTAATTATTTTTAGGTGCCCTGTTACGGCATCAGTGTTAGCGATCGGAATGAAGGACATCTGATCTCTATCATTCTTTCCTAAAAATTTCATAATCTTTACTGGCATATTTAACCTGTCATTAGAGCCATTTTCAAATGATATTTCGCCTGAAGCCCCTTGAAAATTGGCAAGCCTAAGTTGTGACATAATATTTTCACTTGTTACTTCGAGATTTTTTTTCTTGGTTGATTTGATGGCTTCTGAAACTAATATTACTTGATCATAACTTAATACACTGTAGATGAAATTTGCTGAATTAAAATCAGCATTCAAACCGGTTAATTCTTCATATGTCTCGATGTAGTAATCCAATTTTTTTGAGCCTGATATNCCNGCAACTGGTGAGAAATATCCTATAGCGCCTTCTATTGCATCCANTGGTGTATTATTTAAGATCATTTCAGAGGCATAAATGAAATATNNAGGATTATTCAAACCATATTTATTNATNGCTTTAAAAAACCTAACAGTATCTGGTGTTGGTGANGTAAGAAAAATATGCTTTAAATCGATTTCTTTTANNTCTCTTACGAGNCTNTCAATATGCTCTTGACTTGCGTCTCTTGGAAATGAAAAGGTTTTCATAATCCTGATATTCTTTTTCTTAGCGGCATCCATAACCACCATTGCCGCCCCCTCTCCCCAGGAATCAGTAGTATGAAAAAAAGCAATTTTATTGGCACCNTAATTTGATGCTAGATCAAGTAAATATCTTTCATATTTTTCGCTAGGGGTGATTACTCTCAAAAAATATGGAAATTTTTTTTTGTTAGACAATTTAGCTGCATTTGCCCCATATGAAATTATTGGAATATTTGCTTTAGATGATGTGTTCGCCATGATAACAGCAGGATCACTNCACTCTGCACCTATAATTGCNAGGACATTTTTTNTAATCAATGATTCAGTCATCAGCTCAACATTTTCATTCCAGCAATGATAATCAATAATATTTTCGTCTGGCATNANAATTTTATCGCCATCAAGACGGTCCTCATCATTGATGTGCTTTATNGCTATTTTTGCCCCTAATCTTGAGTATTTCCCCCACTCTGCANAAACACCATCTCTGTAGTGCTGTGTAAACATACCGCCCAAGTAATAATCATCAGCAAATGTCTGCCCAAAATTGATTAATAGNAAAACAAAACAGATTTTTATTTGCTTAAAAAATGACATCATCAGTATCCGGGCAGAAGGATTTTTGAATTATCAATGACTAGTTTGCCTTCTGATGAAACTGTAGCAACAGATTCAAATTTCACCGAATTTGATGATTCATCAAAACCATGACTGTTCATGATTTGTAATGGCATATTAATTCGATCGTTAGATGTTTGAGAGAAATAAACCCTTCCAGTGACGCCAATAAAATCAACTTTTCTTAGATATTCCATAAGACTATGTGGAGTAACCACTTGGTTTTTGCTATTGATGTTATTAATTGCATGAGCAATTGTATAAATATGATCATAACTAAGAGCGCCATAAAAAAATGCTTTTGAATTAATATCTATTTTTTTATCAATTCTGGATGATAATCTTCTTTTAAACTGNTTGAGTTCCTTTGTGTTTTCAAGGAATGTCATTGGTGCAAAATATCCCTTACTGCCATTCACTGCATCAATAGATTCATCAGCCGATATCATCTCTGTAGCAAAAATCGTGTTTCCCTTTTTATTAAAGTTGAATTTATCGATGGCTTTAAAGACCCTTACAGTATCGGGTGTTGGTCCTGTAATGACGATGTTATTTATTCCGGCGCTAATAATCTCAGATACATAATCATTGATTGTTTCTTGATTAGTATCACGTTTAAAACCAAATTCTTTTTTTATAAGAATATTTCTTTTCTTTACTGAATCATGAATAACTTTCTTTGCTCCAAGNCCCCATGCGTCAGTAGTATATAGGTAGGCAATTTCTTTTATACCCATTGAATAAGCTAATTCAATTAAATATCTATCATACTCTTCACTGGGTGTTACGACCCTGATGAACCATGGAAACTCCTCTCTTGAGGAAAGACTTGAAGCATTCGCTCCNTTTGATATGACTGGAATTTTATATCTTGAAGCAATCTTAGATATTTCGACAGCTGGACTACTGCAATCTGCTCCAGTAAGAATTAAAATATTGTTTTGAAATAGAGTCTCAGCCATTTTTGCCGCATTANTTGGCCAACAGTGATAATCGATTGTATTTTCAGGGAGAAGTTGAAGAGAATTACGTTCNCCCAAAAAATNACTACTATTAATCTCCTCAATTGCTAAAAAGGCGGCTTCACGTGCATAATCACCCCAATCAGCATATCTGCCATCATGGTAGTGATATGTATACATACCCCCTAAATTATATGTTTCTGAGTAAATATTTTTATCTGGATTAATGATTAAGAATAATGCTAGATATAATATTTTTGTTAGTTTGNTCATTATTTAACTATACAAAAAAAAAGCCCGCATGGCGCGGGCTTTTATCTAGATGCTTATTGCTAAGTTAGGGTTTGACTCTATTAATGACCCCCATAACAATCATGGTTACTGCCATAGCAGTGTAGACTGCTCCCATAGCTCCTAGTATATCTCCAATCATCGGACCGACTGTTGGAATTGCATCAGCACCTCCAGCAACACCACCTACATTTAACGCGGCAGCTGTTACTAGAACTCTTATAGTGTCACCTTCAGCCATATACCAACCACATGCTAGACCGAGAACACAAAGTAGTAATGCTTCTTGTGGTAATGCAGCGAATGCAGACACAACTGCTACAGCTGCTGTTACTTGCTTTAGTGTTTTTCCTATATCCATAATATTCCCCCATATTTTTTTGGATTATTGAAATACAACTAATACTTACTACGTAAACATTATGAAATAATGTTTTTTACACTCATACAGACTAAACAAATTAATATATAACTACTAGGTTTTGTCTTATTTATAACCATATGTGTACAAATTAGTACAAATACAGTNATTATTTAACTTGAATGTTAAGAAATGTTANAGATTTTGTTTAATAATTTGTGAAATTTGCTTCAGTGTTGGATTGTCAAAAGCTGTATCCAAATCAATTGTATCTGGGTAGATCTCTTCGATTGCCATCATTATTTCTGTGAGGGTAAGCGAACTGATGCCAACATTAAACAGATCATCATCTTCCTTTATGATAAATTCTTTTGAGTATTGATTGGAAATTTCTAAAAGCGATTTCAAAACTTCGTCGCTATTTGTAATTTTAGTATTTACTTGATTAGCGATCAAGTAATCAGAATATACGCCATCTTGATAATCAAGACTAAGTTTAATTCTTTGAATTTTTCCACTTGTGGTTTTTGGTATTTTNTTNATTGGAATGACATGATCAATCTCCAGATTGAGTTGCTGAATAACGATTCTACGTATTTCTTCAGCAATACTTTTAAAAACCATAAGATCGCTTTTGTATAAAACAAAAACAAGTAATTGATCATTTTGAGTGTTTTTATTAATTGCTCCACAAGCAACAATTTTTCCGAGATCAAAATTTCCACCTTGTACGATTATATTTTCAATGTCGTTTGGATAGTAATTTTGNCCATTAATGATAATTATTTCTTTCTTTCTTCCGGTAATGATTAAGTTATTGTCGATAACAGCTCCACAATCGCCTGTGGAAAGCCATCCATCACTATCGATTATTTCGTTTGTTGTATTTTTATCTCGATATATTTCTTTAGTGACATTTGCACCTCTAATTTTGATATTTCCATTTATTTTTTCTGGCAAAGATTTACCTGCATCATCTACAATTTTATACTCACAATCCCTCAAAGCTTTACCGTGCATTACAAATGGAATTGAATTCTTTTCATCATCAGATTCTTCACAGGTATTATTATTTTTTAATGTCTCTCTATCTAGATTTATGTATCTGAATTTCTCGCCGGTTTTTGGGAAACTGACACCAAGTGTAGCTTCTGCAAGTCCGTATACTGGAAACATTGATTCTTCTTTTAGTTGAAATTCGGACATTTCATCCAGAAATTCCTTACACAGTGTGACAGATATACTTTCTGCACCATTTATTAATAGACGAACACAAGATAAGTCAATATCTTTAATTTTTTTTCTTTTATGCGCCCTTAAAAGATGTTTGTATCCAAAATTAGGTGATGTGAGTATTGATGCTCTTGATTCGCTTGTTTTGAGCAACCAAAGCAATGGCTTTCGTATAAATAATTCTGTATCCATTATTATTTGTGATAGCCCGTATGAAAATAATGTCATATGTGTTCCGATAAGGCCCATATCATGAGTCAAAGGCATCCAATTCATTCCAACATCATCATCACGAAGATCTAAGCCTTCTGCGATTGCGTATATATTGGTAGTTAGGTTTTTATGTGTTAGAACAATTCCTTTTGGATCGGATGTTGAGCCAGAGGAATATTGTATAAAAGCAACATCTTCAGAGTTGCTCTCTTTTATTACACCTGATTTTTGAAATTCTATATCAACTATCGATTGACTCACTATATCAGTCAGTGAGAAATATTTATCTTTTGTTTGTAAAAGAGAGATCAGCCTTGAATGAACATCAGCATCAGTAATAAGCTTCGGGTTCTTTAATTGAAGAAGGACTTTAAATAATTTTTTTCTGTGCTCTTCACCAACACCAACAGCAACGGGAACAGGTATCATTCCACCAAGTATTGCAGCCCAGAAGCACTCTAGAAATTTTATATTTGATTTAGTGTTAATGACAATTTCATCGTTGGACTTGAATCCCAAATCCTGAAAAAGACCTAAACATTTTTTTATATTTGCTCCAAATTCAGAAAAACTTATCTCCTCTTCCTCTGACTTTCTATTAATGAAACGTATGTAGCCTTCTTTTTCAATCTGGTCAACAAAAAGATCGTTTAAAGTTTGATATTTTTTTAGCATGCTTTTATTACTGGAATTTTATTTAAATTGAATATTAACTCAGATTATTTTAGTTTCGCTTAAAATCTATATCAATTTAATCAATTATGTTTATTATTGTAATTTATTTTTTACTGATAATTGACCTTCGTGACTCTCTATACACAAATAAATAGAGCAATTGATAATTAATACCATTAAAATCAATTAAGGCATGAATAACCCAAACGAAAAAACTAAACTCGACTATCATGGCAAAAGAAGGCTTTCTATAGGTCGAAAAATATACTATTTTCTTGGCAAACCAATTTTACTTGCAACGATTTATACTCTTATAGCAACTTGCAAAATAAGAGTAGTTGATAGGAATAATTCTATTGAAAAACTTGTAAAGAATACTGGTGTTTTCGCTCCATGTTTTTGGCATCAAGATTTATTAATCACGTTGCTTATTGTCTCAAGATGGCTCAAAAAAGGTTTCAAAGGTGGCTTCATCATATCCCCCTCTGTAGATGGTGAAGTACCTGCCCAAATAGCTAAATCCTGGGGTGCAGAAATCATAAGAGGGTCTGCAGTTAGGACAGGCGCTTCTGCAATGAGGGATATTCATCATTTCTTAAAACGAGGTATTTCTATTGTAACAGCAGCAGATGGTCCACTTGGTCCTAAATTTCAATTTAAAATGGGAGTCGTCTTAATGGCAAAGCTGGGTGATGCACCTATTATTCCCATAACATGCTCTTGCTCAAAGGCCTGGTACCTAAATCGTTGGGATCATTTTATGATCCCCAAACCATTTACTAAGATTGTTGTGATGATTGGTGGACCTTATAATATTCCTAAGACCTCAAATATGTCAGAACTCGAAGAACACAGAAATAATATTGAATTAATATTAAATGAACAAAAATCCACTTCTGAGAAATTGTTATGAGAATTAATGAGCCAATAAACAGCAGCATGAAACAACTATTTCGTATAGATTACTTCTTATTTTTTTTGTTTCTTACGTGCCCCTCAATAATTAAAGCAGAAAATGAATCAGTATTAAGAGCGCATCATGCTAATTACAGTGTCAGCGTTCGAGGTATCGGGGGAACCTTAAACACAAAATTGAATCAGGATGATGGTACTTACCAAGCTTCTAATGAGCTTAAAGCTAAAGGATTATCCCGAATATTCCTTGGTGGAACTGTAAATGAAAAATCCTTTTTTAGAATAACAGATAAAGAATTAAAGCCATTATCATTTTATTCGACGGACAAAATGTCTAAAAGAAATAANACTATTTCTATAAATTTTGACTANGAAGAGGATCTTGGAATATCAANAATNAATGAGAATGAAACAACATTTAAAAATGAAAATAATCTTTACGATAGAATCTCTTTAAAATTTGCCCTTATGAATGACCTTAAAAAGAATAATTTGAAAAAAGAATACAATCTCTATGAAGGAGAAGAAATAAAATTGATCCAGATAGAGGTGCTTGAAGAGAAGATCATTAGCGTGCCTTTTGGAGAATTCAAAGCAATTGCAATCAAAAGCCAACAATTAGGATCATCCAAAAGATCGATATTTTGGTGCGCAGATAAATTAGATTTTTTGCCAATTGTTATTGAGCAATACCGAAATGATAAGTTGTGGATGAAAGCGAGCTTAACATCGCATGGTTANCTTTGATTAATTTTTTCTATCATAGAGCCTCTCGAGAACAACCTCGTTCTCATCTTTATCTCTTAAGATAATTTTTCTTTGAAGGTTTTTATTTTGATTAACCAATGAATAAGTTTCAGTGATTTTCATACCTCGATCATCAAGGGTATCGATGAGGTAATAACCATTTTGCCATCCAGATGATCGTTGTGCCTTTATCTCACCNAGCTCAATTGTTTCAATCCTATTATTCTTATACTCCTCTACGATTGATCGATTAAAATCGATATAAAGTGCATACCTGGTTTGAGTGATCTTAATTCTGTTAGCGTCCCTCAAAAAAAGGTGTGCAACATAATCTGAATTACGTTTATTCTGCTGGTTGGCAGATGAAGAGAAAATATTTCTTTTATTATTTGGCCCAATAATTCTATTTATCGCTTCATTCAAGTCTTGTTGACCATTAAGTTTTGCAATATATTCCCAAGATCCACCTAAATTGGTTACTTCTTCAGGGTTTTGATTGNAGTTCACCAAAGTCTCATTCGTTGAACANGAGATTAATATCATCAGAAAAGGTAAATAAATAAATTTCAACATGTCAAAAATNGCTCACTCAAAATTACTGGAATCTATAAATATCTAAAATATAATGTCTTCATGATAGACAATCATAACCAAAATGTAAGTTCGATCTGGAACTTTAAACAAAAAAAATCACATCAGCTACCTAGTGTTGCTGATGTGGTAATCATTGGTGGAGGAATCATAGGCGTCTCTACGGCCTATTTCTTAGCAAAATCAGGTGTAAATGTTTGTTTNTGNGAAAAAGGATTTATCTCAGGCGAACAGTCAGGAAGAAACTGGGGTTGGGTGAGAGTTCAGGGAAGAGATGAAAGAGAAATACCACTCATGTTAAGGAGCTTGGAATTATGGAGAGGNCTATCTGATGAAATTCANGGTGATACAGGTTACAAAGAGANNGGATGTCTTTATTCTGCATACAACCANAATGAGATGGATAGCTATGANTCCTGGCTAAAACTTGCGAAAAAATATGACATAAAAACTGATGTACTAAATAAGACCGATTTAGAAAAAGAAGCTGGCCAAGTAGCAAAGAGATGGATAGGTGGAATTATAACAAAAACTGATGGNAGGGCTGAACCACATCAAGCAACAATCAGTATTGCAAAGGCTGCACGAAATCTTGGTGCAAAAATTTTCACAAACACAGCTGTTAGGGGCATAGAAAAAACTGCAGGAAATTTGTCCGCAGTCATCACTGAAGACGGTCCCATAAAGACATCTACTGTAATTTGTGCTGCTGGGGCTTGGTCTTCATATTTTTGCAGATCTTTGGGCGTCACTGTTCCTCAACTTCAAGTTAAAGGCACTGTNGCAAGGACAAACCCAATAAAATCCCCTATTAAAGGCAATATTTTCGATAAAAACATAAGCATTCGTAAGCGTGAAGATGGNGGNTATACTGTTGCTCATGGAGCGATTCTNGATCACTCAATTACCCCTTCTACTATTTATTTTGGGCCTAANTATATAAAAGCACTAATGAGAGAATTCAATGTTTTAANGATATCNNTTGGTAAAGATTTTTTTGAACATTTGTTACGACCNAAGTCATGGNATTTGGACANAATGACCATCTTCGAGCAAATACGTACACTTGATCCCTCNCCAAACATGAAGGTTCTAAAAAAAATNAANAAAAATATNGGNAAAATCTACCCGGAACTAAAAAATGCTGAAATTATCGAATCGTGGGCTGGAATGGTGGAAACTACTCCTGATGTAATACCAATAATCTCTGAGATAGAGAGTATTCCGGGTTTTCTGCTAGCGACAGGATTCAGTGGTCATGGTTTTGGAATTGGTCCTGCAGCAGGTGAGGCAATCAGCAACATGGTTCAAAATAGGAGTACAATGAACATGGAGGATTTTAAATTAAAGCGATTTTTTGATGGCTCACCAATTACAATGGATGCACATATATAGTTATTTATCAGATAGTTATTAGTTTATATTATACTAAGTTCTTATATAAGTATGAACCCAAATAATAAAAGAATATCGACCCGACAAGGGTAGACACGATATAAATTATCGAATAATGCAATCCATTATTCACAAAAAGATTATCCATATCGTAAATAAACGCAGACATTGTTGTAAATGACCCACAAAATCCAACAGCAAAAAACAAATACACATGCTCTATATTGAAATTTTGATGCGAAATATTGGTATTCTGATACAAGAACTGGATCAAACATCCCATTANAAAACAACCAATATAGTTGGCTGCTAACGTTGCGATTATATTAATGCCCAGGAGGTTATTNGATAAGAGGTTCAATAGNTAGCGTGAAGACGCACCTANGGCCCCACCAATACTCACAAAAAATAGTGCTTGGAAAGATAATTTTGAAGATATCAACGACACACTCTTTTTTTTGTTATTGAATAATCTTCTTCTATTTCATTGACTAATGNTGCAACTGATTTTATATCTTTCATTGTTCCCACTCCCTGGCCTGCTCCCCATATGTCTTTCCAAGCTTTTGTTCTGGATTCTTTTTTACTAAAGTCCATAGTATTTTTATCGCCATTTTCAAGTTTTTCAGGGTCGAGACCTGATCTTGTTATACTGCCTTTTAAATAACTACCGTGAATACCTGTAAATAAGGANGTATAAATAATGTCATCAGCATTGCTGTCAATGATCATTTTCTTATATTCTTCAATTGCATTCGCCTCATTTGTTGCAATAAACCTTGTTCCCATATAAGCAAGATCAGCACCGATGCACTCTGCTGCAAGAACATCTTTACCNTTACTCATGCTTCCAGAGAGAATTATAAATCCATCAAATATCTCTTTTACCTCTTTTACNANGGCAAATGGACTTAATGTACCAGCATGGCCTCCAGCNCCGGCNCANACAGCAATAATNCCATCAACGCCNTCAGAGATAGCCCTCTTGGCATGTTTCATATTTATAACATCATGAAAAACAAGGCCTCCATANCTATGCACAGCTTCAACAACCTCACCAGGCGGCCTCAAACTAGTGATAACTATGGGAGCTTTATATTTNACACACATTTCAACATCATGTCGTAAACGCGTATTGCTCTGATGGACGATTTGATTGACAGCATAAGGTGCAATCTTTTTGTCAGGTTCCTTTTTTTTGTAGTTTTCAAGTTCTTCGTTAATCTCAATCATCCATTTCTCTAGATCTTCTTCGGTCCTTGCATTCAATGCTGGGAAAGAGCCAATTATTCCTGCCTTACACTGCTCGATAACTAATTTGGGATTAGAAACAATGAATAAGGGTGCCCCGATAACAGGGATCCTAAGCGNGTCTAAAAGAGNCTGTTTTNTCTTTTCGATATTCATATANTCATGAATTTNGCTTCACATTCAGCNATCACATCATTTGTTGAGGTAGATATTGCTTGACCGCTCAATGTAATTAGNCGTCTTTTTTTTGCNGTCACTTTACCAATTAACTTCACNTCNTGATCAATTTCCAGTGCTTTTCTGTATCTGATTTCACANTGTGCNGTGTGAGCTTTTATATTATTTAGATANAGCACATTGGCCATTACATCATCCAAGGCAGAAAATATTATTCCTCCATGAACAGTATTATCATAGCCGACATGAGTTTCNTTAGCCTTNAAATAACCNATACAAGTATCTTCTGTTGCTTCAAATTTAATCTTAAGCCCTATTGGGTTTTTGATACCACACACAAAGCACATATCAGCATTTTCTGGGACGTTTTGACTCATTTATTCTTCCATATTANATATTTATTTAATTTTTAGAGAAATTGATTTCACAGAGGAATCGATTATTACACTATCTGAGAGTTTATCATTTATATCCAAGGGATCACCAGACAACGATATCCTAACAATAATCTCAAGGCGNTTGAATCTTTTTAAATCTGTTCCACTTATCATAGCATTTGAATTATTAATAATTACCGAAGCTGTCTTCACCTCTTCACGAACTACAGCAAGTGGCGGCCTCTTATTATTGGGGTCTCTGACTATAATGTAGAGAACTTTNTCGGGATAATCGNCTAATGANGCAATCANATTTGAATCAACNGNAACATTAACTNTATANCCATCTGCTTCNANATNAGTATTGGATAAATTTTTCCATTCTGNNANTTTATTTTCTAATGTATTTTTAATTTCATCGGGAGGTGACTGCTCAAGNAACACCTGCCATCTTTTTACTGCAAGACTCCATTCTTCCATTGTTGCAGCTGTAAGCCCGCCTAAAAACAACGCTTTTGCATTGGTACCATCAATTTGAAGCGACCTCTCNAATAACCTATCAGCCTGACTTAAATAAGATGAATCGCCCGAATTAATCATGATCTCACCATAATCTGCTAGAGTATCGGCGTTTTGATAATTTTCTAATGAAATTATTTTTTCGAAAGATAAAAACGCATTTTCTAATGAGTTTTTTAAGACATAAGAATTTGCCAGTGCTCTCAGTGCATCCAAATCTTCTGGATCTTCAGACAATCTGACATTGAGCATCTCTATAGTCCTATCAATTTGAGATTCACTTTCGAGTANTGATATTGATTGTGGGGANCCAATAAAATAATAGATCGGNGNGGANACCGCTATNAAAATAAAGGCCAATATCATTATATAATTGATTTTTATTGCTTCTTTATTTAATAGTGGNAGCGATATCATNCANATGGCAACAAANACCATAGTTAGAAAAATAANTATCAGCATAGAGCTCATTGNTCACTCATTAAGTTATNATTTTTTTTCTAACGACTTTGTATACTACAAACATCCCAATCATGAGAAATANAAATGGTGAAAGCCANAGAAATATTGTGTTGGNTTTAAAACGAGGTCGATAAAGCACAAATTCACCGTANCTATCTGCCAGAAAGTTTGCTATCTCTTTATTTGATNTACCTTCAGATATCATTATTCTAACCTCATTTCTCANATCGACAGCAAGAAATACATTCGAGCTTTTTATAGATTGATTCTGACAAACTAAACACCTTATCTCAGATATTAATGTTTCATATCTTTGTTGTAATTTTGGGTCACTAAATGCCAGACCCGAATCAATTGCATGAGTAAAATTCATTATCAGGCNNAGAAAGAGTNNCAGGAAAACATTATTTTGATTAATTCGCATCGTTAATAATAGCCCTAAAGTCTCTTTCCCAGATATCATCATNCAATGGCCCGAGATGCTTATGAATGATAATACCATTTGAATTCACCAAAAAAGATTCGGGTGCCCCATATACACCCCAATCAATTGCCACCCTCCCAGAAACATCTTCCGCGATAATTGTATAAGGATTTCCATAATCTCTTAACCAGGCTAANGCGTCATTGTGGTTGTCACGCCAATTTAAACCGACAATTGGNATCTCATTGGATTCAGAGAGTTTCATCAGAAAATCATGCTCCTCNAGACATCCAACACACCACGTAGCCCAGACATTAAAGAGGAAGGTGTTATTTAACAATTCTGAACTGTCTATTTGAAGTTCAGAATTAATAAGACTCGGCAANGAAAATTCAGGAATTTTTTTCCCAATCAAGGGTGATGGAAGCACAGATTTATCTCTATCCAGACCAATAAAAAATATTGGCATTATTGCTAAAAAAAATAAAATTGGTAAATAGTGTTTTTTCATAAATTTATAATCATCTGCGATAACGTTTATCTGAAATAGCAATCAATCCACCTAATGCCATTATAAGGCAGCCCAACCATATCCATCTAACCATTGGTTTGTATTGAATTCTAATNCTCCATGAATCATTTCCGAGTGAATCTCCTAGGGCNACAAATAAATCTTTATTCCATTTTGCCAGGATNGCAGCTTCTGTCATGGGNCTTTTTTGCACTAAATATGTTCTCTTTTGAGGTCTTAAATGACTGATTAGTTCGCTGCCATCAAAAACACTGATGTCTGCTTCAATTGCTTCGTANTTNGGTCCTTTTACANTNTCAATTGAATTCAACTTATACTCATAGCCTGCTACGNTAATTTGNTCACCTAAACTGAAACCTCTGTCTGTTTCGANACCAAATGAAGATACGATTGTCACACCAAACACAAAAACACCTAAACCAAGATGGGCAATTGACATTCCTGCNACTGATCTNTTGATNTGAAATCTACCNTGATTNNNCTTCCANGATGACCTTAANGANAGCNAAGACGAAATTATGATCCAGATTGATATGATTGAGCCGACCAACAAAAGAAGACCTGATCTGCCATAAAAAACGGTGGGAATAACGATACCAACAAGTATCGCAATTCCTAGTGGTGAGCGTAGTTTCTTAAATAGATTTAATGATGAATCTTTAATCCAGAGACTGTGCATACCCATTGTTACCAAGATTAAAAGTGGAATCATTGGCACTAACATTGCAATTTCAAACCATGGTGCTCCAATGGATATCTTTCCCATATTGAATACTTCGAGAACCAATGGTGCAAGTGTTCCTAAAAGGATCAAGATTGTTGCTATAACAAGCAAGACGTTATTCAAGAGCAAAAAAGTTTCTCTTGATACGGCACCAAAGCTTACTTTTTTATCGAGATCGCTCGCTTTTTTTGCATAAAGTAACAGTGCGCCACCTATTACAGATATTAGAAAAATTAAAATAAACAAACCTCTCTCTGGATCTGTTGCAAACGCGTGAACCGAGATCAATATTCCTGATCTGACTAAAAATGTACCGAGCAAACTTAACGAAAAAGCAGATACTGAAAGTAAGAGTGTCCAGCTAATAAAAACCCCTCTTTTTTCCGTTACGGCCAGCGAATGGATTAAAGCTGTGCCTATTAACCATGGCATGAAAGACGCATTTTCTACTGGATCCCAGAACCACCATCCTCCCCAACCTAACTCATAATATGCCCACCAACTNCCAAGTGCTATTCCNATTGTAAGAAATAACCAAGCGGCAGTNGTCCATGGTCTTGTCCATTTTGCCCAATTTTTNTCTAGCTTTTCAGATAGCATTGCTGAAATTGCGAATGCATAAGCTACGGCAAAGCCCACATAGCCAACATATAGTATTGGTGGATGAATGGCTAAGCCTATGTCTTGCAAAAGTGGGTTCAAGTCATTTCCATCGAGCGGGGATGGGAATATTCTCTCAAATGGGTTGGATGTGAATAAGGTGAAAAGTATAAACCCAAAATTCAAGAATCCTAATACACCAATAACCCTTGATGAAAATATGTCCGGTAAATTTTTACTGAATAAACAAACAAGCGTTGTCCATGCTGAAAGTATTAAGACCCATAACAATAATGAGCCTTCATGAGCTCCCCATACAGCCGATACTTTAAACAATAGAGGCAGGGCCAATTGTGAATTGCTAGCAACGTAAAGGACAGAAAAATCATCTGAAACAAATGAATACACTAAACATGCAAANGCAATCAAAACAAAGAGANATTGAGTNTGTGCAAGCGGTCTTGTTAGAGTTATTAGATCTTTATTNTGCTTTGCAGCTCCNTAAAGTGATACCGATCCTTGGCACAAGGAGACAACCAACGCNAGAATTAGAGCAAAATGGCCTATTTCTGGAAACATTAATAACCTTCTTTTGTTTCANCAACATGATCTTTTAGTGAATCAATTACTTCAGGTGGCATATAATTTTCATCGTGTTTAGCCAAGATAGTATCGGCAATAAATACATTTTGGTTCAATTTTCCGATCGCTACTACACCCTGGCCCTCTCTAAATAAATCTGGCAGAACACCTGTATAGTTTACAGTCAGTTGATTTCTGTTATCCGTTAATATGAAACTCATTGTAAGGCTTCCTGTTTCTCTCGTAATACTGTCATTAACAACCAGCCCACCTACTCTAAATTCTCTGTCAATCGGTGCTTTATTATTTTCGACAACATCTGTAATGGTGATAAAAAACATCATATTTTCTTCAAAAGCCTTAAATGTAAGGATTGCTGCAATTATTAGGCCTGAGAGAGATAAGCCAACAGCAAGCATTCTTTGTTGTCTTGGTTTCATTATTCTGAATCAGTCTGGTCAATTAACATCTTTACTCTGCGGTGATATTTTTTATTTATAGCAATCGATTGTTTAGTACAAATAATCAATACCAAGAAGAATATGAAAAACGAACTGTAGACAAAAGATGCGTAACCCATTGAAAAAAAATTAAGCATTTTGTACACCTTTGATTAAGTCTTTAACCCATTTGGTATTTTTTTGCCTCATAATAACTTCACTTCTTGTCCTGATCATCAATAAAGAAAGAAAGTAAAGTGTAGTGCCAAAAATTGTAGAGAGAAGNGGTATCAGCATTGATGTAGCAATTGATGGCCCATCAATCTTCAACAATGTTGATGTCTGATGTAAAGAGCTCCACCATTCTACTGAATAATGGATTACAGGAACATTGATTGCGCCAACGAGAATTAAAATTGAACTCAGCTGATCTGCTTTTTTTTCGTCAACTATTGAAGCACGCAAAGCCATNTAACCAAAATACAAGAACAGCATTAATAACTCAGAAGTTAACCTAGGGTCACCCCATTCCCACCATGTTCCCCACATTGGTTTACCCCAAATAGAACCAGTGACCAGAGCCAAAAAAGTAAACCAAGCTCCAAGTGGAGCCGCGCTTACAGTTATCGCATTAGCAAGTTTAATTCGCCATATTAATGCTATTGCAGATGATATTGCCATGAGTGTATATGCCATCATCGAAATATAGGCGGCGGGGACATGAACATAAATTATTCTGTACGCATCGCCTTGTTGATAGTCGGGCGGAGCAAAAAATANCCCATTAACTACACCAAAGAGTATTAATATTAAACCAGTTATCGCGAGCCATGGTATCAAAACAGATGAAATAGAATAAAAGNNCGGTGGCGATGCAAGTTTATGTATAAATTTCATCATTTTATTCAGACCCTATTCTGAGTGCCGCAGCTGAGACGAACGGGGAAAAACTTAGAGCGAACATACAATATGCACCAATAAAGTAGAAACCAGACAAAGATGTATGTCCGTTTTGATATAAAACAACTGTTTTAGCNCCAAAAATGAGTATTGGTATTGTCACTGGAAGAACGAGTAAACTCAGAAGAATNCTGTTATTTTTTGTGCTCAGAGTTAAAGCTGCACCAATTGAACCAATCAGGCTCAATGCAAATGTTCCTATTGTTAGTGTCAATGCTAATACTAGAGAGTCATCTAGCTCCATTTGATAAAAAATTGCTACAAATGGACAAATTAGAACGATTGGAAGACCACTCAATACCCAATGTGCAAATGTCTTAGCAAATGTCAAAATCGGGAGCGGTTGTGGGCTCAAAAGCATGTAATCCAAACAACCGTCATCTAGATCATGCATATACAAATTACTCAAAGTTAAAAGGAAAGATAAAATAGCAATTACCCAGATTACTCCTGGTCCAATTGTCGGTAGATTGCTTTCATTTAAATTAACGGCAAATGGAAACGAAGCAGATACGAGAATAAATAATAATAAAGGATTTAGAAACTGGGTAAGATTTTTTTTAGAAAGAAGACAATCCCTCTTAACAGTCGAGGTAAAGCCATTCCATATTGATAAATATTTATTCATTTAATTTATGTTAANTCGATAACATTAGTTGTCATATTTGCGAATGTATCCTGATGTGTTGCCATCACACAAACACCATTATTTTTTGTATGCTCAATCACCAAAGATCTGACTATTTCCTGGCCCTCTGAATCTAAATTAGATGCGGGCTCATCAAGCAAATAAAGAGGTGCTTTTGAGATTATCATTCTCGCAATGGACGCCCTCCTTTTTTGTCCTGCAGATAAAATACCAAAAGGTCTATTTTTAACTTCATCTAATGATAANTTTTTCAGTATACGATCGAAATCTTGAATTGCATTNGATCTTAAACTTAACTCATATTTTAAATTCTCATTAACACTCAATTCTTTTTTGAATCCATGTTTGTGAGACAGCCAAGATAAATTCTCATGGTATTCATGGCGATTTTTCGTTATGTCAGTGCCATTCCAATATATTTGACCTTGGTCGGGTTCCAAAAGTCCCGATATAGTTCTCAAAAGACTGGTTTTACCCGATCCATTTTTTCCTTTGATTAGGAGAATTTCCCCATCGGACACAACGAAATTGAGGTTTTTGAATAAGCATCTTTCCCCTCGAAATAGTGTCAAACCATTTATTTTTAGTCGATTTATTGGCATAGCAGAANCCACGTAAACTATACATTAATATGAGGTTATTACTAAATTTTTAAAAGGAGTATAATTTATTTAAAAATTNATAATCCTATAAAAATGAGCAAAAAAATTCATAACATCTTACTGGAACGNTCNCTAGAACAGCATAGATCACTTAATGATATTTTTACAAAAAATGGTGTTATTTTTTTGAAAAAATCCAAAAAAAATCTATTTGAATTTATGGTTAATCTTATCATCAGTCAGCAACTATCGACGAAAGCAGCAAATAGCATCTGGAAAAATGTCAAAGGTTTAGAAAATTCAAAAATGCAGTCTTTGATGGAAGTATTTAGCAAGAAAAATTCTGATACCTTAAAAAATTGTGGTTTATCTAAAAATAAAGTCAAAGCAGCCATCCTTTTAAAACAAAAATTTGAAGAAAAAAAAATTGATAAAGATATTTTATCAAAAATGAATGAAGCCGAATTATCTTTATTTATTCAAAGTCTGTGGGGATTTGGTCCATGGTCTGCAGAAATGACAGCTATGTTTTTTTTTGGGATGCCAGATATCTGGGCTAAAAAAGATCTAATTTTAGATAGATGTATAAAAAAAATTGCAAAACTGGAGGATCAGAATGATGAAAAAATTATTCAGTTTTACTCTCCTTTTAAAACTTATCTTGCATTACACATCTGGAAGGCAAATAATTCTGGATTATTCAAAGAAATCAGATAACACAGGCAATTTTTATGTTAACAGCTAAGCCCGATATTGATAATGGTTTTAAAATCCAAAAAGAGTCTTTTTTAAATGAAGATGCTTCATCACTAAAAGATCGAATCAACGATCTAAATTTAATAAAGAAAGCATTACTCAAATATCAGCATGAACTCTCTTCAGCAATGAATGAAGATTTTGGAAATAGAAATCAAATGGAAAGCTTGTTTGGTGACATTCTTCCATTGATTAATACAATTAATTATCAAATTAAAAAACTTCCATTTTGGATGAGACCTTCCAGAAGAAAGCCTGGATTACTCTTATCACCCGCAAAAGTTGAAATTCATTACCAGCCACTGGGTGTAATCGGTATTATTGTGCCTTGGAACTTTCCTGTTCAGTTGTCAATTCATCCCCTGATAACTGCGCTTTCCTCCGGAAATAGAGCAATGATCAAGCTTTCTGAATTTACCCCGAAAACAAATACGATCTTACAAAAATTAATCGATGAATGTTTTGATAAAGAAAAGGTGATGCTTGTTCATGGAGATTCTGAAACTGCAGAGTATTTCACAACATTGCCATTCGATCACATCTTATTTACGGGCTCTACATCTATTGGTAAAAAAGTTATGAAGGCTGCAGCTGAAAATTTAACTCCAGTTACGCTTGAGTTAGGAGGTAAGTCTCCGGTTATTATTTGTGATGATATAAAAATTGAAACTGCTGTCGAAAGGCTAATTCTTGGAAAATGCCTTAATGCTGGACAGATGTGTGTATCACCAGACTATATATTTTGCCCAAACGATCAAGTCGATAATTTTATTACAACTTATAAGAATAAATTCAAAAAAATGTTTGGAGAGGTCAATAACAATAATGACTACTCAAGCATAATAAATGACAAGCAATTTACAAGATTAATTAATCTGATTGAAGACGCTAAAAATAAAGGCGCAAAAATAATTAGTTGCTCAGATGAGAATTTTGATTTAGCAAAACGAAAAATGTCTACTCAATTATTAACCGATGTAACTGATGATATGCGTGTGATGCAAGAAGAGATTTTTGGCCCCATTTTAACAATAATGCCATATTCCGATCTAAATGATGTTATCAGCTATATTAACGATCGACCCAAACCACTCGCACTTTACATTATGTCTTTCAATAAGAAGGTTCAAGATTTTCTTATCAAAAAAACACAGTCAGGTGGTATATGTATAAATGAGACAGCGTGGCATGTTGCCATTGACGATGCTCCCTTTGGCGGTATTGGTGCATCTGGTATGGGTCAGTATCATGGAAAAGAGGGATTTCTTACATTCTCTAAAGCAAAGACCGTAATGACAAAAGGTAAATTTGGTAGCGGAAAATTTATTCACCCGCCATACAATAATTTTCTTCACAAATTAATAATGAAGCTCTATTTATAATTGCTCTGTTTAGTAATTACTACTCTAGTGTTGGACTTAGTGGTCACCTTATATGATTTGGCAAAGCTGCCTTGATTAATGGCTATACCGATATTCTCGATATCATTAATGTATATCAATTCTTCTCCCAGTGACACCCCACTGAATGACCTAGCATAAGCAACCAAACCGTCGAAATGTTCTCCGTCATTACTGATTATTGAAACATTTAACTTGTCACCATATTTAACATCAAGCTGATCAAAAAGATCGGTGCTAATATTTGTCCAAACATTACCATAATGTGTATCTAAGACAGTTACATAGCCTATTACCGAGTTGTTTTTATATACTGAATCCGGATTTGGATTACTGATTTTTTTGACTGTTGGCTCTAAAACTTTACCAACATCTTCATAATCAATTTGATTCGATGCTAACCTTGCACCAGTATACGCATATACATCTCTCCCATGAAATGTATGAGATCTTTCAGAGCCAGGAAGTCGATTTGTGTTTTCATTGATCTCTCTTACTTCCTCAACACCATGAGATTCAGCTACAAGTCCCAAAGAGCCATTATCAGGGCTAACAAAATAATATCCTGATTTAGATTTCATAACGACAGATTTCCTTTCTGAACCGACACCTGGGTCGACAACACTGACAAAAACAGTACCTACTGGCCAATAATCAACTATTTGATTGAGACGATAGGCAGCTTCTCTGATATCAAATCTTGGAATTTCATGAGTAATATCAAACATATTCAATTGTGGAGAAACAGAAAAAGCCACGCCTTTCATTGATGCAACCGCTGGCTCCTCAAGACCAAAATCGGTTTGGAAAACTAAAGCATTTTGAGCGCTGATGTGACTGGAAAAAAAGAATAAAAATAAAATTATTATGTTTCGATGGTACATATATGGGTTCCTTATTTACAACAATGATAACTATTAATTATAGCTATTTACTTAGGCTGGAAATTGCATCCATAATTTCACCGTAATTAGAGTAAAATTCTTTAGATTCACCATCTTTAAAGGTATTTGGTGTCGTTATATCTGACTGCAAATCAATAATACCAATTCCATGCAAGAATCTTAAAACATCTATCCACAGATCAACATTGTCAACGTCGATGTATTTAAGGAAACCCCAGTTTTGTTGTGATCCTGGCATAGGATGGTATTTTGTAATACGAGTAAAAATAATATCATTTTCATGATCAACAAAAATGTATTGACCAAATTTACCGCTTGCATTGAATATTTTTGCGTCATCGTCATATTTT
>PBVS01000041.1 GCA_002728725.1 Woeseiaceae bacterium
CATCCAAGCGAATTGATTCCTGTGCTGACTAGAATGCCATTGCAAAAATCACGTCTTGAAATTCTTTTACTCATAACTCCATCACCCCTCAATAATTAGAATATCACACTCTCTTAATTTGACCAGGAACTGAATATTTGGCCCAGTTATAGGCAACCACACCTGATACAATGTTAGCAATCGCATAAGAGAGATAAATACCACTTATACCCAAAAAATACTGTAAAAAATATGCCATAGGTACATAAATGACTATCATTCTGATCAGGCTTATCGCGACAGCAGGAACTGGTTTTCCCATACCATTGAATGCGGCATTCATGGTCATCACTACACCATATGCACCATAACTTATCGGTGCTATCAATAAAAATAAAGAAGCTGACTTGATAACAGTTACGTTTTGACTAAAAAGCAATGGGAGCGAATCCCTAAAGGCGATAAGAAAATAAGAGAATATTAGCCCGAAAATCAAACAGAAGACTGAACATTGCTTTAATGCTAAATATATCCTTTCTGATTTTTTTGCTGATAAATTTTGACCAACAAAAGGACCAATTATCGCAGAGAGTGAATAAAACATAACTAATACCACTGACTCTATTCTGCTGGCAACACCGAATCCAGCAACAGCCTCAGGTCCATATTTTGCAAGCATTGCCGTNATAATNGCTGTCGCAATTGGGATGATCGTGTTGGTCGCTGCTGCAGGTATCCCAACATGAAGNATGTCTATCCATGATGATTTNATCTCAGAAAGNGTGGGTTTTTCATAACTCAACATATTTAAACGTTGATTCATGAAATATATTGTTCCCAGAAATATGGCGCCCCTTGCAANCAGAGCTGCCATAGCAGCTCCCTTCAAACCCATAGCNGGAATGGGTCCTANACCAAAAATCATAATCGGATCAATAATGATATTCGCAATAGAAGCAATGATCATCAGTAAACTTGGAAGACGTGTGTCACCAGTCGCTCTCATACTGCTCATTCCAACCATACCAACAACAACAAAAGGAACACCTAAATACAATATCTCCATGTATCCTCTTATAAGAGGTATCATTTCTTTTGGAGCGCCAAGGGATAAAAACAAACTGTCAATCGTGAGTATTCCCAGAAAGCTGATACTTCCTGTAATAATGAAAGAGAGCAACAAACTGTCTGTGGCTAATCTNGCTGCTCTAGTTGAATCATTTGCACCAATAGCTCTAGCTACAACAGAAGAGGTTCCTGCCCCTAGACCAATCGCGACACTCATTACTATCATCAGTATNGGATAAGCAAAACTCAAAGCNGCTAATTCCCAGTCACCTACCATTCCAATGAAAAAAGCNTCGGCAAATCCTTGNAACATCATTGTAAAAACACCAAAAAAAACTGGTATTGTCATGTCAATNAGATGTTTTCCGACTGGTCCTTTTGTGAGACGAGCTTGANNAGCTGACATTTTTTCCAAATTATTGAGNAGTNTTTATAGAGAGAAACATTATAACTTTATCCATGATGAAAGAATTAAAAAAAGAGTTTAAAAATAATTGTGNGTATATTTTATCTTTNTTNCTTCAAAAAACTGATTATGCTTTTNGCGGCTTCTCGTCCCTCAAAAACAGCAGTCACAACCAGATCTGAGCCTCGAACAATATCTCCTCCAGCAAACACCTTTGTATTGGTTGTTTGAAATGGCAGGTTTTCTTCAGATGCNACATCTATACATCCATAGTCATTTATTTTAATAGCATTTTTAGAGACCCAATNCGGAGCATCTGGCAAATAACCAAATGCAACAATGACAGCATTTGCTTCAATTATTTCTTCTGAGCCCTGAATTATTTTAGGTGCACGTCTTCCACTTTCATCAGGTGGNCCTAGCTCAGTAGAAGCAAGCTTAACCCCTGTCACACAATCTGTTCCAATGATTTCAAGTGGCTGCTTGTTGAATAAGAAGCTGACCCCTTCTTCTTTACTATTGNAAACCTCACGTCGCGATCCAGGCATNTTCTCTTCATTTCTTCTNTATACACAACTCACTTTTGAGGCTCCTTGTCTTATTGCCGTTCTGTTGCAGTCCATACCTGTATCGCCTCCACCAAGAACAANCACATTCTTTTTTTTCAGATCAACATATGGATTTTCACTGTCAGAAATGCCTAANTCTTCATTTNCNTTACCAATTAAATAAGGCAGAGCNTTATAAACTCCTTTCANGTTTTCTCCTTTGAATCCTCCNCTTATCTCCTTATAGGTTCCTGTTCCAATGAAAACCGCATCATACTCATCATAAATTGATGAAAAACTCCTGTCTNTTCCAACATAAGTGCTCAGTACAAACTCGACTCCCATTCCTTCAAGTAGATGTCTTCGTGTTTTGACAACATCTTTGTTTAACTTAAAAGGAGGTATTCCAAATGTTAACAAACCGCCTATTTCCGGATAAGCATCAAAAACAACGGGTCTTATACCGGCCCTCGCTAGTACATCTGCTGCTGATAATCCAGCTGGACCGGCTCCAATGATTGCTACTTTTTTGCCTGTGTCTTTCACATGGTCCATATTAGGGCGCCAACCCTGCTTAATGGCTTCGTCTGTTATGTATTTTTCAATATTGCCAATACTGACAGCTCCAACTCCATTNTTAAGTGTGCATGCATCCTCACATAATCTATCTTGAGGGCAAACTCTTCCACATATCTCGGGGAGNGAATTCGTCTGATGAGATAATTCAGCAGCTTCAAATAGTTTCCCCTCCTCTATCAGTTCAAGCCAGTTTGGGATGTAATTATGAACAGGACATTTCCATTCACAGTAAGGAATACCACAAGAAATACATCTTCCAGCTTGAGATGCGGCTTCTGCTCCATCATAGGATGCATAAATTTCATCATAGTGCTTAATTCGAACCTCAGGTATATCCTTTTCAGGATCCTTGCGGGGTAATTCAAGNTATTGAAGTGGATGTTTCGACATTCTGGTTATGCAGCCTCATTAAGTGAAGTGATTAGAGAGCCCAATTCTGCTGCCTTTGGTTTAACAACCCAAAATTTTGAAAGAAAAGACCTAAAATCAAAAAGTATATCCTGCGCCAGTTCACTCTGAGTTTCATTTNAATGCTCANGAAGTAACGCTCTTAGATGATGAGTATGAGCCTCCATGTTTTCAGGTGTNATNCGATGAATATCGATTAACTCATGATTGTAAAGATCCACAAACTTTCTATCGAGATCGAGAACGTACGCAAATCCACCAGTCATTCCAGCTCCAAAATTTAAACCAGTCTGCCCCAGGACAACAACAACTCCACCTGTCATATATTCGCAACAGTGATCACCTGCACCCTCAACAACTGCTGTAGCACCTGAATTCCTTACAGCAAACCTCTCTCCAGCTTGCCCTGACGCGAATAAGTGCCCTCCTGTTGCACCGTACAAACACGTATTTCCAATTATTACAGTATCTTCTGATTTGAAATTTCTAGACTCGGGTGGCCGAATTACGATTCTGCCTCCAGTCATCCCTTTGCCTACATAATCATTTGCGTCTCCCGTAAGACTAATGTTCAGACCAGAAACATTGAAAGCACCTAGACTCTGCCCTGCGGTTCCTGTCAAATTAATCTTAAGAGGAGTATCTGCCATACCATGATTTCCATGCAATCTGGCTATCTCTCCCGATAATCTTGACCCAATAGATCTATTGTAATTCGCGATATTAAAATGAAATTCACCGCCAATTTTATCTNTAATTGAGCTCATCGTCTCTGACAGCATGGATTCTGCCATTTCTCCCTTGTCNTAAGGTTCGTTATAGAGATCTGTACAAAATCTAGGCTTATCTTTAGTTAGNCCNTCTGAATCAATTATAGGNCTGAGATCGAGCGATTGCTGCCTNTTGGTTTCTCCTNGCAACAGCTCTATTAGATCAGTCCTTCCNATAAGATCTTCAAGTTTCTTTGCACCTAATTTTGCTAACCAATATCTTACGTCTTCAGCTATAAATGTAAAAAAATTGATGACCATTTCTGGTAAACCTATGAAATATTCATTTCTTAAGACATTATTTTGTGTAGCTATGCCTGTAGCACAATTGTTTAGATGACAAATCCGCAAGTACTTACAACCCAATGCCACCATTGGGCCAGTGCCAAATCCAAAACTCTCAGCGCCAAGCATTGCTGCTTTTACTACATCAAGTCCTGTCTTGAGCCCGCCATCAGTTTGGAGTCTGACCTTATGTCTCATATTGTTCTTACAAAGCACCTGATGAGTTTCAGACAAACCAAGCTCCCATGGACTGCCCGCATATTTAACTGAACTGAGTGGGCTGGCGCCTGTCCCTCCGTCATAACCTGAAATTGTGATCAAATCAGCATAAGCTTTTACTACCCCAGCAGCTATGGTTCCAACTCCGGGTTCTGCAACTAGTTTTACAGAAATTAATGCCTCTGGATTAACTTGTTTGAGATCAAAAATTAACTGTGATAAGTCCTCAATTGAGTATATATCGTGATGTGGTGGCGGAGAGATTAAGCCTACGCCTGGTTTTGCATACCTAAGCTTTGCTATCATCTTATTGACTTTATGTCCTGGTAGTTGTCCACCTTCACCAGGTTTTGCTCCTTGAGCCATTTTTATTTGGATTACCTCTGCATTAACTAGATATTCTGCGGTTACGCCGAACCTACCCGAGGCAATTTGTTTAATTTTGGATCTTCTTTCGTTGTTAAATCTTGAGGGATCCTCTCCTCCTTCACCAGAATTAGACTTACCTCCCAATCTATTCATACCAATGGCTAACGCCTCATGAGCTTCAGGGGACAAAGCGCCCAAAGACATACCTGCGCTGTCAAATCTTTTTATTATGTGGCTTACAGGTTCCACATCCACTTTATCAATCGGACTGCCTATGGGAAGGGGCTTCATGAGGTCTCTCAATGTTGAGACTGGCCTCTGGTCAACTAATTGAGCATATTTTATGTATGTCTCATAGTTGCTTGATTTAACAGCTTGTTGAAGTGTTGAAATAACATCCGGATTATAACAATGATATTCTCCATCATGGACGTATTTATAAAGTCCGCCTTGCGATAATGCTATTTGAGGTGATCTTGAATGAATAGCAAGCTCCCTTTGATCTTCCTCAAGATCTGAAAATCGTGCTCCCTGTATTCGGCTTACTGTCCCGATAAAACAGCGATTAACGATTTCATCATGCAATCCAATTATCTCAAATAATTGAGCCCCTCTATAACTTGCAATTGAAGAGATACCCATTTTTGACATGATTTTAAATAAACCTTTTCTAATGCCTCGTCGAAAACTTCTGCCCAACTGTTGAGATCTGTCTACACTTCCTTTCCTAGCCAGATCATGCAAACTTTGATACACCAGATATGGATAAACAGCAGTCGCGCCATATCCAATTAAACATGCGAAATGATGAGAGTCTCGGGCAACTCCAGTTTCTACGATAATATTGGTTCTAGAACGTAATCCCAATCTAACCAGATGATGGTGAATGGCACCTGTCGCGAGAAGCGCGTGAGCGGGAATCATATTAGATTTGATATAACGATCACTAAGAAGTATTAAGGCTTTCTTAGCTCTTACAGCTTCTTCAGCTTCTGAACACATTCGTTTTAGAGCAGACAACAGATCATCGGATTCATGATAATTTAAATCTATGAAGGCATGATGATCACCGTAAAAGTCAGGTGACATTAATTGCCTGAGTTTTTGTTGAGATAAAACAGGCGAATTGATAATAACTTGGTTCGCATCTTCAGCTTTAAT
>PBVS01000042.1 GCA_002728725.1 Woeseiaceae bacterium
TCAAGAATAAGATTGCTGTTGGTGTTGAATTTTTTGATAAACAAAAAAACAAAGTACTGGCTTATGCTTCAAAAGAAATAATATTATCTGCAGGTGCCATTGGAACACCACATATATTAATGCTCTCCGGTATTGGCCCCGAAAAACAGTTGAGAGAATTAAACATTGATGTTGTAAAGAATAGCCCTGGTGTCGGAGCAAATCTAAATGACCACCCAGATTTTGTTTTAAAATATCGGTGCACGAAACCAGTATCGCTTTGGCCAAAAACAAAGATGATTCCGAGTATTATTCAAGGATTACGATGGTTTTTATTCTCTGATGGTATGTGTGCAAGCAATCATTTTGATGTCATTGCATGCATTAGATCAAATCATTCTGTTGATTATCCAGATATACAATTATGCGTTTCTCCAATTGCTGTTGATGATAAAACATGGAAACCAATCCAGGAGCATGCTTTCCAAATTCATATAGGTTTGATGCAAACNTTCAGTAGAGGTCATGTTAGATTGGCAGACTCGAACCCATTAAGTGACCCAATTATTTCTGCAAATTATTTATCGGATAAAAGAGATATTCAGGCTATTTTAGATGGAATNAANATAGTCAGAGANTTGATTAAAGCACCCTCTTTCAANGAATTATGTGGAGATGAGATCTTNCCAGGAATAAAAAAACAGTCTGATGACGANCTGACTGAAGAAATTAAAAATCATCTTAATACGCAGTGGCATCTATCAGGAACTGCTTCAATGGGTGAAGCAAATAATCCAAACGCTGTTGTAAACAATCATGGTAAAGTATTTGGTGTAGATAAACTGCGTGTAGTTGATGCATCAATAATGCCTCGTGTAACCAACGGCAATACAAACAGTCCGACTATTATGTTGGCTGAAAAGTTAAGTGATAGCATCCTTGGTAAAAAAGCTTTNCCAAAAAATAATACAAAAATATGGCAACGAGAAAACTAAATTGGAGTAATAATGGAAAACTTTAAGAAATTCTATATTGATGGGCAATGGGTAGACCCTCAATCTTCTACTACATTTCCTTTTATAAATCCCGCTACTGAAGAAGAGATNGGCGTCATCGCAATGGGTGGAAAAAAAGATGTGGATCTTGCAGTNGCTGCNGCAAAAAAANCGTTTGAGTCTTTCTCTNTNACANCCAAAGATGTNCGATTGGAATATCTCAAAAAACTTAGAAGCATCACATTAAATAGATTTGATGAATTAGCTGAAGCNATAAGCACAGAAATGGGCGCGCCAATTACAATGGCGAAAGAAGCTCAAGCGGATGCTGCCATTGGTCATTTAGATGGCTTTATCAGTGCTCTAGAATCCTTTGAAGAAACTGAAAAACTAGATAATGGCGATATATTAACTAAGGAACCAATAGGTGTATGTGGCCTGATTACTCCCTGGAATTGGCCAATTAATCAAATAACACTAAAAGTACTTCCTGCCTTGGCAACCGGTTGCACATGCATCCTCAAACCCTCTGAACACACACCTTTATCAGCTATTATTTATGCCGAAATGATTGATGAAGCAGGCTATCCTGCTGGTGTTTTTAACTTAATAAACGGTGATGGACCTACAGTTGGAAGTGAATTATCCAAACACCCTGATATACAGATGATGTCATTTACTGGATCTACAAGAGCAGGAATTTGTGTTACTAAAGATTCAGCAGATACGGTTAAACGTGTAACCCTTGAACTGGGTGGAAAATCTCCTAACTTAGTCTTCTCCGACTGCAATTTAGAGGAACGAGTAAATGCCTCAGTAAATGAGTGCATGTTCAATACAGGGCAGTCTTGTGATGCTCCAACACGTCTTTTAGTTGAGGAGTCCTGCTATGAAGAGGTACTTAAAATTGCTAAAGAAGCCTGCGATAAAGTATTAGTCGATTCACCAAAAAAGGAAGGTGATCACATAGGACCGCTGTTTGATAAAATTCAATTCGAACGAGTGCAAACCCTCATAAATGCTGGTATAGATGAAGGCGCAACATTATTATGCGGTGGCCCTGGTAAACCGGAAGGTTTTGAAAATGGATGGTTCGTCAAACCAACTATCTTTAAGGACGTTACAAATGATATGAAAATTGCTAAAGAAGAAATTTTTGGTCCTGTATTGGTGATTATCCCTTTTAAAGATGAAGACGAAGCCATAGAAATCGCCAATGACACGCCCTATGGTCTTGCCGCTTATCTTCAAACTGGATCTGAAGAGAGAGCGAAGAGAGTTGCCGCAAAACTAAGAGCAGGTGCGGTTCATATCAATGGCGGTGAATTCAATTATGGCTCTCCTTTTGGTGGTTACAAGCAGTCTGGCAATGGTCGTGAGGGTGGAATAATGGGTCTAGAAGATTATCTGGAATCAAAAACCTTACATTATTAATATAATACATATACTTATAATTAGTTTTTAATGTNTCACTTTATGTCATCATGGTTAAATATTGGCCTTNTGACCAGTTATGCATTTATTNCNTACATACTNATTAAGTGGGGAAATATTCGATGTATTGGNGTTACACCCNTAAGGACACCAGTTTTCATGGCAATATTATTCACTTCAGGTCTAGAAGTGGGTGGTATTATGCTGCCATTAATCGATTTTCCTGTATTTGAAGATACCTTAACTAATCCAGAATATAAATTTACCAATCCATTGGCTATGGAATTCGCTTCTATGGGTTTTGCAATATGGTCTGGTTACTTCATGATGTGTTTTTATTTTTGTGTTATTGAGCCAAAAGTAAAGTTTTTTGAGATTCCCCTCATTAAATTTCTCAATACAGTTGTCATTATCATTACATGCTCATTTACGACATTTTTGTTTTTATCCAATCTTCCGTTTTATTTGCCAGAATTTGGTGATGGTAAATCTCTTAATCTCTTCTTTTATCTTGTTGTCCTTTTTGTTATATCAACAGCTACGTATTCAAGCACTAAAATCAAATACGTCAAAATACTGAGTATGACATCATCAACTCTATTTTTTGTATTAATCTTTACGATGTGGATTGCTTCGTTCGTATGGGAAAACGCTGACTACAATCAGATATTTTTTTCAATAGCTCAATTTGGTGACTACTTTAAAGATCTACCCCAGTACTTATTGCCGATCAATCTGTATCATGAGTTTTACCTATATTGGTGGTTCTCTTGGTACATTATGATTGGTCAATTCCTGGCGAGATTTGTAGGTGGAATAAGGACCTATCAATTGTTACTCATGATACTTGTTATCCCTTCAATACCATTAGGTTTGTGGTTTTCGGTTATCTATATTTATCACCAAAATAATATTGAAATATACGGCCTGTATAACCTTATGATGATGTTTGTGGGGACTTTATTCGTAATTAATTCGCTTGATTCATTAATTAGATTGTACACAGACAACTTGAATCTAACGCCGAAGAATCTTGGTTTAAAGAAATACATTTCATTGAATATCATTTCTTTAAGCGTGCTCACAATGCTCTATAATTTCGAGTTTTTAAAAATTGAATGGATCGGTGCAATAGTCATTGCAATGTTCCTGGCTTGCCTGTTAAATATTTTATTTACAAAATACAAAGCAGTGAATGATATTAAATCTTCGCCACCGGAAAACAAACTTGATTTCAGTAAAGCGGACTCAACTTAATTAATCGATTCAATAATTCTCTTTAACATGTGTTCGTCATTTAAAGATGACCATGACCAATTTGCATTGTATGGTCTGTAACCATTACTTGTATTTTCAAGGCTTCCATTAAACACAGTCAGGATATAATTGGCATTATCTTTATTGGCTATGGCGGGATTACCCGTGATATCACCTTTGAAGATTTTTTCGTTTCCAATATTGACAACTGGATGATANAGACCATGACGAGCAACAATGAGATTATNCTCNGGGATCGTCCAGATTGAATTATCATTGAATCCTTTTGCNGAATATACATCCACTGTTANTTCGTTATTATCTAAGCTCGCTGGACTNACNANNTTGGTTGCTTTGTACATATGATAGCCATAGAAGATATAATCCGCAAAAGTTGTAACAACCGCAGGTGNTTTTGCGTCAGCTATCCAACTGCTAGAAACAAGCTGCTCTCCATTCCACTTACCTTCTCCAATAACATTTTCACCATAAACGGCATCTAAACCTGCATCTTTTGACCAAAGCATGCCAAATTTCACAAAATCCCTTAAGGTCGATTCAAAATTCCCCCAAGTTAATATTGTTCCGGTTTCATTTTTCCACCAGTCGTAGTTTGCGAGGCCCATTTTTGTGAATAGATTATCTCTNCCATATTCCAATGCNTCTTTCCCTGTTGCAACACGTAAAACTTCCCCTAAAATCAAGGTATCTCCCATACCGTCGTACCTAAATTTATTTTCTGGNGGATCNGGATTTAAACCACGTGCTGAAGATACAGCCAANCCATTAGATTCATACATTAGTGTGTGAGAACCTAATAACCCNACAGTNTCAGGTATTGCGGCTAAACCCGACCTCATGGTTATCATATCTTTTAGAGTAATATTTTCTTTATTAGTACCTACCCATGAAGAAATGTATTGTGACACTTTATCATCAATTGAGTTGATAGAGCCGTTATCGATTGCTATACCTATTAAGAGTCCTAAAATTGTTTTCGCNGATGAATTAGATAAGCCAATACTGTTTGCATCTCGAGTTCCAAACACTGTCTCATATTTNNCNTCATCCCAGCCGGTTGACCAAATTCGATTTTCAGAAGTGGCAATGCGTTTTAGCCCAGTAACACTTNCATCACTGATACCTTGGTATTTTTCAGCNACAATTTTACCGTCCTTGATGATAATTAAACCCTGAGTGTTATAAATATCTGTGAACGCATAATCGATAGCGGCCTGAAGTTTGTTGGCATCCATNCCTTGTGNTGCAGGGGTNGCGGTTACCCACTTAAAAGGCGGNATATTAACAGATATGTTTATATCCTGTTTAGAGCTTGTAAATTGATCGCTGACTACTGCAGTAATCGAATAAGAATTTTTTGTTATGTAAGTGGGTGCTGTTTTGTATGTAATGACACCTGATGAAGAAATATCAAACAAAGTATGATCAGTAGCTGATGTAGAATTACCTTCAAGTTTATATGTCAGCGGAACATCGTGGTTTGGGTCCATAGCTACAACTGTGGTTACAGCTGTTGATCCTTCGTTGGTCGCTACGACACCAGATGGAGGTGTTATGATTGGTGGTGAGTTACTTAATCTAGTATTCGATCTATCAATTGTATTATCTGAATATAAATCTGCGCCGCCCCCTCCAGATCCACAACCATATAGCAGAACTATAAAAAATAACCCTATAACATTCTTCATCTTAATCCTCTCCGATTCTTCTATTCATCATTATATTTTGCATTAAAAGCAAAAGATCTAATGGTTTCCTTTGCTTTTTGAGTCAATACATATATTTTTTGCCGCTTATCTTTATCGCAGTCTTTAACATCGATACTNCCATTTTGAGCTGATATTTTAATAAAATTCGATATATAAACATCACTTTTTTGACTAAATGCCTGCAAATCTTTAAATCTTGTGTCTTTCCCAGCAATACGNTTTCTGTATATGTATAGAAATAAATTAAGCTCTTCATAATTTTTTATGATANTTGAGCTTTTAAACCTTTGGTTAGCATTCTCTAAAAATATGCTAATCCTTGTAATGTCCCCCTCATCCATTTTTACTGATATGGTTTTGTCAGTCATGATCTATCCNGAATATGATGAATGAATATATTGTTATANTNTTANTACATAACACAAAAACTCTANCACGAAAGATATAAGAGTATTACTAAATANAACTTAGTGTTTTTTTTTGTTGATTGAATAAAGCTTAAGAGACAGAATCATTCCAACTGTCATGATTATTACTGATATTTTTCCTCGATGAGGTGTCTCATATGTCCATAAATTGGTATCCAGTAAATAAAATACATAAATTGATATTACCCAAGGAATGAAATTAATTATGTTTTTAATGCTTCTAGATAGTTTATTCATATTACTCATAGAAATGTTGTAAGCTATTTATAATTTATCGTGGCACAATAGTCTATTATGAGTCAATCGCAATCAATTTTTAATCACGTTTATCTGAATAAATGGAATTTATTCTGGCTAACCTCCGTGCCAATGTCGTTAATCATGACGTACGTAATGATTCAGCATGACTTGACAACCGGTGANGGTGTATCNGANATGATTGGNTTCTCAGTAAGATGGGCTGTCCCGCTAATATACATCGTTACAGCTGCTTCAGCNGTTAATATTCTATTTCCNAATACNTTTACAAAATGGTGGTTTAGAAANCGAAAGTATATTGGNATGACNTTNGCNGTNGCAATGGGTTGGCAAGGNACCTTTATTTATATCATGTCAACATTCTATCGAGATTACTANTTCGANGATGTATANCTATTACGTAANGAGATTGAAGGCAGNATTGGGTANATTTTTCTNGCAGCCATGGTTNTGACTTCTTTNAAGTTTGGNAGNAAGTATGTCAATGCNNNTCAATGGAAAATNATTCATAAAAGCGGNGTTTATTTCCTATGGGCCTANGCCTACACCGTATATTGGTGGGCGCTATATTATTATGAGGACCCCGTTCTTTTTGANCATATTTTCTATTGGCTTGGTTTTACCGCTTTTGCTTTACGTATATTTGCGTGGGGNAAAAAAAGANCNAGAAGTTCAAGTAAACCNAATTTNTTTCTCTCGATNACAGGTTACTCGTTGATAGTATTTNGTTTTATCGTTGCCTACTCTGGGCTAACTTGGCGAGAGTCTGCCACAAATATCTTGCTTTCACCTAAATGGTCGGCTGACTTAGAATTATGGCTTCCATTCTGGCCATTTGAGCCTTTTTTCTGCTTTTTTATTATGGGCTTGGGTGTGATGATTTTGACACCACAAGAAAAGCAGAAGTCATTGAGCGCTAACCCTATCTAATTGTTATTTCCTCTTTTGATAATANAAGNGTTGCCTCATAAGCAGTCTTGATATCNGCTAANAAGCGNCCATAAAAATAGCCATTTAATTGNAGTGNNGTCAGATAACCATAGAAATNATCCGACATATAATAATCTCTATCAAAANNGAANCTATCNACTCCNGTTGTNCCATAAAANACNCCATCATAAGAGTTATAGTTAATNGCNACTCTGAATTCTTGNGAGAATTTAAGAAAAAANTCATTCTGNAATATATCNATATCATCGGAGATACTCATGTTTCTCTCTTTTTGGTGGTTGTAAATTTCNAATAATTTATTNTTTAATTCTTTATTGCTNATGAGTTCATAGGATCCAGATGAAACAAGCTCNGTAAAAACGCCGTCCTCGGAAAAAAAAGTGGTAGAAACATTAGCATTTAATATCTTTTTTACAGCTTCAAGATCTGAGAGTTGTTCATGGTTATTGTTTATATCATTCCTCAAATCTGAAATACGTTGCATAGAGTCATTCAGCATCTTCTGAATTTCTTTGATTTGATCAAGATCTCTCTCAAGAGCTCTGTTTAAATCGCTCAACAATTCATTTTTTACTTCAATGTCCCTGTTATTACTTCGTATTTCTTCGATATAGAATGAAAAAAGAATGCCAACGATGATTACTGATGCCTCAATTGTGTATTTAAGCATTACTTAAACCCTATTTCTGCTCGAGATTAAAATACATTTCAATAATTTTGTCAGATACCTCACCAGCATCAATTGCTTCATTATTGCAAAAAACGACCGTAGAAAACTTTAGATCTTCAAACCTAGAATATTTAGCCGTATACCCCACCCATGAACCTGAATGAGACCATCTATTAGATCCTCTATAGACATCAAAATTTTGTGCAAATGCATACGTATCTTCATCACGGTAAACATCGTTATTTTTTCTTGATATTTCAGCAGATTGCTTAAAGAAGTTATGCTTCATTCGTTGAATCAATTTATTATTTTGATCGCCTAAATTGTTGCCATAAAAATTCTGATCCCATTTAATAAAGTCATTAATTGTGGTGTATACACCTCCATCGCCTACATTACTCAAATTGGTCATAAAGATTTTGTACTCACCAGGATAGTTTTCTCTTGGTATATATGCATCGGCTCTATTTGTAACAACCAAATTTACATCGTCATTAAAAAAAGTATCATCCATACCCAATGGCTTGAAGATCTCTTTTTCAGCGAACTCTCTCAGGGTCATGCCAGTGATATTTTCTATCAAAATTGTCAGTAATCCGTAGCCTAGATTACTATACCAAAACTTAGTCTCAGGCTTCATGATGAGAGGAAGGGTCTTATATAACGCATACACCTCATCATTAGACAT
>PBVS01000043.1 GCA_002728725.1 Woeseiaceae bacterium
TTAGTTTCAAGAAAAACAATTAAGTTATAAATAAGTGTGGAATATACATTCAATTACAATCAAAAACTATAATGATAAAAAAAACAGAATTCTTTATTGGTTTTCGTTATTTAAATTCAAAAAAAAGTAATGGATTTATTTCATTTGTATCAATGATGTCTCTGACAGGGATTGTGCTCGGTGTAGCTACATTGATTACTATTCTTTCGGTGATGAATGGATTCGAAAATGAGCTTAGAAATAGGTTGCTGAGTATGTCTGCTCATGGATACATTGAGGGCCCTATAAGTGAAAACGAATGGGAGAATCAATATAAGCTTATTTCTGAAAGCGATGAAGTCAAAGCAATTTCACCCACCTTTGTTTTTAATGGAATCATTAAAGATGGATCCTCGATTCGAAGTGTTAATGTAAATGGTGTAATTCCAGAATATGAATCAAAAATATTAGACAATAATATTAAATTTATTGCTGGCGACATAGACAGCCTAACAAAAGACTCAAATAGTGTTTTAATTGGACAAAACCTGGCTTATAGCCTTAACCTTTTCATTGATGATGATATTTTGTTGATGATCCCTATTGTTAATAATGGTGTTATTGAGCCGATACTATCTAAATTTAAAGTAAAAGGTTTTTTTGAAGCCGGTATCCAAGAGCATGATAGTTCTCTGGTTCTCATGAACTTCTATGATGCAAGTAAACTGCTAACAANAAATAATAANTTTAGGCTGAGATATTCGGTTGACGATCCAATGCTTTCGCAAGAAANTTCAGAGAAGCTCAGTGAATTACTAGGAAATAAATATTCAATTATTGATTGGACGCAAGAAAACTCTGCATATTTTGGCGCCATAAAACTAGAAAAAGTAATGATGTCAATTGTNCTAATGCTCGTNATTGCNGTTGCTGCTTTCAATATAATTGCCAGCTTGATTATGACTGTAACTGAAAAGAAAGATGATATTGCGGTACTGAGGACTCTCGGAATAAGCTCTAGGTCGATACAAAATATTTTTNTATATCAAGGGTCTTTAATCAGTTTTGTTGGGGTAACANTGGGCGTTATTCTTGGTTNTGTAATTGCGATAAATACGCCTGAGTGGGCACCTATGTTAGAGAATTTTTTTGGCTTTCAAATTATGCCCAGCGATGTTTTTTATGTAACAAGAATCCCATCAATCGTTAATACCNGAGATATTGCTTTGATTGCATTCTTCTCATTTTTAATCACTACCTTAGCTTCTTATTATCCAGCAAGAAGGGCAACTGAAATTGAACCTGCAGCTGTACTGAGAGGTGAATAATATGAAGGGCAGTATAATCTCTTGGTTCGCATCTAGGTACCTTCTCAAAAAAGAAGCCAGCAGTTTTATATCTCTAATTTCTTGGATATCGATCATCGGAATCATGATTGCTGTTGGCGTTCTAATTGTGGTTCTGTCGGTAGTTAACGGATTTGAAAAAGAATTAGAATCAAAATTATTAATAATGTCTGGTCATGCAAATATTGAAAATACGTCTGGAAAGATTATTGAATGGGAGTCACAGATTCTGAAAGCCGAAGANCATGAGAATATTAAAAAAGCAATTCCTTATGTTCAGTCTCAAGGTCTGCTGGTATCAGAAGATAAAATGTCTGCCATTATTTTTCGTGGGATTGAACCTAGAGTCATAAATGACGAGGTGCCAGAGTTTCTTAATTTTATTACTCATGGCAATTTAGATGAAATCCAGCAAGAGAGTTTTAATGCGATTCTGGGATCTGAGTTAGCTGAATATCTCGATGTATCAATTGGAGATATTGTCAATCTTAATCTTGCAGATGGAATAACCACTCCGTTTGGTATTATTCCTAGAGCAAAAGACTTTAGAGTAACAGGAATATTCAGAGCAGGAATGAATGAATATGATCGAAATTTAATNATAATTAATATGAATGACGCTCAACGTATTTTAAGAATGGGTAATACNGTNTCTGGTTTAAGGCTTTCGATGAAAGATATGTACGAAGCAAATANAACTGTTAGAAATGTAGCATNGTCTTTAGGNGGAAATTTTTTAATCGGAGATTGGACACAAAGTCACTCAAATTTNTTTCGTTCCATACAAATTACTAAGTCAATATTATTTATCATCTTACTCTCTGTAATTGCAGTAGCCGCATTTAACATAGTGTCAACACTGATGATGGTCGTAAAAGATAAGCAGCGTGACATCGCCATACTAAGGGCGAATGGAATATCGCATATGGTCATATTAAAAATATATATATTACAGGGTGTTATGATAGGTATCTTAGGAACAATATTAGGAGTAANCTTGGGTATATTNATCACATCAAACCTCCAATACTTAATTATTTTGATAGAATNAATATTTGGTATTAAGGTTTTGTCTTCAGAGGTCTATTTTATTAGCGATGTACCAGCAGATTTAAGGTTTTTTGACGTAATTTTGGTGTCTTTCATTGCTTTTAATATGGCGGTGCTATCAACTATATATCCAGCTTGGAAGGCTTCAAAAATTATNCCATCGGAAATTCTNCGAAATGAAAAGTAATACTGATAAAGCAATACANANCCCAGTGCTAAGTTGNGACTCAATTAGTAAGACATTTACTGAAAATCAACGNGATTTGAATGTNNTNNAAAATTTATCTTTANATGTATATTCNGGTGATCGCATTGCTATTATGGGTTCGTCTGGTTCCGGAAAGACAACATTATTGCAAATTATGGGNGGTTTGGATCTCCCAACAACAGGCAATGTAGTTATTAATGATGTATNACTTANCAAGGCAACTGAATCGGAAAAATGCNTTATNAGAAATAAGTATTTAGGTTTCGTTTATCAATTTCATCATCTTTTAGCTGAATTCACTGCTAAGGAAAATGTGGCAATGCCGCTATTAATTGGGGGATTAGACAGAGATATAGCATATGCTGAGGCCGAATTGTTTCTGAGGAAAGTCGACCTGGGCGATAGAATAAATCATCGTCCATCAAAGTTATCTGGTGGAGAAAGACAAAGGACAGCAATTGCAAGAGCTCTAATAACTAAACCGACAGTCATTTTAGCGGATGAGCCGACAGGTAATTTGGACAATAAAAATGGAAAACATGTCATAGATCTAATGCTTGAAATACAAAGAGAAATCACATCAAGTCTCGTGATAGTGACACATGATGAAGCTGTGGCTGAAAGAAGTGACAGAATTCTTGAGCTTAGAGAGGGTGCGCTAGTAGAAAAAAACCTTTAATTTTGCAGATCTTCATATGAGCCAAACACAATATCTCCATTGAAAATAGTGGCTAAAACTCTTGATTCATTGATTTCTTTCGGTGGGATTTCAAATAGATTTTTATCCAAAACAATAAGATCTGCTTGCTTGCCAACTTCGATACTGCCCACTTTTTTATCGAGGAAATTCACATAGGCCCCATTTAATGTATAAGCTTCAATTGCATCTGCTAGACCAATTTCCTCATTAACTCCAAGAGGGTTCTTGGTAAGACCATTTGGCTCTAACCTTGTTACAGCTGTTTCAATTCCATCCAGTGGATTGACAGAAGTTACATACCAATCACTGCCAAATGCAATTTTACCACCAGACCTTTTGACACTTCCAATTGGGTAGAGGTATTTACTTCTCTCTTGTCCGATTTTTGGCCAAGTGTGCTCAGTGATATACTCATCTTCGATTGCCCAAAGTGGTTGAAAATTTGCCACTACATCTAATTCATTAAACCTACTTATATCTTTTTCCTGGAAAACCTCTATATGAGAAATATGATGACGGCTATCCCTCTTACCATTTTTTTCTCTCGCATTTTGAAGAGAATCGAAGGACACTTCGATTGCATAATCTCCAATTGCATGAAAATGAATTTGAAAACCCTCAGCATCAAGAGCTTCGATTGCAGCATTTAGTTTACTGGGCTGATTTTGTAATTCACCTGAAAATAGATCCGCTCTATCAGAATAAGGCTCTTTCATTGCGGCAGTGTAGGTCTCAATGACTCCATCTTGCCATATCTTTATAGATGTAGCCTTTACATTTTTTGAATTCTTTTGCTTTTCTCTTACTCTCTTAAACCTCTCAAGTTGAGGTTTGAGGGGTTGACCATTGTTCCAAAACATTGCTGTGACAACGTGCAGATTAAGCTCATTCCTGTCATCAAGATAATTATAAGCATCCAGTCCGAAGTAAGGATCGCCTGGATCTAATTTCAGTAAAGCATCTTGAACACCTGTTATCCCCAGCCTATGAAACTCATCTCGAGAATATTTCAATCCATCAATTAATTCTTTATTGGTCAATTCTGGATGGTTATCCATCACTAACATCATTGCGCTGTCCTCGTGCAATAAACCAGAGGGTTCTCTAGAGTTTGGATATCTTTCGATAGCTCCATTCTTCGGGTCAATTGTACTTTCATTTATGTTAGAGATTTCCAGCGCGATGCTATTTGCCCATAATGAATGCCCATCTGATGATTTCAATGAAACGGGTTTGTCGGGCACAATTTCATCAAGCATTTTTTTGTCGGGCAATTTCATTGCACTAAAGTTATCGACAGCCCAGCCACCCCCAAGAACCCATTCATTAGGTCCTTTTTCTTCTGCGCAATTTTTAATTTTACTCAGCAAATTATCAATACCCCTGATATCGGTGAGGTTACATTGTAAAAATGTAACACCTCCATGGACAGGGTGAACATGAATGTCATGAAATCCAGGAAGTATCATTTTTTTATTCAGATCGATAATTTGCGAGTTTTTATTTGTGAATGCTAATGCATCGTCATCGCTTCCAACAAAGATAATTTTTTCATTTTGAACAACAACAGATGACGCCCAAGGCTGTTTTTTGTTAACAGTGTATACAGACGCATTTTTGAAAATAATATTGGGCTCAATATCAGTTTTTGTGCACGCAGCAACCACTGAAATAATCAATAACAAGGTAATATTATTTTTTTTTGTCATTCTAGTATGTGATCGTTTTTATTAAATTAGTGTAAAGTGTATACATGAAAACTAAATATTACAAAGCCAAGACATTGAGATTATTAAGTATTTTATTGTTCTCGATATCCGTTAGCTCAGAATTCATTCACGCTGAAATATACAAAATTTCACCTGGAGATAACTCACAGGAAGAGCTTCAAGAATTATTAATTTTAGCTAAACCAGGAGACACCATATTACTGAGAGAGGGTACTTACGCATTCACTGATGGCTTATCACTCAATCAATCTCATGTCACTATCTTGGGTCAGGGCATGGATAAAACCATTTTAGATTTCTCAAGTCAAAAATCTGGTGCACAAGGTTTATTGGTATCTTCTGATGAGGTTATTTTAAAAGATTTCTCCATAATCAATGCAGTAGGTGATGGAATCAAGGTTGTCAATGCAAATGGAATTTATTTCATAAATATAAGAACTGAATGGACGAACGGCCCAAATACAAATAATGGTGCTTATGGGTTGTACCCTGTTCAATCTAAAAATGTATTTATCCAGGGCTGTGTTGCTATTGGTGCATCAGATGCTGGGATTTATGTTGGACAATCTGAAAACATCATTGTTCGTAACAATATAGCCAAATTTAATGTGGCTGGAATTGAAATTGAAAACTCATACTATGCAGATGTCTATAACAATAAAGTTAGTGATAACACGGGAGGAATTCTTGTTTTTGATTTGCCAGANCTTCCCCAGCAACAAGGNCAAAACATAAGAGTATTCAACAATATATCNAATCATAATAATACTGATAATTTTGCACCGGCAGGAAATATAGTATCAAACGTACCAAGAGGCACGGGGGTTTTAATACTNGGCAGTAAAAATGTTGAAATATTTGAAAATGNAATCNGTGACAATGAGACAATTAATTTAGCCATCGTAAGCTATTTTGAGGAAACTGACGATCCACATTATTATCCACATCCTCGTTCNATTACTGTTAATAATAATGCTTTTTCAAATTCAGGAAGTAATCCTGATATCAAATCAAATGAGATAGCAAAAATATTGAATGAATTAGCAGATGGGGATATGCCAGATATTTTTTGGGATGGAATTTTACCACTCAGCCAAATAATTTTTGGGCAACCAAAAAATGAATCCATAATTGTTCGGGATAATGATAATGCCTCCTTTTTAAAAATCGATCCGATAAAATTTTTATTGCCATTTTTAGATGCGGCAATCAGAGATCACAATAACTCTGATGATGAGCGACAACCTTTGGGNAGTGTTTTGATCGATGTTCCTTGGGAGAGGATTGATTGATTACTGTAAATTCTCGTGGCANAAAAAATTATAATCTTCTTTTAGTGGGGTTACTTTTTTTTGCAAGCACCCTAAAAGCACAGAGTGTAAATGATAATGCGATTATGTCAGATAATTTCCCGAAGATGCTTTCTGAATATAATTTCTTCAATGATCCTATTGCCCAGATTCCAACCAATAAAGTCATACCCTATCAATTAATGACTGAGTTATTTTCAGATTACACAAAAAAGAAAAGGTTTCTTTATGTTCCGAACAATAAAAAAGCTGTATTTGAGGAAGATTCGGTTTATCAGTTTCCTCTGGGGACNGCCTTAATAAAAACGTTTTACTATAACGATGATGATAGAAAGGCGAATCCAGTTCCTAATTTACTAGAAACCAGAGTTCTCTTAAAAAGAAAATCTGGGTGGAAAGCTGCGAGCTATGTTTGGGATATGGAGAAAAAAGATGCNGAATTAAAAATAGCNGGTAAAACAATNCNTACTTCCTGGGTTAATAGTGATGGNGAAGAGAAAAGTGTTAGATATAGAGTGCCAAACGTAAATCAATGCCAAGAATGTCATGAATCGAATAANAGNGTCATTCCAATAGGGCCTAAAGCAAGAAATNTAAATTTCAATATTTATTANTCGGATATCGAAAAAGAGTTGAATCAACTGCNGTATTGGTTTCAGATGGGCTTAATTGATTATCCTATTGTTATCNATAANACTGCTGTGGATTGGACCGANCANACACAAAGTCTTGACAGAAGAGCCAGATCATACCTTGATATAAATTGCGGTCATTGTCACAGTGAATCGGGAAATGCAGCATCAAGTGGGCTTTATTTAAATCTAAAAGAGAGTCGTGACAGACACATAGGTGTTTATAAGAAACCCGTTGCGGCTGGCAGAGGAAGTGGCGGAAAGCTTTATTCAATTGTTCCTGGAAAACCAGAGGATTCAATATTGCTTTTTAGAATGAAATCCAANGATCCTGGGATAATGATGCCAGAATCGGGAAGGGCTCTTAATCATGACGAAGGTATAAATTTGATTCACGATTGGATTAATAATATGAGTCACTAGGGTTAATTTGAAAAGTGGTTGTTCGAGCCAGAGTATCCCAGATCAAGTTCTTCATCGATTATTACGCCATTATCTTTTTTGTATTGATTCCAGAGCATCAGCATTTCTTCTAATTTATCCTTGTTAATATTAGCAAGATTATTTTGCTCCAATGGGTCTTCTTTTAAGTTGTATAGTGACCATTCGCCATTTCCATTTGGTTTTTCAATAAATACTATTTTCCATATTCCCTGTCTTAGGGCACCTCTATTGAATAACTCCCAACCCATAACATATTGATCGGAATGGATTTCATTTTTTCTTTCCATCAAGAAATCAATCATTGATTTTCCNTTCAANGGATGAATTTCTATACCTTTGTAAATATTTTCTGGATAGGTGGTGTTTGCAATATCCAGAAGAGTTGGAGCGATATCCATAACTGATGAGAAGGCATTATCTATCCTGCCTTGCCTCTTAAATTTTGGNTATGTAATNAATGCTGGAGANATAATTCCCCCTTCAGAGGGAAANGCCTTAAAGTTTTTGAAAGGGGTTGCACTGACCTCAGCCCATCTTGGACCATANGATATATGAGAATCGGCTCTCCCCATGTTTTCAATACTATTATTGAAGTTTCTTGGNATCCACNTAGCATTTTCNAGAATAACGCTTGGATCATTTCCTTCAGCACCATTATCAGAAAGAAATATTATAATGGTATCTTNTAATAAATNTGACTTATCTAAGAAATTAACNAGGCGACCTATATGAAAATCNANAGCCTCAACCATAGCAGCATAAACGGCCATTTTTTTTGCTTCTTCTAGTTTTGTANTNTCATCCANCTGAGNCCATCGAGGCCATAAATTACTTTCNACAGGATATAAGTGTTCTTGTACTAGACCCATTTTTTTCATGTTTTCTAATCTTTTTGATTTGATTGCTCTGTAACCTACATGATATTTATCTTTATATTTTTTTATGTAATGGTCAGGCGCTTGCAAGGGCCAGTGAGGGGCTGAATAAGCTGCGTATGCAAAAAATGGATTATTTTTTAATTTGCTGTCTTTTTGATGCTCTTCAATGTATTGGATAAGTTTATTTGTATATAATTCTGAAGAATAAAAGGGTTCTTTTAGATCAACTGAAACCCCGTTTTCTCTGTAGGGCGCTTTTGTTATTTCATCAACTTTGAAGCCAACTATCCTCTCTTGCTTAAAATGATTGCTAATACCGTTAGCAATCACAAAGGCGTCATCAAAACCGCGTGATTCTGGGCCTAGGTCTAGAGATGCACCCAAGTGCCACTTTCCAGCCATCATAGTCCTATAGCCAGCATTTTGAAGAAGACTTGCGAAGCTTATGACGTCCCTATTTAGATAACCCTCATAACCAGGACGACCTTTTTGATTTGGGCCNAATTCTTCTTCCATGTTGCCAAGACCAGCAAGATGATTATCTGTTCCAGATAAAAGCATCGATCTTGTCGGCGAGCATGTAGGTGCTACGTAGAAATTGGTCAATCTGAGGCCAGAAAATGCTAGATTGTCTAGATTAGGGGTGTGAATTTCCCCACCGAATGAACCAAGATCAGACCATCCTAGGTCATCAGCGACTATTAATAGGATATTTGGCCTTTTTGCTTCAATTAAATCTTCTGAATGAACAGGATTGTTTATTGAAAAAATTACATAAAGAAAATAAAAAAAGATCTGCTTAGGTATTTTTAGATTGATATCCATAAAAATAATTCAAAAAAAATTACTGACATTAAAATTTTCATATATGTAAGATTATAACAATAGAAATGAACGGTAAAAAATTTATAAAAAAGATAACAAATCTTTCAATGAGAGCGTGATGGTAGACATAAAGAAATCAACAAAAGATGGGATAGAGGTTTTTGAGGCAGAAATTAATGGAGAGAAGATAATTTGGGACAGTGGATTGACATATAATTCGCACCTTCAAATTGAAAAATTATTATCTTCACAAAAATTAATATCGGATAAACCCAATGAGATGATGTTTGTAATCGTCCATCAATCCATGGAATTGTGGCTAAAGCTATGCCTGCATGAATTGAATATAATTATAGAATTGATCAAAAATGATGAGATAAAGAAGCCGCTAAAAACATTTGACCGGATCTCAGCTATTCAAAGGCATATGACACAATCATGGGAAATTCTGGCAACTTTAACACCGACTGATTTTTTAACATTCAGAGATTACTTAAAAAAAGCTTCTGGTTTTCAGTCTTATCAATACAGAGAGCTAGAGTTTAAGCTGGGTAACAAAAATAAAGACCTAATAATTGTTCATCGAGAAAATAAAGGTGTCTATGATCATCTCGTGCAGACTCTAAATTCACCATCACTGTACGATGAGATTTTGATGTACCTTTCCAGAAAAAACTTTAAAATTCCTGAAGAGCTTATAAATAGGGATTGGTCAGAACCTTATCAACCACATTCTGAAATTGAAAGTGTCTGGCAAGAAATCTATCAAGAATCTGAGAGATACTGGGACATATATATGCTGGCAGAAAGATTGACTGCACTTGAGTACTATTTTCAGGAATGGCGTTTTAAGCATATGAAAACAGTTTCTAGAGTTATTGGAAACAAACAAGGAACTGGTGGTTCTGCCGGTGTAAATTATTTGACCAAAGCTTTAGATCTGAGTTTTTTCCCCGAGTTGTGGGAAATGCGAACCACAATGAAAAACTCGTAAAATAAAGCAAAACAAATGATATAGAGACCACCTCATGGAGAAAAAATATTTTATTGAAATGGATAAAAAAGATCCATTAAAAGAGTTTAGAAATCATTTCTTTTTGCCTAAAAATACCATTTATTTCGATGGGAATTCACTCGGGATGGCACCAAAGATAACAAAAAAAAGAATGGAGCATGTCATCGGGAAAGAATGGGGTCAGGGTCTGATAAGATCATGGGCCGATGAGGAATGGGGTATATCTGGCCAGAGAATTGGCAACAAAATATCTAAACTGATTGGCGCAAATGACGGCGAGGTCATAGCTGCTGATTCTACATCAATCAATATATATAAAGCACTCACAGCTGCTTTACAGTGCAATCAAAATCGTAACATTATCCTCAGCACAAATGATAATTTTCCAACTGACTTATATATGATGCAGGGCTTGCAAAGTTTTTCTCCAAATAAAGTGAAAAATAAGATAGTAAATAAAGATGAAATTGACAAATATCTAGATGAAAGAGTTGCGGCATTACTCCTCACGGAGGTGGATTACAAGACAGGCGAAATACTTAGTATGAGTGAAATAACGAAAAAAGCACACGACAAAGGAATTCTTGTAATATGGGACTTAAGTCACAGTGTCGGGTCGATTCCGGTTGATTTAAATAAATGCGCTGCAGATTTTGCGGTTGGATGTGGTTATAAGTTTCTCAATGGCGGTCCAGGCGCACCTGCATTTTTATTTGTAGCAAAAAAACATCAAGAAAAAATTAGACCGACTCTTTCTGGATGGATGGGGCACAAGAACCCATTTGATTTTTCCATAGAATACAAACCTGCTGATGGGATAGATCGATTCTTGTGTGGCACTCCGCCATTATTGGGCCTAATAGCATTGGAATGTGGGGTCGATCTGATTCTTAAGGCAAATGTAACTAGATTGAGAAAAAAAGCCGTCAAATTGAGCAGTCTTTTCATAGAATTAATGGAATCAATGTGCTCAGAATTCGATTTTAAACTCGCTAGTCCTCGTGACGAAAATAGACGGGCTGGACACGTTTCTTTCATGCACCATTCAGGATTTGCCGTAAGTAGAGCAATAGCGAGTAAAGGAATTGTAGGAGATTTTAGGGCACCAAACATAGTGAGATTTGGCATAGCGCCAAT
>PBVS01000044.1 GCA_002728725.1 Woeseiaceae bacterium
AGAAAAAATTAGACCGATTCTTTCTGGGTGGATGGGTCACAAGAATCCTTTTGATTTTTCCATAGACTACGAACCTGCTGATGGGATAGATCGATTCTTGTGTGGCACTCCGCCATTGTTGGGCCTAATTGCTTTGGAATGCGGGGTCGATCTAATTCTTAAGGCAAAAGTATCTAGATTAAGAAAAAAAGCCGTCAAATTGAGCAATCTTTTTATAGAATTAATGGAATCAATGTGCTCAGAATTCGATTTCAAACTCGCAAGCCCTTTTGATGAAAATAGACGGGCTGGACATGTTTCTTTTATGCACCATTCAGGATTTGCCGTAAGTAGAGCTTTAGCGAGTAAAGGAATTGTAGGAGATTTTAGGGCACCAAACATAGTGAGATTTGGCATAGCGCCAATGTATACTCGTTTTCAGGATATATATGACGCTGTGAATATCATCAGAGAAACCATGCAGTCAGATTTATGGAAAAATCATGAAAATGATATTTCACCTTATACCTAATGCCTTATTTAAGAGTTAAATATTAATGAAATTAGCAAAATATAAAGCAGCAAGTGTTCAAACTTCACCAGTATATTTAGATGCTGTTGGAACAACGCAAAAAGCATGCGATCTAATCAGAGAGGCCACTAAGAAAGGGGCTCAACTGGTCGCATTTCCTGAGGCTTTTATTCCTGCTTATCCCTATTGGAGTTGGCTAATGAGCCCGATAGAGGGATCTAGCTTTTTCGAGAGGCTTTTTCTAAACAGTATCACAATAGAAGGAAAAGAAGTAAAACAGATCTGCAAAACAGCCGATGAAAATAATTGTTTTGTAGTAATTGGTATCAATGAGCGCTGCGCCTCAAAGACTGGAACAATATACAACACAAATTTGACGATTGATTCAAGTGGGAACATCATTGGAGTTCATAGAAAACTTGTACCTACATGGGCTGAAAAATTAGTTTGGTCTGGTGGTGATGGGTCTTCATTGGTTGTGCATAAAACAGAATTAGGGATGCTTGGTACACTTGCTTGTGGCGAAAACACCAATCCATTAGCAAGATTTACGCTAATGTCACAAGGAGAGCAGGTTCATATTGCCAATTATATCTCATTACCTACAGCTCCTAAGGAATATAATATGGCTGAAGCGATCAAGCTAAGAGGAATGACACACTCATTTGAGGGCAAAATATTCACAATAATTTCATGNTCAACGGTCAGTGAGGAGATAATCAGTGAAATGGAAGGAGTGTTACCTGATGCCAGNAAGNTGCTGACAAGAAAAAATTCAGCTTTTTCAGGTATCATAGGGCCTGATGGAACTCTTATTGGTGATGGNTTAATAGATGAAGAGGGTATTGTCTNTGCAGATATAGATTTAGAGAAGTGCATTAAACCAAAACAAATGCATGATATTTTGGGAAATTATAATCGATTTGATATTTTTGATTTAAGGATAAACACAAAAAAACAAGAAGCAATATCTTTTGAAGAAAAGAGCGAATCAGAGAGATATTCANGAGAAATAACTGAAGAAAATGAGTAAAAAAGCGATCGATCCACGTGATCTTCAACTAGGTAGATCTAACGTTAAAGATAATAAAGAACTAATTGATTTTTATAGTAAACTTGAAGCAAAGTCTACTACTGCTTTTTGGAAACGAGCTAATGACATAGAACCTTGGGAGCCGGTCACAAGATATGTTCCAACTATCTGGAGATACTCTGAATTAAGAGATTTGGTTCTNCAATCTGCCGAACTAGTAACCCCCGAAGAAGCCGGCCGTCGCGTTATTGTTTTAATGAATAATTCAGATGCCGGAAGAGATAATACCGCATGCGTTGGCTGGTTATTCAGTGGTCTACAGGTAATGAAGCCGGGAGAGATAACACCGGCACACATGCACACTGCATCGGCACAACGCTTTATAATGGAAGGTGGTGGCGCCTATACAGTTGTTGATGGCCACCAAGTGAGTTTAGAGAAAAATGATTACGTGCTTACACCAAATGGCTGTTGGCATGATCATGGGGTATTTAATGACGGCGAGGTCTGTATATGGCAGGACGGCTTAGACATACCATTAATGAACTCATTGGAAACGAACTTTTATGCTGTATATCCTGAAAAGGTTCAAACTCCAAGTTTTGAGTTAGACGACTCGCCGAATAGTTATGGAGGACCCGGATTGATTCCGGCTGACAGACAACCTTGGGATAAACCTTATTCTCCGTTATTGGTATACAGGTGGAATGAGACGCGAAATGCACTTTATAATTTATCAAAGTCTGGTAATGGGTCGCCTTATGATGGTTTTATTCTCAGGTACTCAAACCCTGTTACAGGTGGTTGGGCAATGAGTACGATGGGCGCACANATGCAAATGCTAAAACCAAACCATCATACAAAAGCTCATCGTCACACTGGAAACGTTATGTATAACTGTGCTGGAGGCGAGGGTTACAGTATTNTTGGAGGGGAAGTTTTTGAATGGAAAGAGCACGATATCTTCTGCGTGCCATCATGGGTATGGCATGAACACGTNAATNCAAGTAAAAGTGAAGAGGCATTTTTGTATTCATTTAATGANTTTCCGGTAATGGAATCACTCGGAGTCTACAAGGAAGANTCATACAATGAAAATAATGGTCATCAGTCAGTATAGAAGGTTGAATAAGTAAAGAATTTAAAGGAACCAATTATGAAATTAGTTACATATCGTTTAGATCAAAATGAGGCAAGACTCGGTGTTTTGAAAGNCTCGCTATTGATAGATGTTCAACAATTTGGGGAAAGGGTAAACTTAAACCTCAGTTCATCAATGCAAGATTTTATTGAGCTTGGGCCTATAGCTGTGGAAACACTGGATACCGCATTGGAAGAATCTGTAACAAAAGATCTGGTAGGTATCTCTGTGCCTTTTGAAAATGCGAAAATCNTAGCACCCATTCCTCGCCCTAAAAAGAATATTTTTGGCATTGGTTTAAATTACAAAGATCATATTGGAGAAGCATCTAAAGCCCTTGATACGCCATCTGGATTGCCGAAGGAGCCAGTTATATTTAGTAAGTTTCCAACTGCAGTGATCGGCAATCATGACCCAATTTGCCATAACCAAGAAATCACTAAACAGCTAGACTGGGAAGCTGAGCTAGCAGTTATAATAGGTACGAAATGTGATCGAGTGCATAAGAAGGATGCGCTAGATCACGTATTCGGTTATACGGTTATCAATGATATCAGTGCTAGAGATTGCCGACGAGCTGGACAATGGGTTGTTTCAAAATCTCAATATTCGTTTGCACCTATGGGNCCTTGTATCGTAACTGCAGATGAAATTAAAGACCCGCATAATTTAAACATTGCATGTCACGTCAATGGCATTGAAAAACAAAATTCAAATACAAAGCATATGCTTTTTAATATAAATGATCTTATTGAGGATATAAGCCAGGGGATCCTTCTTGAGCCAGGCGATATTATTGCAACAGGAACACCCTCTGGTGTTGGTGCCGGAAGAGATCCACAGGAATTTATGTGGCCCGGAGATGTCCTAGAGTCTGAGATAGAGGGTATTGGCAAGATAAGAAACCCTATAGTTGCAGTTTGATTTTTTTGTAATTTAACTTTAATGAGTCGTTCTTACAAAATAGGGCAAATAGTACCCAGTTCAAATGTTACGATGGAGACGGAAATTCCTGCCATGTTACGTGCCAGAGAATTGATTCTACCTGAGCGATTCACCTTTCATTCAAGCCGAATGAGGATGAAAAGCGTAAATATTGACGAGTTAAAAAGAATGGATGGCGAATCTGAGAGATGCGCTTACGAGTTATCTGATGCAAATGTTGATATTATTGGTTATGCNTGTTTGGTTGCGATTATGAGCATGGGTCTTGGCTATCACGAAGCATCAGAAAATAATCTCCACAAATGCACCGTTCAAAATCAAAATAAAACGCCAGTTATCACAAGTGCAGGAGCCCTTATCACTGGTTTAAAGGCTCTTAATGCANGAAAAATAGCTCTTTTGTGTCCATACATGAAAAATCTCGCAAAAACGGTAGTGAATTATATNTCTCATGAAGGTTTCGAGGTTTNTGACTGGCACACNCTTCAAATACCAAATAATCTCGACGTCGCNGCCCATGANCCAGAAAATCTGATNGATCATGCTTGCAATCTTCAGCTTGATAAAGTTGATGTTATTGTGGTTTCAGCTTGCGTTCAGATGCCATCATTATCGATTATTCCNAAATTAGAGCAGGTTACTCAGAAACCAGTAATTTCAGCTGCTGTTTGTACGGTATACAGTATGCTGAAATCACTCAATCTTGAGCCGATTGTTCCCGAAGCAGGAAAATTATTGGTTGGTGATTATTGAATTGCTTCTAAAACTCTTTGCGAGAGATACTCGATAGAGGGTCTCGGGATATCAAAAATATTCCAACCATTGAAAACCATAACCAATTGATACTCTGGCACGATTAATAGGTACTGACCACCGTAGCCACTTCCACTGTACATCCACTTTTCTTGATTATTTTCATATGGAACAAGCCACCATTGAAAACCATATTTTCTTGAACTCTCTTCGATATCCGTATCTGGTGACATAGTCAGCTCAACCCATTCATTTGTTATAATTTGCGAGCCATTCCATCTTCCGTCATTAAGGTAAAGCATCCCAATTTTGGCGAAGTCTCTAGTTGATAGGTACAAGCCTCCTTCTGCATCAGTTAAGTTATTGGGTGTCTTTTTCCAGAAATAATCTTGTATACCAAGCTTGTTAAATAAATATTTTTCGGCATATTCATCTGCATGCATACCGCTAGCCTCATGAAGAATATGCGATAGCAATACGGTAATGCCGCTGTTATAGACAAATTTTTCACCCGGTTTATATTCCATTGGAAGACTCAGAATGTAATCTATCCAATTGTTACTGTTTTCCATACTTGCTGCGTTATTCATCGGGTTTGTATATGCATGCGAAGATTCATCCCATTTAATTCCTGCTGTCATAGTCAGTAAATCTTCAATTGTAATTATGCTTTTTAAAGGATCTATGAACTGTGATGAGTGATTTGGAAAATACTGAGCTATTTTTTCATTTAATCC
>PBVS01000045.1 GCA_002728725.1 Woeseiaceae bacterium
CTGTTCAGCGAGGCTAACAGCCTCTAAATTCTTTGTAATTGAAGGTGATGAATATGACAGTGCATTTTTTGATAAAAGACCGAAATTTATTCATTACCACCCAAAGATTTGCATAATAAATAATATAGAATTTGATCATGCCGATATTTACAAAGACCTCAAAGAAATTACTTTCCAGTTTCATCAATTAATCAGACTTGTGCCAAGCAATGGAAAAATCATTTATAACGGTAATGACAAAAATACAGCCGATCTGATTGATTTTGGACATTGGTGCAACACAGAATCTTATGGGTCACACTCAAATTCTGAATGGAAAGTTGATTTTGGAAGTAGAGATAATATTGAGATTTACCATAATGATATTGATCACTATAGTTCAGATTGGTTATTAAAAGGTTCATACAATAAGCAGAATGCGCTCAGCGCCATCATAGCAGCAAACACAATAGGTATATCTCCGGACAAATCATTGGATTCACTTAAACGGTTTTCTGGTGTTAAGAGAAGATTTGAGTTACTTGGAAACTTTAATGGCCTAGTTATATACGATGATTTTGCGCACCATCCTACCTCAATAAAGAAAACACTTGATGATATTGCTGAGCTCTATCCAGATAAGATCGTATCTGTATCGATAGAGCTGCGTTCTAATACAATGAGACGAGGCATTCATAATGATCATTTGTTGAGATTTATGAAGCCTTTAAAACATGTAACTTTTCTCTCATCTACTGAGATTGTTTCAAAGATTAGGAGGCATGCTGATTTTGATGATGAAACAATGCATGTTTTTGACTCACCTAATAATTTGGCATCATATTTATTATCTAAGTTTAACTCAGACGTTGTGCATGTATTTTTGAGTAATGGTGATTTTATGGGCGCCAAAGAACAGGTTATGTCCAAATTGAGAACAAAATAAATTTTTTAGATGGTTTTTTTTGATATCTTTTTAAAAACTTTTTCAACCGCTGATAGAGTAGAATCAATCTCTCTGTCTGTATGTTCTGAAGACATGAAACCAGCTTCAAATGCTGACGGTGCAAAGTAGATATTCTCTTTAAGCATCGAGTGAAAAAATTCTTTGAATAGAGATGTTTCTGAATTAGCAATATCGTTGTAGTTTTTTATTGGGCCATTTTCTGTGAAGGAAAAACCAAACATACCTCCCTCAAAAACTACCTCAAAGGGTATTTTGTTTTTACTTGCAATTTTTTTCATTTCCAACATGAGTTTTTCTGACTGAAGGTGTAATTTCTCGAAAAAACCAGGTTTTTCAATGTACTTTAAAGTTGTATACCCTGCATTCATAGCAATTGGATTTCCAGATAATGTTCCTGCTTGATAAACCGGTCCTTCTGGTGAAAGATGAGACATTATTTTTTCTTTTCCACCAAATGCGGCTGCAGGCAATCCTCCTCCAATAATTTTTCCGAGTGCGGTGATATCAGGCTCAATGCTATAGATTGATTGTGCTCCTCCTTTTGCAACCCTAAATCCCGTCATCACCTCATCAAAAATTAATAGTGACCCGTGTCGTTTGCTAATATCTTGCAAATCTTCAAGAAAGCCTGGAATTGGTTTAATCATATTCATATTCCCAGCAATTGGCTCAACAATAGTACATGCGATTTGATCTCCATAGGATTTATAGATTTTTTTTTAGAGCATCGCGATCATTAAAAGGAATAATTAATGTGTTTTTTGCTANAGANTCTGGTATCCCTGGAGAACTTGGTGNTCCATGCGTTAGGGCNCCTGANCCAGCCTTAATAAGNAGGGAGTCAACATGCCCATGATAGCAGCCCTCAAATTTAACAATGAGATCCCTNNCCGTNTAGCCTCGAGCTAACCTAATTGCACTCATAGTTGCTTCAGTNCCNGTGCTTACCATTCTTAATNTNTCGATAGANGGNATAAAATCTTTNACTTTCNTCGCAAGTTTTGTNTCTATTGTTGTTGGCGCNCCAAAGCTTAATCCATTCTCAATTGNTTTTTTTATAGAGTTTAATACTGGTGGGAAAGAATGCCCGAGTATCATCGGACCCCATGATCCCACATAATCAATTAGCTCACGATCACCCTCAGTTCTTATATAAGCACCTTTTGCAGACTTAAAAAAAAGCGGCTCACCTCCTACTCCAGAAAATGATCTAGCGGGAGAATTCACACCACCAGCTATTACTTTTTTTGCTTCTGAAAATAGACTCATTGATTTATCTTTTTATTAGAATTCATAACAGTTATTTATCGTCTACCCATACAACTTCTGTTTTAATAGTGCCGTCTTCGAATAATTCAATCCTTCTGTATCCAGGAGGACGCGTATCCATTTTNAAGTTTTTTNCTTTTGGCTTGAATTGNCTGCAAGTCGATGGTGTTCCATATATNTNAATATTATTNTGATTAATANAATAATTCTGNTGAATATGCCCAAAAAAAATTCCTTTTATGTGATCATATCCTTTNATTATTCTAAAAAAATCTTTTTTATTCTTTAATCCGATTTTATCGATCCAATCGCTACCGATTTTGACTGGTTGATGATGCAAGCAAATTATCACATTTTTTGATGTGTTCTCCTGAAGGAGATNCTGCATTTTTTCCAGTTCACCAGAGCTCAATAAACCCTCAGGTGATGATTTAACAGCGCTGTTAAGACCAATTAGGATCCAATTTTTAATGATTAGTAATCTATCACTAAATTCAGATGGCAAATGTTTTATTAAATTCTTACCATCATCATGATTACCAGGTACACACAAAGCCGGTAATCTCAGCTCCTTAATCTTTTTGAATGCCCTATCATATGTTATTTTAGTGCCATCATTTGATATGTCCCCAGTAGCAATTAATGCATCTGGCATCCAATCAGAAGTAACAATATGCTCAATGACTTGATTGAAAGCTTGATTGGGATTCTTTTCTCTAAAAAGAGTATTTTTACAGCTCAATAAGTGCATATCTGTGATGTGCACTATATTTGCTGTTTTTGAGTTCACNTGCAGTTCCTATCTGCAGGCTTTAATTCCATTCAGACAAGTCAAGTTATCAGTAGCGATAATATTCTGGTTTAAATGGACCTTCTTCTTCTACTCCAATGTAGTCAGCCTGCTCTTTTGTAAGTTTTGTCATAACACCACCAAAACCCTCAACCATATATTTTGCTACTTCCTCGTCTAGATGCTTCGGTAATATTTCTACCTTGAGCAATTCTTTTTGAGTTTCAGCGTCTTTGGATGCAAACCCACGTTTGTAGAGTTCGATTTGAGCAAGAACTTGGTTTGCGAATGATCCATCCATTATTCTGCTGGGATGTCCTGTCGCATTACCCAGATTTACAAGACGACCTTCAGCTAGCAAAAGAAGATGATCATTTTTGTCTTCACTGCGATAGATTTTATGAACCTGTTCTTTAATCTCTTCCCATTGCCAATTTTCTCTCATGTAATTCGTATCAATTTCATTGTCGAAGTGACCTATNTTGCATACAACAGAACCGCTTTTGAGNGCATCTAATACTTCTGAGTTACATACATTATAGTTGCCAGTGCTGGTTACTAGCATATCTGTATTGGCCAATAATTCTTTATTTGCCCCATTTGAAACTTCACCATTCTCATATATTGAGACAACCTCNAAACCATCAAGACAGGCTTGCATCGCACANATTGGATCAATTTCNGTTATTTTTACTATCATGCCCTCTTGACGAAGAGATTGTGCTGACCCTTTTCCTACGTCACCATAACCTACTACCACAGCTCTTTTACCGGATAGAAGGTGGTCGGTGGCTCGCTTTACGGCATCATTTAAGCTGTGACGGCAACCATACTTATTGTCGCATTTTGATTTTGTTACTGAATCATTTACATTTATGGCGGGTATTTTAAGTTCGCCAGCTTCGAGCATTTCATAGAGTCTATGCACCCCAGTTGTAGTTTCTTCGGTCACACCATGCACAGATTTAAGTACATCCGGATACTTCTTATGCAATAATGCGGTTAAATCTCCACCGTCATCAAGTATCATGTTTGCATCCCACGGAGAGCCATTCTTNTTAACCTGTTGTTCCAGACACCATTCATATTCTTCTTCTGTTTCACCTTTCCANGCAAANACAGGNGTNCCGTTAGCAGCAATTGCTGCAGCAGCATGATCTTGGGTCGAGAATATATTNCAAGACGTCCATCTCACTTCAGCACCCAATGACTCAAGNGTTTCAATTAAGACTGCAGTTTGAATCGTCATNTGAATACAACCTAATATTTTGGCNCCAGCAAGTGGTTGCTCTGAGCGATATTTTTCACGAAGAGCAATCANTGCCGGCATCTCTGATTCAGCAATTGTAATCTCTTTTCTACCCCAATCAGCAAGACTGATNTCAGCAACCTTATAGTCATTTTCTNTTTTTGANATGTCGATGGCCTGGTTCGCCATGTTATTCTCCTGTTAAAATATTTAAGCGGATAATACTATTTAGTGATTATTTAATCATTTTAAAGTGTATGTATAAATTATTTTTTTAACTTTTCAGCTCTATCCGTTTTTTCCCAACTGAGNTCNATGTCAGTTCTTCCAAAATGNCCGTAGGCAGCTGTTTGTTGATANATTGGACGTTTTAAATCNAGCATTTCNATAATACTTTTNGGNCTCAAGTCAAATTCTTCTTCAACTAATTTNACAATAACCTCTTTNGCAACTTTTTCACTGTTGAATGTTTCCACNAAGATTGAGGTAGGTTTTGCAACACCAATCGCATAGGATACTTGAATTTCACAAAAATCGGCTAAACCTGCCGCAACTATATTCTTTGCAACATATCTGGATGCATAAGCTGCAGACCTATCAACTTTGGATGGGTCTTTTCCAGAAAAGGCACCACCTCCATGTCTCGCCATTCCTCCATAAGTATCCACTATGATTTTCCTTCCGGTGAGTCCGCAATCTCCCACAGGACCTCCTATAACGAATTTCCCTGTAGGATTGATGAAAATATCTGTTTTATTTGTCAGCCATTCTGAGGGAACAATTGGACGAATGATTTTTTCCATAACTTGCGATTCTATTTCGCTATGAGTTACATCGTCATCATGTTGGGTAGACAAAACAACCGCAGACAGCCCTTCAATCTTTTTTCCATCATTAGAATAAATGACGCTGACCTGGCTCTTTGCGTCCGGTCTTAACCAGGATATTTCACCGCTTTTCATTACGTCAGCCTGTTGCTTAACAAGTCGATGAGATAAATCTATGGGTAAAGGCATGAGTGATTCTGTCTCTTTACATGCGTAACCAAACATCAGACCTTGGTCACCAGCTCCCTGTTCAAGATCTACACCTTCGCCTTCCGTCACACCTTGAGATATATCAGGTGATTGTTCAGAAATTAGATTTGTAAATTCACAATTGTCTCCATTGAATCCATATTCGTCTGAATCATATCCGATATCTTTGATTGTTTTTCTGACAACAGGCTCAAGATCAGGACTTCCCTTGGAAGTGATCTCACCGGCAATGAAAACCATATTGTTCTTTATCATGGTTTCGCATGCAACTCTGCTGTCAGGATCTTCAGCAAGATAAGCATCCAAGACAGCATCAGATATTTGATCGCAGACTTTATCAGGATGACCTGCAGAAACAGATTCTGATGTAAAAAGATAAGTGTTACTCATAATCACCTCAATTAATTTTCATTGTTTGAATTTTCTATCGTGAATTATTCTATAAAACAATCTATACTCTCATTTCGCAAATATTGATTTTTTGGTAAAAATTATTCTTGCGAGGTTTACCCTAAACAAGGAAAATGAATACATAAATTATTCACAATCCCTGATATTAAATTACGAGTTGAGCAATTTCCATGATAAATGAGAAAAATATTACCCAAAAGGATAAAAATTCTCGTAAAAAAATGGCGAATGCAATCAGAGCTCTTAGCATGGATGCAGTTCAAAAAGCCAATTCGGGTCATCCAGGAATGCCAATGGGTATGGCTGACATCGCTGAAGTTCTCTGGAATGATTTCATGCGACATAATCCAAAAAATCCGGAGTGGGCAGACAGAGATCGCTTCGTTCTGTCTAACGGACATGGTTCAATGTTGTTATACAGTTTGCTCCATTTGACAGGATATCCGTTAAGTATAGAGCAAATAAAAAATTTCAGACAATTCAATCAAGTCACCGCAGGTCATCCTGAGAGAGAGCCAGAAATCGGTATTGAGACAACTACCGGTCCGCTTGGTCAAGGCATCACGAATGCTATTGGTATGGCAATGGCAGAAAAAATATTAGCTGCCGCATTTAATAAACCAGATTACGAAATAGTTAATCACCGTACCTGGGTTTTTACTGGCGATGGCTGTCTAATGGAAGGCATTTCTCACGAAGCTTGTTCCCTGGCAGGAACGTGGAATCTCGGAAAACTGATCTGTATTTATGATGATAATGGAATTTCAATTGATGGAGAAATTGACGGATGGTTTACTGATGATACAGCAGCCCGCTTTAAGTCTTATGGTTGGCAGGTAATAGANAAAGTNGATGGGCATGATGCTGACGCCATTTCATCGGCNATAGACGAGGCAATAAAGAATACNAATAATCCCACACTNATTTGCTGTAAAACTCAAATTGGTTTTGGATCACCAAATAAAGCNGGGACTGCAAGCAGTCATGGNTCACCATTAGGTGAAGATGAGATTGAAAAAACAAAAGAAAAGCTTGGCTGGAAGCATGAGGCATTTGAGATTCCNCAGGATATAAGAGAAATGTGGGACGGCTCAAAAAAAGGAGAAAAGCTTGAAAAATCATGGGAAGACTTGTTTGCTAATTATTCAAAGCATTACCCTGACCTCGCAGAGGAATTTAATAGAAGAATAAACAGAAATTTACCAGAAAATTGGGAAGAGATATCAAAAAATGCAATTAATGAAATCAATCATCAAGCCATCGATTTAGCAACAAGACAGTCTTCTCATCTGTCTCTCAATAAGTTGGGAGATTCTTTACCAGAGATGATAGGTGGCTCTGCAGATCTTACCGGATCAAATCTTACGAAGCATGATGCTTCAGTCGTAATAGATGAGACTAACTCGGACGGCAACTACATATATTATGGTGTTAGAGAATTTGGAATGGCAGCAATTGGTAATGGAATGATATTGCATGGTGGAGTAATTCCTTATTCAGGAACATTTCTAACATTTTCAGATTATTCACGAAATGCCCTCAGAATGGCAGCACTCATGGAGATACAAAATATTTTTGTATTCACACATGACTCTATTGGTTTGGGTGAAGATGGTCCAACACATCAACCAATAGAACATGTTAGCAGCTTGAGAATCATGCCTAATATGAATGTTTGGAGACCTTGCGATGCAGTCGAAACAGTAACATCATGGTGTAATGCCATAGAAAATCAAAGTGGACCTACAAGTCTGATTCTCACACGTCAAAAACTTAATCATCAGCTAAGAACTGAGGAACAAGTTCAGGCAATAAAAAAAGGCGGATACATTCTCAAAGACAGTAAAAATACTCCAGAGATTATTCTTATAGCCACTGGTTCGGAAGTATCAGTTGCGATGGAGTCAGCAAAGATGCTTGAGGCCGACGGAATTGATGTCAGGGTTGTTTCAATGCCATGCAACAATATATTTAATCAACAGCCTGAAAGTTATAGATCAGCAGTGCTGCCAAAATCAGTAAAATCTCGATTAGCAATAGAGGCGGGCATTACGAATTTTTGGTGGCAATATGTTGGATCGGAAGGAGATGTAATCGGAATAGACGAATTTGGGTTGTCGGCTCCTGCAAATGAGTTATTCGAATATTTTGGATTCACAGTAAAGAACATTACAGAGAGAGCGAGATCGCTCATTGAAAAAAACAGTTAATCATAATTTTTTGAATGATGATGAATTAGGTATCAGGAGATACAAATGACCGTTAGAGTTGCAGTGAATGGCTTCGGACGAATTGGCAGGAATGTTGTTAGAGCATTGTATGAATCCTCAAAAAGAGCAGAGATGGAAATTGTTGCCATCAATGGTCGGGGATCGCCAGAGCAAATAACTCACCTTTTCAAATATGATAGTGCGCATGGCAAGTTTCCTCATGAAGTACGTTGTGATGGAAAATCATTGGTCATCGATGATAAAGATAAAATTAAATTTATCTATGATCGAGATCCGACTAAGCTGCCATGGAATGATCTCAATGTTGATGTTGTTTTGGAATGTACAGGTGCATTTAGAGATCATGAAACTGCATCAAAACACCTTGATGCAGGAGCACGTAAAGTATTAATTTCTGCACCGGGCAAGAATATGGATGCCACAATAGTTTATGGAGTGAACCATAACATTCTCAATGATGAGCATAAAATCGTGTCAAATGCTTCATGTACAACAAATTGCCTTGCTCCTCTTGTGAATCCGCTTCACAAAACTATTGGTATAAAACATGGCTCCATGACTACAATTCATTCATACACTAATGATCAAGTATTAACCGATGCTTTTCATAATGATCCTCGGCGAGCAAGATCAGCCACCATGTCACAGGTCCCAACCAAAACAGGAGCTGCAAAGGGCCTTGGTCAAGTTATTCCAGAGCTTGATGGAAGACTGGATGGCTTTGCTATGCGTGTGCCCACTATGAACGTATCTGCTGTAGATTTAAGTTTTGTCCCAGAAAGAGATACTTCTGAAGAGGAAATAAATCAAATTATGCTGGATGCAAGTCTTGGCGAGTTAAAAGGTGTGCTGGAATACTGCGAGGAGCCTCTGGTTTCTATTGATTTTAATCATAATCCAGCATCAGCAATTTATGATTCAACACTCACAAAAGTTATGCAAGGCTCATTTGTTAAGGTT
>PBVS01000046.1 GCA_002728725.1 Woeseiaceae bacterium
AGGCGATATGGGAAGAATGGATCAAGATGGCTTTATATTCATTGAGGATAGAAAAAAAGATATGATTTTAGTGTCTGGATTCAATGTGTATCCAAATGAGATTGAAGGGGTTGTTGCTGAGATGGATGATGTTCTTGAAGTCGCTGCTATAGGCAAAGAGTCTCCAGATTCCGGGGAAATAGTTAAATTGTTCGTTGTTAAAAAGAACCCCGAGCTTTCTGACAGTGAAATATATGAACATTGCAAAAAAAATCTGACGGCTTACAAAGTGCCAAAAGAAATCGAATATCGGGATGAGCTTCCTAAAACAAATGTCGGAAAAATTCTCAGGAGAGCTTTGCGAGAAAGTTAGCTACTGATGATAAATCTCACTTTCTTTATGTACAGTATCAACTAAAACAGCTACTTTTTCTGGGTCAATATCCGGTGTTATGCCGTGTCCAAGATTAAAGATATGCCCGTCAGAAGAACCATAATCTTGAAGAATTCTTTTGGTCTCACTAATGATTTCCTCAGATGACAATGTCAAAATCTTTGGGTTCATATTGCCTTGCAATGCAACTCTATGATTAGTTATATCTCTTGCATTNCTCAATGAAATAGTCCAATCAACGCCGAGCGCATCACAGGAATTTCGTGACATTTCAGTTAATAGTGACCCAGCACCCTTAGTAAAAAAAATCACTGGTATTTTTTTTCTATCACTGTTCAAATTCAGCTCATCTGAAATCATTCGCATATAATCCAGTGAAAATTCAACATAGTGCTCATCACCTAATACTGCTCCCCAAGTATCAAATAACATTATGACATCAACTCCTGCTTCAATTTGTGCATTGAGGTAATCAATAGTNACTGTCGCAACTTTATTCAAAAGTAATTTTAAGGATTTNGGATTTTTATATAATAAANTCTTAATTTTTGAATGGGTTTTTGAAGATCCACCCTCAACCATATAAGTAGCNACTGTCCATGGGCTGCCTGCAAAACCAATCAGTGGTATGGATGATCGTAACTCTCTTTTNATTCGAGAAACCGCAGAAAATACGTAAGAAAGCTCATCCTGAACATCCGGCAAAAAGAGTTTTTTTATGCTTGTTTCATTGTTTACAGGAAATTTGAATTTTGGTCCTTCGCCTTCCTCAAAATACAAGCCCAAACCCATAGCATCGGGAACTGTTAGAATATCTGAAAATAAAATTGCAGCATCCAAATTAAATCTTCTTAATGGNTGCATTGTCACTTCACAAGCAAGTTCAGGATTAGANCACAAATTCATAAAACTACCCGCCTCTTTCCTAAGTGCTCTGTATTCAGGTAAATACCGNCCTGCTTGACGCATTATCCAAATTGGCGTGTGAGTTACGNGCTCTCTTCTTAAGGCTCTCAAAAATAAATCATTTTTAATTNAAGTGGGCACAATAANTAGAAGCATTCACTGATTGATGATTGTATTTCTTCAGCAGCATATCTTGGATTGNCTGCATCTCGAATAGGACGGCCAACAACAATATAATCTGCACCATTTTTAAAAGCTTTTGCCACAGTTACTACTCTTTTTTGGTCTTCGCTCTCTTTATTATCAACAGGACGAATTCCTGGGGTGACCACCAANAATTGAGAATCGATATTTTTTCTTAGTTCAGGAACCTCGAGACCGGAAGATACAACTCCATCACAACCCGCCTCAAGAGCTCGTTTTGCTCTTGATAAAACTAAATCTCCNATGTCACACGCAAAACCCATATCNTCAAGATCGCCTCTATCAAGACTTGTTAGTGCGGTAACAGCGAGCACTTTTAAATGTTTCCCTTTATTTTTTGCGGCCGCCTCCATTATTGCCTGATTTCCATGGACTGTTACGAAACTTGCACCCCTGTTTTGAAGCCTATTCACTGCGGCACCTACAGTGGCAGGAATATCGAAGAATTTCAAATCAGCAAAAATCTTTTTATTTCGCTTTAGCATCCAATCCATAAGATCNAAGTAACNATCTGTCATCATTAACTCCAGGCCTAGCTTAAAAAAAACGACAGAATCTCCCAATGTATCTACCAATTGCNTGGCTTGATTGCAATCTGGAACATCCATTGCAAATATAAGTCTTTCTCTATTATCAATNTCTTTTGCCATGATATTACCCCGATGAATAATCTAGTTAGCCNNAAGAAACCCTATCATGATAGACGGTTGTATTCTGAAATAGCAAAACGATCGGTCATGCCAGCTATATAATCGGCTATTTTTCTGGCTTTTTTTGTCGGATCTNATCCTTTTTCAAAATCAAGATTATCATTTATTTTAACATTTTCAGACATGTAACTATCAAATAGTGTTCTTATCATGATCTTTGCTTTTTTTGTCATCTTCTCCACGACTTCATTCTTGTATAAATAACTCCTGAGAAATGATTTAAGTTCACTATGTTCTTTTTCTGTCTGCTCACTCAACTGGATAAGATTAATGCCGACATTTCTTACATCATCTAGATTTTTTGGATTATGCTCATCAATTAAATATTTTGAATTATCAATTAAATCTCCAATTACAAAGCTGACCATGCGCCTCAATGTCTCATGCATGACTTGATTGTCCGATATTTTTGGATACTCTTTTTTTATTTTAAATAAAAATTTTCCAAACAAGTTTATCTCTGAGAGCTGATTGAATGACAATATTCCTGCTCGATAGCCATCATCAATATCATGGTGATTATAGGAAATGGCATCAGCAAGATCTGCCAATTGGGCCTCTAAGCTTGGTCGATTTCTATTCAAAAACCTTTCGCCAATTTTGCCAAGTTTCTTTGCATTTTTTTTTGANCANTGTTTAAGAATTCCTTCACGAGTTTCGAACATTAAGTTTAACCCTCTAAATTCTGCATACCTCTTNTCAAGATGGTCCACTATCCTNAGTGATTGGAGNTTATGTTCAAACCCGCCAAAATCACTCATGCAGCTATTTAATTCATCTTGTCCGGCATGCCCAAATGGTGTGTGACCTAGATCATGGGCTAATGCAATACTTTCAACAAGCGTTTCATTCAATCCTAAAGATGCCGCAATGGTTCTTGCTATCTGTGATACCTCAAGGGAGTGTGTTAGCCTTGTTCTGTATAAATCACCTTCGTGATTCACAAATACCTGAGTTTTATACACCAANCTCCTGAATGATGATGAATGAATTATTCTGTCTCTATCTCTCTGAAATTCATCACGAAATTTNGGTTTTGATTCTNTCTTTTCTCTNCCGCGACTTNTGTTTTCATTCACGGCATAACATGCCAAAGAAGACATTAACTTAGAACCTTAAGCACGATGAAATTTCTCAAGAGCATCCATAATATGCTCATTTTGGATATTATCTTCTATGTAAGCTTCACCAAGCTTGCTTAAAAGAATCAAACGAAGTTTTTTATTTTTAATTTTTTTATCCAATAGCATAATTTCAAGCATTTCATTTTTATCGAATTCTTCCAGTTTATGAGGGAGGCCTGAATTTATTATAAGATTTTTTAGCCTATCTTGATCTGATTGTGAGATTAAGCTGATTTTTGACGCCATCAACATACCAATTGCTACCGCCTCACCATGAAAGATAGTGCCATACCCAATATGATTCTCTATTGCATGTGCGAATGTATGCCCAAAGTTCAATATTGCTCTTTTACCCGTTTCTAATTCGTCTTGACTGACGATATCTGCTTTAATTTCGCAAGATCTTGATATTGCGTAGATTAACGCATTATTATCTCTTTTGAGTAAGAGAGAGATATTGCTTTCTAGCCAAACAAAAAAGTCTGAATCATAAATGGCTCCGTATTTTATAATTTCTGCTAAACCACACTTATACTCTCTGTCTGGAAGGGTTTTTAGTGTATCAATATCTGACACAACAGCTATTGGCTGATAGAAAGATCCAACTAGATTTTTACCTTTAGGATGATTAATTCCTGTTTTGCCGCCAACTGATGAATCTACTTGTGCTAAGAGAGAGGTCGGTATCTGAATAAAAGGCAATCCTCGCATATAAGTAGCAGCCGCAAACCCGACGATATCTCCTATCACACCTCCACCTAATGCTATAATTGTTGTATCACGATTCGCCTTCATATCTACAAGCTTATCTANNATNGTTGACCATGTTTTTTCNGTTTTGGTNCTCTCTCCATCTTCCANTATCAAGGTCTCTAAATTATTTGTCTTAATGTTATTTGTGAGCATTTCTAAATANATAGGAGCGACGNTNTCATTTGTCACAATCAAGCAATCATTACCCAATATCAATTCACTAAAATTAAACTCGTNAAGGAGAGAAGAGCCAATTTCAATAGGATAAGATCTATCAAATAAATTTACTTTAATCNCACTTTTATTTTTCAATTGAATGCCTCTGATTCTTATTTGCTTGATTTAGTAGCTAACATCTAGTTTATTTTATTCATGATCTCTCTGGCAACACTGCTGATCTTTCTGTCATCAGTAATGATAGTGATATCTGCGCTATGACGATATAAAGGTTCACGAACTTTCATTAAATTTTCTAAAATTAATCTTGGGTTTTCTGAATTCAAAAGAGGTCGCTCTTTTCCTCTGAGAGTTCTCTCAAACTGCTTTTGAATATCTGCTTTCAGATATATGACTGTTCCTTTTGATATCAAATTCTTTCTATTTTCTTTGCTTTGAATCGCTCCACCACCAGTTGCTAATACAATGTTATTTTTTTTTGTTAGCTCTGATAAAATCTCTCTCTCTCTTTTTCGGAAACCAGATTCGCCCTCTTTTTCAAAAATGAAGGGAATATCAACACCTGTTCTCGATTCAATCTCTTCATCCGTATCATAAAATTCTACATCGAGGAGTTTAGCAAGCTGCTTACCTACTGCTGTTTTTCCGGCGCCCATTGGGCCTATAAGAAAGTAATTATTTTGTGACTTCATGATTCTATCAATTATTTTAATAAAACAATTCTAGCAAGGTAATTTGTTTACTCAAATAAGCAAGTTATTAAATCACTAATAATTCATTAAAAGCATTTTTATATTAAGATATAGATAGGAGATTTTTTAAAAGTTATATTAAAAAAAATATGAGAAGAATTTTTCGTAGTTTTGTTATTTTTAGTAGTCTGTCATTGATCTTTATTGTTATTGCTATCGCTGGTGTCTTTGGTGCCTATTATTATGTTCAGCCGAGCTTGCCAAAAGCAGAAACAATAAGAGAAATACCTCTTGAAACGCCACTAAAAATATATACTCGAGATGGAAGGCTTATAGATGAAATTGGAGAAAGAAAAAGAATCATCATAAGTTATGACGAGCTTCCACAGCACTTAATTTACGCTTTTATTGCTGCTGAGGACAGACGATTCTTTGAGCATTCTGGTATTGATTATCAAGGCATAATCAGAGCTGCAATAAAATTAATATCTACAGGTAAAATAAGTGGTGGAGGCAGTACGCTCACTCAGCAATTAGCAAGAGACTATTTCTTAAACAGAAAAAGAATATTTACCAGGAAAATACTAGAGATATTTCTTGCCTTCAATATAGAAGATGAATTTTCGAAGGAGGAAATAATTACTTTATTTGTTAATAAAATGTTTTTTGGACAAAGATCATATGGTGTTGCTGCTGCCGCACAGGTATTTTTTGGAAAAACCTTATCAAATCTATCTATAGCTGAAGCAGCAACGCTAGCAGGTGTTCTCCCNGCACCATCAAACTATAATCCGGTAAGAAGCCCAACCTTGGCAAAAATTAGGAGAGATTATGTTCTATCTCGTATGCTCGATTTAAATTACATCAATCGATTAGAATACGATGAAGCAATTTCAACTATTATGGTGTCAAAATTGCATGGAAATGCAACAGAGGTGTCTGCCCCTTANATAGCTGAGATGGTAAGAACTGCAATGATTGAAAAATANGGCAGGAATGCAACANGGGATGGCTACAAAGTTACAACCACGATAGATTCCAAAACCCAAAGTGCGGCGACATACTCATTAAGGCGTGGATTACTTGAATATACNCAAAGGCAAGGTTATCGAGGNCCCATAAATTCTGTAAACTTATCATCACAAAATGTTGATCTTCCATTTGATAAATGGCCTGAAAACATAAGGCTGGAATTAGAAAATATAAATGATCTCGCTGTTTTAAAGCCTGCACTTGTAACCAATATTAATTTCGATAATTCCGTAAATATAATCTTTAAATCTGGAGAAAGAAGCTTAATACCATGGCAATTTATAAAATGGGCGAAAGAATTCAAAGAGCAAGGCTATTCTGCTCCTCCTAAGAATGCTAGTGATGTTCTTTCACAGGGCGATATGATTTATGTCATGCAAACCACGACAGGTGGATACGCACTTGCTGAAATTCCTCTTGCGAATGGGGGCGCTGTCACCATAGACCCATCAGATGGTGCAATTATTGCTCTAAGTGGAGGCTTTGATTACAGCATAAACAAAGTCAATCATGTTCTAAATAAAGGTAGACAGCCAGGCTCATCATTTAAACCATTCATATACTCTGCAGCTCTTGAACAGGGAGCAAATGCATCAACAATACTGCTCGATGCTCCAGTGATCATGAGCTCTTCAGATCTAGAACAAGACTGGAGACCTTCAAATTATAGTGGAAAATTTTATGGAGAACAGCGTCTACGAGAAGCTTTAGTTCGATCTATGAACTTAGCAACCGTAAGATTGCTTATGGACGAAGTAGGTATTGAAAATGCAGTAAATCATATTAAAAAATTTGGATTTAGCGAAGAAGATTTACCAAAAAATGGAGGGCTTGCACTAGGTGCAGGATCTGCATCGCCATTGGATATGGCTCAGGCATATTCTGTGTTCGCAAACGGAGGATACAAAATAGAACCATACATTATAGAGACTATTAGAGATTCAGAAAACAGAGTTGTATACAGAAATGATGCACCTATTGTATGTGAGAGATGTGAGATAAATCCGAGTATCTCTGAAATGAATATTGATCTAATTAAAATTCATGACGATGAACAATTATTTGCATTACAACAAATGGCCGAAATTGCAGATGTATATCAACCTGATGCCAAAACATCGCCAGTATTATTTGAAAATATAAATCTAGCAAACAGAATAGTTTCCAAAGAAAATGCTTACCTCATTCAAGATATGTTAAAAGATGTCATAAGGCGAGGGACAGGCATCAGGGCTAATAGAGAGCTTAGACGTAGGGATCTTTCAGGTAAGACTGGAACAACAAACGATTATCGAGATGCGTGGTTCGCTGGTTTTAATAATGATTTAACATCTGTTGTATGGGTTGGAAAAGATAATTATGATCCACTTGGATCAGGTGAACAGGGTTCAAGAACTGCACTGCCGATATGGATTGAATTGATGCGTATCGCATTGAAGAGCTCCCCTCAGAATATAACTCAGATGCCAAACAATATGACTACTGTCAGAATTTCTAAAAGTACTGGATGCCCAGCCGATCCTGATACTAAAGATGAAATAATTTTTGAAATTTTTTCAAATGAATCTCTTCCTAATTGCGACAATGAAGATGAATCAATAAATATATTTGATTAGCAATTTGGACAAACTCACAAAAAAAAGATTTAAAAAAATACTTGCTCAAGAATCAGCAAAAATTATTGTTTCTCAGGGCATTGAAAATTTTAGTGACGCAAAAACCAAAGCTGCGAAAAAGTTAAATATAGAAAACTTAGGGTGCTTACCTTCAAATTATGAAATAGAAAAAAGCTTAAAAGAACACTATCAAATATTCGTTCCAGAAATACATGCTGACTACATAAAGCTGATGAGAGAAGCTGCAATCGAAATGATGAATTTATTCATTGATTTCCAAGCTTATGTTGTTGGTCCAGTAGTTAGCGGAACCGCATCGTCGTCGTCGTCTATAAACATACATCTAGGTTCAGAAGACATTTATGATGTAACTCAGATATTAGATAAAAATGAAATGAAATATAAATTTTTTGATAAAAAAATTAAATTCAATAAAAAGGTAAATAAAGTCTTTTGTGGACTAAGTTTGCTNTATAGNAAAATGGTTGTTGAAATTGTGATTTTTAACTCAAGAGATATCAAACAAAGNCCTTTAAGCAGAATTGATGGCAAACCTATTAAAAGATTGAAAATTAATTCTTTAAAGAAACTTCTNTGAGCAATTTATCGTTTATCAATTGATATATAATTTCTTTTTTCTGGNCCTGTATACAACTGTCTCGGTCTACTGATTTTTGAATTGGGATCTGTAATCATCTCTCTCCANTGAGAAACCCANCCCACTGTTCTTCCAATTGCAAACATAACAGTAAACATTGATGTNGGGATACCNAGTGCTTGATATATTATCCCTGAATAGAAATCCACATTAGGATATAAGTTCTTNTCTCGAAANTAATCATCTTTTAGTGCAATCTCTTCNAATNCNATAGCCAATTCAAGTANNGGTGAATCTGCGCTNCCTTTTTGATTGAGAACTTTATGACACATTTTTCTAATNATTTTTGCTCGTGGNTCATAATGTTTATAAACACGATGGCCAAATCCCATCAATCGAAAAGGGTCATCTTTATCTTTCGCTTTATCAATATATTTTTCAATGTTTTTTTTGCTTCCAATTTCCACAAGCATCCTAAGAACTGCTTCATTGGCGCCTCCATGGGCAGGGCCCCACAAAGCTGAGATTCCCGCTGCAATTGCAGAGTAAGGGTTTGCCCCTGAGCTACCAGCCATTCTTACCGTTGATGTAGAACAATTTTGCTCATGATCAGCGTGTAATATGAACAGCAAATCCAATGCCTCTGCCGCAATTGGATCAATATCTCTTTGTTCTGCTGGAACTGAAAAAAACATGTGCAATAAGTTTTCACAGTAATTTAGTGNGTTCAGTGGATAAATAAATGGTTGTCCTACAGAGTGTTTATATGCCGCAGCAGCAATTGTTGGTATTTTTGCGATGATTCTGTGTGCAAATATTTCTCGTGCACGTGCACTATTAATATCCATAGTATCGTGATAATAGGCTGACATTGAGCCAACAATAGCTGATACCATAGCCATTGGATGAGCATCATATCTAAAACCATTAAATAACCTCAACATACCTTCATTTAACATTGTATGTTGAGTTATTGAATCTGAAAAATCCTCAAGCATAGTCTCATTTGGAAGCTCGCCATATAGAAGAAGGTATGCAACTTCAATAAACGTTGAAGATTTAGCCAACTCTTCTACAGGATAACCACGATAGAGTAATAACCCCTTATCGCCATCAATGAATGTTATATTGCTTTGACAGCTTGCAGTTGAGACAAAGCCAGGGTCATAAGTAAATAGAGAATTTTCTTGGTAAAGATTACTTATGTCGATGACATCAGGACCCAAATTTCCACTCATAATTTCAAGTTCTAACGGATCAGTTTGATCAGATATTTCTACTTTGCAATATTTTTTATCCATTATGAGTTTCTAGATTATTCGATCTAAACTTAATTAACTTTTTCCATATTTCTTCTTAAATTTATCTACTCTTCCAGCTGAATCAACAATCTTATGCTTACCAGTGTAAAAAGGGTGTGATTCAGATGAGATCTCAACGGGATAGTATGGATATGTTTTTCCATCCTCCCATTCTCTTGTTTCTGTTGTTTCAAGAGTTGATCGAATCAGAAAGTACTTGTCCACACCAGTGTCATGGAAAAGAACTTCACGGTACTCGGGATGTATTTCTTTTTTCATAATATTCAAATCCGTTAGATAATTATCTCTCATTAAATGGGCGCGTAGAATAGCTGTAAACTAATGTTTTTTCAAGCTATTTTAATAGCAAAACTTATCCACAAAACCTGTGGATAAACCTGTGTAAGAAAATTGAATCTTTTACCTTGATAGCAATAATTAAAGGGTATTTGTTAAAATGATTAAAATATGAACACTTTAATAAATATGATTAATATCAATTACTTACAAAATATTTATTTATATTAATATGAAAAGAGGCATATTTTATAAGTAAAATTCTGCTAGATATAATTGGTGTGCATAAAGATTTCTCTATATTAATTATATACATAGACAAACAGAAGAAAATTTAATCAAACTTTCAAAAACTCGCACTGCAAATTATCTAAAAATTTAAATCCTAGCGCAGTAGGTTTCCAATAACCACTTGGATAATATTTCATTAGTTTTAAACTATTGAGTTCACTTAATTTTTTCTCAATTGCATCATATTTCAATCCTGTCGCAGATTCAAAATGAGCTATTGAAAACCCTGACATTAATCTAAGATTATTCAACATAAACTCAAATATTTTATCTGAGTTGCTTAATAACTTTTCTTTATGGCTTGATTCATTTGAAATTATATTTTTCATATAAATGTTTGGATTCGATGCATTTTGATATCTGATTATATCATCATTTGTTAATCGATATTTCCCATGAGCGCCTGCTCCAACCGCTATGTAATCACCAAATCTCCAATAATTTAGATTGTGTTTGCACTCAAAATTTTTTTTTGAGAATGCAGAAATTTCGTATCTTTCATATCCTGCTTTTTCTAACAAATTTAGACAATCTTCTTGAATAAGATTTTGTTTATCACTGGTTGGCAGTCCATTCGGCTTGTCATAGAAAAATTTTGTGTTTGGCTCGATAGTTAATTGATAATAAGAAATATGCTCCGGTGATAAATCAATAATCTTGTTTATGTCATTTTTTGCCATTACTCTGCTCTGATTTGGCAATCCAAACATTAAATCTATATTAATGGATTCGAACTTAACTTCATTGGCAGTCTTAAAAACAGACTCAATGTGTTTTGGGCTATGATCTCTGCCGATTGATTTCAATAATTTCTCATTAAAGGTCTGTGCACCAATTGATAGACGGTTAATACCTATTGATCTATATTCCATGAGTTTTACTTTTTTTATCGAGCCTGGATTAATTTCCATTGTAATCTCACAATTGCTCTCAATATCAAAATTGGTATTAATTGAATCAAATATTTTTGCGATGCTAACTGGATCAAATAAGTTTGGCGTTCCTCCTCCAATAAAAATTGTCTTTAGCTTAGATTGTTTAAATTTTTTTGCTTCATTTTCTATATCTTTTATGATCAGTTTTGTATATGTGTTTATCTTAGATTCATCGTTTAAGACATGTGAATTAAAATCACAATATGGGCATTTTGACCAGCACCACGGCAAATGAANATATAACGAGGATGGATGAGAAAACATTATAAATTTTCTTTTAAAGATATAANATTATCTGCTCTNAGCCGCTCTATCAGTAGTTTCATTGCTTGACCTCGATGNCTATATTCATTTTTTTCATNCACGGATAATTCAGCTGACGTCTTATCGAGTTCTGGAATAAAAAAAATTGGATCGTAACCAAATCCCTTATGACCCGATTTTTCACTACATATAATTCCATGCCATTGAGTTTCAATTAATACTGGATTTGAAGTGTTATTTGGATCTAAATATATTAGAGAACAGTGAAAATATGCTTTTCTATTTTTTTCTCGCGCCATTCTGTCTAATAGAAGATCAATATTGTCGTCATCATTTGATTCATCTCCAGCATATCTTGCAGAGTATACTCCTGGCTCACCATTCAGCGCATCAACTACCAGACCAGAGTCATCGGCTATAATTGGGTAATTTGTATATGAAGCCAAATGTACCGCCTTTTGCAGGGCGTTAGACTTAAAGCTATCACCAGTCTCCGGAATCGACTCTATCTCAAGCTCTTCTTGTGAGATCATTCGGCAATTGAAAGGATCAAAATACTTTCTGATTTCCTTAAGCTTGCCTTTGTTGTTTGTTGCAACAACAATTTTATTTTCATTTACTCTGGACACATCTATCCATATTTTAGTTTGATGATAATAGTTGTTTTTGATGCAAGGTTATTTCTTTTATNCCTTTCTTTGCATAATTCAACATCAATGCCAATTGATCATTGTTAAAAGATTCNTTTTCTGCTGTTCCCTGAATCTCAATAAATTCATTGTCTTCGTTCATGACAACATTCATATCAGTGTCAGCCTGACTATCCTCANTGTAATTTAGATCCATGATTACTTCATTCTTATAAATTCCTACAGAAATTGCTCCGATGAATTTTTTTATTGGGTCAGAATCTATATTTCTGTCATCAAGCAAAGTATTTACTGCTTTTTTCANAGCGATAAACGCACCATTTATTGCAGTAGTTCTNGTTCCNCCATCTGCCTGAATTACATCACAATCTAATATGATGGTTCTCTCGCCAAGAGCTTCGAGATCAACTGCGGCTCTGAGAGATCTCCCGATTAGTCTCTGTATTTCAAGAGTTCTGCCAGCTTGCTTTCCCTTCACAGATTCTCTCATGTTCCTCTGACTTGTGGATCCTGGTAGCATGCCATATTCAGCTGTTACCCAGCCATGCCCCTTATTTTTCATCCACTTCGGTACATTGTTTTCAATTGAAGCGGTGCATAATACTCTGGTATCACCAAATGAAGCGAGCACACTAGCCTCTGAAGATTTAATAAAGTCTAGTTTAAAATCAATGTTTCTCAGTTGATCGGGTTTTCTGTCATCTATGCGCATTATTATTTTCCTTCAATTTAGAGACTTTAGTTTACTGCGCTTCATTATAATTAAATTTATATTCATAAAGATCATTATTGATGAAATAATGGTGCACTATTATAAAAGTGAACTTGATAATTACTAATGAATGCAGCTTCAAAATTATTCGTGATTTCTGCTCCATCAGGTGCAGGTAAGACAACATTAGTAAAATCCCTTATCAAGGGCAATGAAAATATAAAATGTTCAACTTCTTATACGACAAGATCCCCCAGAATAAATGAAAAAGAGGGGGAGGATTATTTTTTTGTTAGCAAAGAAGAGTTTATGCAACTTAAAAATAATAATAAGTTTATTGAACATGCGAAAGTTTTTAATAACTACTACGCAACAAGTAGAGAGGAAATTGAAAAAATTTTATTTCAGGGTGCACATGCTATTTTGGAGATAGATTGGCAAGGCGCTAGACAAGTTCGACAGTCCATTCCGGAATGTGTCTCTATTTTTATCCTGCCCCCATCAAAAGATGAACTTCGAAAGCGATTAATTAATAGAGCAACCGATGACCCAAAAACAATCGAATTAAGAATAAAAGAAGCCACTCGTGACATGCATCAATGGTCCGATTTTGATTATTGTATTATCAATGACGACCTTGAAACTGCAAAAAAAGAGCTTGAATCCATTTTTTCTAATGAAAACGAAGCAAACAACACAAAAAATTCAATGTTAGTAAAAAAAATTAACGAGATATTATGTATAAATGACTGATTAATGGGTTAAAATATACTATCATCGGTCAATAAGTAATAGGAGAAACAATGGCCAGAATAACTGTAGAAGACTGTATGAATGAAATTGATAATATCTTTGATATGATATTGCTTGCATCAAAAAGGGCAAAAAGAATCGCAAATGGTGCAGACCCATTGGTTGATTTAGAAAATGATAAGCCTACAGTCATAGCGCTCAGGGAAATTGCTGACGGAAAAATGTCGGAAAACATTCTAAAAGAAATGGATGCAATGGCCTCGCAAGAATTGATCCAAGAAGAAGACGAAAGTGATGATATTATGCCACTTCAAAGCCTATCCATAGGAAGATGACAGCTTCAAAATATTCGTAATCATCATCAAGTTATACTGCTTAATACATTAAGATGGATTACGCACAAATAATCCGAAAAAAAATAAACAAAAAATCTGATAGGCCCAAAATACTATTAGAAGATTTATTGAACTCTGTTTCGTCATATCTAAAAAAATCAGATCTTGGGTTTATTAAAAAAGCCTATGAGTATGGTGCTTCTGCTCATGAGGATCAAACTCGTATGAATGGAGAACCATACATCTGTCACCCTCTATCTGTTGCACTAATTCTCTCTAAAATGAAAATGGATAAACAAACAGTATCTGCAGCGCTTCTGCATGATGTTGTTGAAGATACAAACATCTCTTTAGCAGATATCGAAAAAATTTTTGATAAAGAAGTTGCATCACTCGTTGATAGTGTGAGCAAAATTGATCAAATTAAATTCGAAAATAAAGCTGAAGCACAAGCAGAAACATTCAGAAAAATGATTCTTGCAATGGTCAAAGATATCCGTGTTATTTTGATAAAACTCTCTGACCGTTTACATAATATGAGGACACTTGAGCACCTACCAGACAAAAAAAGGAAAATAAAAGCAAGAGAAACGCTGGATATCTATGCGCCTATAGCAAATCGTTTAGGAATAAATAATATCAAAAATGAATTGGAAGACCTTTGTATTCGCCATCTGTATCCATACAGATATAAAGTCATAAATAAAGCGATAAAAAAAAGTAAGGGCGGTCAAAAAAAATTAGTAAAAACAATTTCATCAAAAATAGTGCTTGCTATGAATGATGAAAAGATAAGTGGAGAGGTTATCGGAAGAGAAAAAGAGCTTTATAGCATCTATAACAAGATGAAGAATAAAAAAAGATATTTAGATGAAGTGGTCGATGTCTTTGGATTTAGAATCATTGTATCAAATGTCAATGATTGCTATAAATTGCTGGGTGTTGTTCATAATTTGTACAAGCCAATGCCAGGAAGATTTAAAGATTATATCGCCATCCCGAGGGTAAATGGCTATCAATCTCTACATACAACATTATTTGGTCCAAAGGGGCTTCCGATAGAAATTCAGATCAGAACTAAAGAAATGG
>PBVS01000047.1 GCA_002728725.1 Woeseiaceae bacterium
ATTGCTGGGCCGTGTCTTGGGGATAAGTTAAAAAAATTTAGATGTTTTCTGAGAGATCAAAGAGTAATTGTAAGGATTCCATCGCATTATCTTTAAGAAATCTTTGTTAAGACCCAATCCCAAATAGAATGCCCTTTATGCAGACCTTTTTTCTCAAATTTAGTGGAAGGCCTGTCTAACTTTATTTTGCCATTATGTTTAACATGAGTACTGACTATAAAATTAGTATTTTTTTCTAATATGTCAGTAATATGTTCTGCATAGTTATTCCAGTCTGTTGCGATGTGAAGTTGACCATTTTTTTTTAATTTACTCGCACATAGATCAAGAAAATCTTTCTGAATAAGTCGACGCTTATGGTGTCTTTTTTTTGGCCATGGGTCTGGAAAATATATGTTGATTCTCTCAAGTGATTTATGAACTATTTGTGCCACTAACACATCACGAGCATCTCCAGAGCAAATTTTAATATTATTGATTTGCTTCTTCTTTGCCTTAATTAAACAACTGCCAATACCTGAGTCATACACTTCTATACCAAAATAGTTTTTATTGGGATTGCATTCAGCGTTGGCGATTAGGGCTTCACCATCACCGAAACCAATTTCAAGATGAACAGGGTAATCATTGCGAAATAATGAGTAGAAATTTAATTTTTTTTTTGAGAAGTCCACTCCGTACTCAGACCATAATTGTTCTATGGCAGAATGTTGTCCAGATGTTGTTCTGCCAGTTCTTCTTACGAAACTTTTTATTGTTCTCACTTATTTTGACCAGGCCTTTATAAAACCTATCATTGCTATGGCTGATAAAGTGATCCCTATTGAGGTGTTCGGTCTAAATAGAGCGAGAAGTATTCCAGATATAAATAAAGTAGCCCCAACTCCCAAGAAGAAAAATTGTTCTTTTTGTCGAATAAATTGTTTTTTTAATTCGGCAATATTTTGTCTATTCTCATTTTCTATTTCAGCTTGAGATGAAAATCGCTTTATTATTTTTGGAAAATCTCTCGCGGTTTGTCTGAATAATGGAAGATTTTTTTTGAAGTCAGAAGCTACCGATTTAAATCCAATTTGTTCATTCATCCACTCTTTCAATACTGGGTATGCTGTCTTCCATAAATCCAATTCCGGATATAATTGACGACCGAGACCTTCGATATTAAACAATGTTTTTTGAAGTAATATAAGTTGAGGTTGAACCTCCATATTAAATTGTCTGGCTGTGTTGAACAAACTGATTAAAACATTGGCAAAGGATATATCTGAGAGAGGTTTATTGAAGATTGGCTCACAAACGGTTCTTATCGCTATCTCAAACTCATCAACCCTGGTCTCACTGGGAACCCATCCAGAATCTATATGTAATTGAGCGATTTTATTATAATCACCTTCAAAAAAAGCCAGAAAATTCTCAGCTAGATAGTACTGATCATCTTTAGTGAGNGTGCCTATTATACCGAAGTCAACAGCGGCATATTTGGGGGAGTCAGGATCCTCAATCTGTACAAAAATATTACCAGGATGCATATCAGCATGAAAAAAATTGTGCCTGAACACTTGCGTAAAAAATATTTCAACACCNTTTTCAGCGAGTGCTTTTATATTGGTTTTTTGTTTTTTTAAAGTATCAATATCTCTAATGGGTGTTCCATATATCCTTTCTTGAACAAGAATATTTGTTCTACAATAGTCCCAGTAAATCTCAGGAACATATAGCATTTCGGATTTTGAGAAGTTTTTCTTCAATCTTGCTGCATTAGCTGCTTCTCTTTTGAGATTAAGCTCATTGATTATTGTTTTCTCATACTCTTTCACTATCTCAGTTGGCTTGACTTGTTCACTCTCACTCCAAAAGCTTTCGAGTGATCGAGCGATAATATAAAGCGCAGAAATGTCTTTTTCGATTTGAACCTGAATGTCCGGTCTAAGAATTTTTATAATGACGTTCTTGCCATCAGAGAGTTTTGCGCTGTGCACCTGAGCTATTGATGCGGCAGCCAATGGCTCGTCATCGATTTTTTTAAATATTTGATCAATAGATTTATCATATGCCGTATTTAATATTTCTAGTGCTTGTGATTTTGAAAATGGGGTGACTTGATCTTGAAGCTTGGCAAGTTCATCAGCGATTTCTTCCGGGAGAAGATCGCGGCGAGTAGATACGACTTGCCCAAATTTAACAAAGATAGGCCCTAATTCTTCTAATGCTCTTCGAATTCGTTCTCCTANTGAAGAATTTTTGCTAATTTTTCTTGGTAGTAATATAAAAAAATATTTAAATGATTTTAGTACTGGCACTTTGTCTAAAAGCTCATCGAGACGGTAACCAACTAGGATTCTCTGAATGGTTATGAGTCTCAAAATATTTTTACTGATTGACATAATCTTATTCTATNTTTGAAATTCATTTATTTTCTTTTCAAGACGTTCGATATCGTCTCGAATTTTTGAAACTTCTTTTGANAAAATATTAAATTCATATTTGCTAGGCATTAACTTAATTTCCTCTTGGAGATATTCCTTAATGTTCTCCTGGAGAATATCTGTGGTGTTATTTAACCAGTCGCCAGTTTTTTTTGAGACTGTGACAATATTATTTGCCATTATATCTCCGACAAAGTGAGATAACTCCTCCTCAATATCAGGATTTATCATTGCGAAAAGTTTTTGAAACTTTTGTGCAACTGCTACATCTCCATTAATACTGATAGTTCCATCTCTTAGCGCATCNGAAGAATTGTTTCTAAGTAGTTTGGCAAAGCTAATTAGTGACCCTGATATTTGAACGTCATAATTTTCCGTGATTGTATGAGGATTNAGCTCATTTGAATTCATAATGACATTAAAAAAGCGAGAGGTGTTTTTGATGTGAATAGACAGTATTTTTCCTTCAAGCTGTTCACTTATTTTTTTTGCCGATGTTCTTGTTGCTATCTGACTATTTATTTTAATAAGAATACTTTTAGAGATTTTTAATTTATCAATCATCAGAACTTATAGCCTTCGTGTAAGGCTACGATTCCTCCAGTTAAATTTGTATATCGACATCTCTCAAATTTTGCTTTTTCCATCATAGTCATTAATGTTTTTTGGTCAGGATGAACTCTGATTGATTCTGCTAAATATTTATAGCTATCCTCATCTTTAGCAACCAGCTTCCCTAAAAAAGGAAGCACCTTAAATGAATACAAATCATAAGTGGGTTTCAAAATATTCATTGGCTTAGAAAACTCGAGGATCAATAATTTACCGCCTGGTTTTAAAGTTCGGTATATAGATTTTAGAGCTTTCTGTTTATCGGTAATATTTCGAAGCCCAAAAGCAANTGTAACGATATCAAATGTATTCTCATTAAATGATAAATTTTCACCATCCAATTGAACAATTGATAAATTATTTGAGACACCATAATTTACTAACCTTGCTCTGCCTTCATTTAGCATTGAAAAATTTATATCTGCCAATATTACTTGACCCTCTTCACCAACTTGAGAAGAAAAAATTTTAGCAAGATCGCCAGTTCCGCCTGCCAAATCAAGTACTTTATGACCATATTTTGCTGATGCTCTCTCTACAGTGAAACTCTTCCATAATCTATGCATACCCATTGACATGAGATCATTCATCAAGTCATATCGACTTGAAACAGAGTCAAAAACGTCTTTTACATAATCTGCCTTTTTCTCCTTAGGGACTGTCTTGTAACCAAAATGAGTTTCTTTATTATCCATATCAACGCTAATTTTTTTTATTCTGGAGTATATCCAGAAGCTTTAACTTGGTCGAGGTAAGCCTGCCAATATTTATTTTTATTATGACCTAACTCATTAAGATATTTCCAAGTATAAATTCCAGAATCATGCCCGTCATCGAATATTAGTTTGATTGCATAATTTCCAATAGGCTGAATTTCATTGATCATGACGTTTTGTTTGTTTAGTTGGAGTATTGATTGCCCTNGCCCATGGCCTTTAACTTCAGCAGATTGAGAATGCACCCTGAGAAACTCAAAAGAAAATTCATATCTTGTATTATCAGGATAGACTAGTAACAAGGTCNGATCTTTCTTGCGAACCGTTATTTCGGAAGGGACCTTATCCATATCTAACTGTTGTTTTATTAGAGTATATAGCGACTTAGATCTTCATCTTTGGAAAGTTCAACTAAGTGATCATCTACATACTTTTTATCAATTTTTATATTGCTTCCATCGATTTCTGATGCTTCGAATGATACAGTTTCTAATAATCGCTCCATGACAGTGTGTAGTCTTCTAGCACCNATATTTTCTGTATTTTCATTTACATGATATGCAACTTCGGCAAGCCTTTGGACACCATCCTTTGTAAATTTAAGATTTACACCTTCTGTCTTAATCAGAGCAGTATATTGCGTTGTAAGAGAGGCATTTGGTTCTGTGAGAATTTTAACNAAATCTTCAGTTTTNAGTGATTTAAGCTCAACTCTAATTGGAAATCGACCTTGCAATTCTGGTATCAGATCTGATGGTTTAGAGACATGAAAAGCTCCTGATGCAATAAAAAGTATGTGATCTGTTTTAACCATACCGTATTTGGTATTAACTGTTGAACCCTCTATGAGTGGAAGAAGGTCTCTCTGAACACCCTCTCTGGATACATCTGCACCGATACCCTCAGATCTTCTTGCAATTTTGTCAATTTCATCAATAAAGACGATTCCTTGTTGCTCTACCGCATCTATTGCCTGAGATTTAAGCTTTTCTTCNTCGAGCATCTTAGCTGCTTCCTCATTGGTGAGCATTTTCATTGCATCTTGGACTTTTAGTTTGCGAGTTTTTGTTTTGCTATTAGATAAATTCTGGAACATTCCTTGTAATTGATTGGTCATTTCTTCCATACCAGGAGGCGCCATTATCTCTATTCCAACCGGAGTGGCTTGTATCTCTATTTCGATCTCTTTTTCATCAAGTTTTCCTTCTCTCAACATCTTTCGAAATTTTTGGCGTGTATCATTCATGGATGAATCATTTTGTCCATTCTTACTCTCCAATCCTGGTGATGGGGGAAGTAATGCATCAAGAACCCTCTCTTCAGCTGCATCTTCAGCACGATGTTTTACTTTTTCCATTTCAGCTTCNCGGGTAATTTTTACTGCTACATCCACGAGGTCTCTTATAATGCTATCAACCTCTCTACCNACATAACCAACCTCAGTGAACTTTGTTGCTTCAACCTTTATAAATGGTGCTTTTGCTAACCTAGCAAGTCTTCTAGAGATCTCTGTTTTTCCAATTCCTGTTGCACCAATCATGAGTATATTTTTTGGAGTAATTTCTCCTCTCAGAGGTTCGTCCACATTCGATCTTCTCCATCTGTTTCTCAATGCAATAGCAACGGCACGTTTGGCTTCGTCTTGACCGATTATATGATTATCAAGCTCCTGAACAATTTCTCTTGGTGTCATCTGAGACATAGTTTATTCCGCCTACTTATTTTTTTGTTAATTCTTCAATGATGATGTTGTTATTTGTGTAAACACAAATTTCGCTGGCGATATTTAGNGCTTCTACTGCAATAGTTTTCGCGTCTAATTTGGTATTTTTCATAAGCGCAAGTGCTGAAGCCTGTGCAAAAGCGCCACCAGATCCAATTGCCATAATGTCATTTTCTGGTTCTATAACATCTCCATTGCCAGATATTATTAATGATGAGTCTTGATCTGCGACACATAACAATGCTTCCAGTCTTCTNAGTCGACGATCTGTTCTCCATTCTTTTGCTAGCTCAATTGCTGCTCTTGTAAGATTTCCATACTGCTCAATTTTTCCTTCAAATAACTCAAACAAGGTAAAAGCATCGGCCGTGCCTCCTGCAAAACCAGCTATAACCTTGCCTGATGCAAGAGTTCTCACTTTTCTGGCATTTCCTTTCATTACGGTATTTCCAAGACTGACTTGGCCGTCACCTGCAATCGCAACTTTATTATTTCTTCTTACAGATACAATTGTTGTGCCTCTATATTGTTCCATTAAACTCCTCAATCGACAGAAAACTCTATCGTCTTTTCAATTTACCCTTTTCGTTTATTTTTAGCCCTAGGGTGTGTTTGATCGTATATTTGGGCGAGGTGCTGAAAATCAAGGTGTGTATATATTTGGGTAGTGCTTATATTGGCATGACCAAGCAATTCTTGGACACCTCTGAGGTCTTGACTGGATTCAAGAAGATGAGTTGCAAATGAATGCCTTAACATATGAGGGTAAACTTTTACTGATAGGTTTTGTTTTTTTGCCCAATAATTCAGTCTCGATTGGATTGATCTAGCTTTGAGCCTCTCGCCTCGAATGCTTATGAAGAGCGCTTTGCTATCGGACTTGATCTCGTTATTTCTCGATTTTAACCATGATTTGATTGCATCTATTGCAAATTTTCCAACCGGAATTATCCTCTGCTTATTCCCTTTTCCAGTAACAATTACAGTGGCATCACTCAAATCGATATCAGTGGTATTGAGATTAACAAGCTCTGAGAGCCTGAGCCCGGATGAGTACATTAACTCTAAAATTGCCCTGTCTCTGTCCGGGATAAAACCGCTTTCCTTAATATCGAGTAACCTCATCATCATATCTGTGTCAAGATTCTCAGGTAACCTAATTTTGGCTTTAGGTGCCCGAACATTTTGAGCGGGATTATTTTTGATCTTTTTTTCTTTAACTAAATAACGAAAAAAAGACCTCAATGAGGATAAGTTTCTTTGAATGGATTTTGGACTAACACCAGATCTGAATCTTGAGGCACTATAAGAGCGAATATGTTCGCTATCTATTCTATCCCAGGAAGATATTTTGTTTTTNTTGCAAAAAGAAATAAATACATTNAAATCTTTTTGATAATTTTTACATGTGTACTCGGATAGTCTCCTTTCTACTTCGAGGTATCTTATATAACGATCAGTCCACTCCTTTTGTTCATCTGAAAGCATGTATGTCAAATTGATTTTAGTTGATAAGATTTAAGAGATTGAGAGATTAGTTGTCCAATTACTTTGAGATAATCCATACTCATATCTGGATTGAATCGATTTTCATCGTCACTGCTTATTGCTAGAAAGCCNAATTTTTGTTTTATGCCCAGAGGTATCAGTGCACAAGATTTTACCTCATTTGGCTGCTTGAAGAGTAATTCAAGCTGCTCGTCTTTTAACTTATTACAACGGGGTAAATTGTTATCAATAAATGACTTGAATGGTTTTAATAAATCATGAGTTTTTTCGTAGAATAGAATATCTTTATTTTTTAATTTAACGTTATCATAAAACAAGAAAGTACACTCCCTGACATCAAATTCTTCAACTAAATCCTTACAAGATATGCTAATCGTATCTTCAAAATTTTTGGAATGAATAAGTTTGTATGCGAATTCATAAATTTTATGTATAAGATTTTGGTTTGATGATGCATTTTGTATGAGTTCGTTAAGCTTATTTTTTAAGTCTCTATTTTCTTCTCTGAGAATATCAATTTGTCGTTCAACAAGAGATACACTCCCTTTTTTTGAGTGAGGTATTTCTAAGTTGGCCAATATATCTGGTTTATCTAGGAAGAAATCTAGATTCTTTTCTAAATATTCTTTTACATTTTTTTCACTTATCGTATTTTTTTTTGACATTTATCTTTCCTAGGCTAGTGAAATTACTCAATGATATATTTTTCTTCCCTGAGGCTATCAATTATTCCATTTCTGGGGTCCGGGTATTTGAGATTATCAATTAATTCATTATTCATTCTGGCTGTATCAAGACGTCTTGATTCTTTCATGAAAGACANCCTTGTTTNTTCCCATGTTTTGATTGCTTCCGAGGTTTTTATCTCTNTNGGTTTATTGATACCAGAATATTCACAAACAGACTTATAAAACCATGTCTGACTTTTATGGCATCCATCTGAAATATTATAAATTTTACTCAGATTTTTCTTTTTCAGCGCATTGATACAGCAACTTACAAGATCTGAAATATGAATTCGATTACCTGGCTTGGCCTCTGATTCACTAATGACAGTAAAATTTTTATTCAACCTATTTATGCCTAATCTTTTTGGCCCATAGATGCCTGAAACTCTGAGTATTACAAGTCTAACATTGTTTTTGTCGCACCATTTTTCAAGAAAGACTTCTGCCTCAACCCTTTTTTTTGCCCTTTGAGTTTGAGGATTTGTTTCTATTAACTCATCAGTGAGTTTACCTGATCGGTCTCCATATACCCCACTGGTACTCAAGTAGACAAATNTAATTGGTTTAGTATTGAGGCTATTTACAAAATTTTGCAATCTAAGATCCAAAGTCTGATCTTTGTTTGGTGGAATGGTGTAAAGAACAGAAAAAGGATCAACAGTTTTTATCTTATTACTATTAGAATCTAAATTTATTTTTTGGNTTTTGAATTGTATGTCTTGATCGAAATTGCGACTTACAAGACACGTGTCACTTTTTGAAAGTTCTTCAGCAACCCTCAATCCCGTGTAACCAGCTCCAGCAATTATAAAATTCATCAATAATCTCTAGTCATCTTCTCTAGATTTGGCTCTGATTGATTTTCTGTATGTTTCACATGCAGAGTCAATCTTGCCAAAATGAAAAAGGATTTCACCTAAAACAAAATAATTTCTGTCATTAGGCTCTATTTCAATTGCTCTTTCAATACATTCTTTCGCCTCTTCCCACCTTTGATCTTTTATTAATATTTCGGCATGTATTCTCATTAATTTTGAATTATTTTCATATCGTTTCTGCCACTGAGATATTTTTTTTATAACTTTTTCAGGCTGATCTTNATTGAGGCTTATGAAGTTATATATGAGAATTTCATCGAATGTTTTCTTCAAAAAATTTAATAATATTTTTTCAGCGACATCATTTTCATTCAATTCTTTTAATTTTTTGCAATAGGTATCTACGANATAAGAACTCTCTTTCACTGAATTGGATGCTCCTTTCCATATTTTCTTGAGCAGATCAAAGTTTTTTGCATCNTTAATAAGTTCAGCAATTGATATCNGCTCTAATTCAATAAGTTTTTCTTCTTTACTGCGATTTAAGGATTTGAGTAATGCGAGATTATTTTCAAGTTGCTCCCATTCTGAGAATTTTATTTGCATGTCCGCGAGGAGTTCAGCTGCGATTGTATTATCTGGTTCTATTTCGTTTATTTTTTCAAGCGTCGCTTTCGCATTCTCGTAATCCGATGATTTTAATTGTGTATTAGCCTGAATTAAAAGGATATGTGTTTCTGCGCAACTGAGTTTTTCGTAGGCTTTTTTTATCCACTCGTCTCTTTCTTTATATTTATCTTGAGAATCATATGCCTGGATTATTTGGGTGTATGCAAGAATTGGATTATCACAGAATGGTAAAGCTTTTAGGGCACTTCTTTGGGCATCATGATAGTCACCTTTAGACATTGCTAAAATGCTATTTTCAAGGAGCTTATTTGATTTGTCACGTTTCGAATTTTTTGCTTTATTTAGGAGAAAACTGGGAGCACTGAGGACTTTAGACAATACGTAGATCAAAATCAAAAATGCACTAAAACACAATAAAAAAAATATTAAAGATATATCTATAACGAAATCTTTATAATAAATTGAGATATGTCCGGGAAAATCAATCAAATTTTGAGCCAGTAAAGCACCCAAAAGTATTGTTAAAATAATATAAAATCCAAATTTCATTTAATCTTTTGTTCTCTCTTCAATAAGTAGTTGATAATCCTCGATCATGTTAATTATTTCTGGCAGATTCTTCATTTGACCAGCCTTATAATTTGATTGCTCTTGAAGCTTTTCTAACATTAAAGCGACTTTCTTATCTCTACTGTCAAAATNAATTTCTAGCCATTTTATGGCTTGATCAATTGAGATCTCATATAAGATCCAACGATTAATCTCCAATGATTGTTTTGCATCGAAGAGTAATTGTTGAAGATGACGCGTGATAATTTCTTCTGAAATTTTTATATTCTGGTCATATTGATCTAATTTCTTCACAGAAATCATTTCATTCAATGAGCTGGATAACGATCCCCATATCTCTTTATAAATAGATGTTGATTGATCATCATTTTGCATGGATGGCTGTTGCAATTCTTTTCTTTGCAAAAAAACAGCATCTTCAATAAATTGACTAATGTCAGCNATTAATCGATCTTTATTTTTTATTGATCCGGCTATTTGGTTTTCTATTTCNGATTCTATTGTTTTTTTTATTTTTATGGCTTCTTGATCATCAAAATTCATCATCAGATCGAGCGCTTGTTGAAGTGTCGCAATGATAAAAACACTGTTCATAGTAAATTGATCATGTAAATTTGCTATTTTCAGTAGATATTTAACTTCATTAACTAACCATATCTCTGTTCTATTATTGGGGCTTGATGAGNGATCTAGATTTTTTATTGAGATAATTTCTCGCTCGATAAACAATTGTTTCTTTTCAATATCCTCAAGTCTTTCGTTTAACTCATTGTCAATGACGCTCAACTTTTTGATGTTTGTGTTTAGAAGATTTTCATATTTAGCTCTTATTTCACCTTCGATATCATCCTGAAATACGAAGTTTTTCTGAAAATAGATATAAAGGGTAATTGCACCTATGATAGAAAAAANAAAAAATACAGCAATAATTACTGGGAGTCTTGATGAATCTTTTTTCTTTTCTTTATGTTTGATTTCTTCTTCCAATTTCAGTTTCCTTTAGCTAGAGCATCCAATATCGCCTGGTTCCTCGGATCAAATGTAACTATACATCTCGCATTACTTATCTTGCTCCTTATTGCATCAGCTATTCTCTGGCTGGGGATAATAAATGTTGGCAGCTTATTCATATTGACATCATTCTCTTTCATAATTGAAAAGAAATTTTCGAATACCTCACAGCTTAATATAACGATATAAGCAAAACTATTTTGTTTAAATTTCTTTTTTATTTCTAAAATTTTCTTATTGTTATGTTGAGCCTTGGTTTTTTGATAAACAATAAGATTTTGCACGTTTGCTCCTCTGTCAAGAAGCTCCAATTCAAGTTTATCCCTTCCGGTCTTGCCACGAATAATGGTGATGCATTTATTTTTAACATTTTTTAAGAGCTTACCTTTCAGGAGACCTTCACTACTGAATTCTGTTGATGGTGAGAAATTTACTTTGAGTCCTAATTTTTCAATCCATGATTTCGTGGTTGGACCAATTGCAACTATTTGGGAGTCCTGGAGCTCAAGATATTCATGACTTATCTCAACAGCATTTTTACTGATGAAGATAAATATGTCACTTTTCGATAACGCCGCAACGCTTTGTTTTATTTTATTTGAAGAGAAGGGCGATATTTCTAGTATTGGAAATACGTATGGAGCTTTATTCTGATCTTTTAATATCTCAATTAACTTACTGCAATGTTTTTCTGAGCGTGTTATNAGTATTTCTTGCTGTTTTGATTTTGGTGGTATCATTTATCTGGCTAATTTTAATATCTCAATAGCACCAATTTTTTTTAAACGATCTGCTAGCTCTAATCCCAGTTCCTTAGCATTATTTGCACAACCTGTTACTGAATCTCTGGCCTCGACAGAACCATCAGGAGAAATAACAATACTCTCTAGTCTGCACTTTCCATTTGCATAAGTAGCATAAGATCCAATCGGTGAATGACAGTCAGCAAACAATGCGCTATTGACTGACCGCTCACAAATAGTGGTAACTTCAGTTTCAAAATCATTTANCNTGCTGACTATATCTATGATCTCTTCTTTTTGCCTNAGGCATTCTATACCGATAACNCCTTGAGCNGCAGCTGGAAGCATCTCCGCTGTTGAAAAAGTTTGAGAAATCTCGCCAGATAATTCAAGTCTATCCAGTCCTGCTTTAGCAAGAATGATGGCATCATAATCTCCAGATTCTAACTTATCGATTCTAGTGTTCACATTGCCTCTTAAGTTTTTTACCCTTAGATCAGGTCGAAGTTTTAATATTTGTGACTGTCTTCTCAAGCTTGAGCTACCAACCAAGGATCCTGATTCTAGTTCCGCTAGTTTTAAATTTTTTTTAGATAAAAGACAATCAAATGGTGACTCGCGTTTAAGCACCGCAGCTATGAAAAATTCTTCTTGCAGTAGAACTGGCAAATCTTTCATCGAATGAACTGCAATATCTGCTTTGTTTTGCAGAATTGCATATTCAAGCTCTTTTATAAATAGACCCTTTCCTCCAATTTTTTGAAGATTTTTATCGAGAATTTGGTCGCCTTTCGTACTGAGGGGAAGTAATTTCACATCCTCTATTTCTGGGAGTTTTTTTAGTAAATTGGAAACGTGATTGGCTTGCCATAGAGCAAGCTTACTCTTTCTCGTTGCTATTCGAATTATCAATCTGGCCTCCAAAAAATACCATATTACTGAATAATATTGTTTTTCCGATAATCATTCAAAATGCCAATTATTTGAGTTTAAGTATTTTTCTTTTGAGTCAATNAAGCAAATTAGTGATTACAGTGTTTCTATTTATTTTTATCCAATTGTTTTTCCAGTTCTTCTAGTTTCTCTCGAGTCCTTTTGAGTACTTGTTCTTGTATTTCAAATTCCTCTCTAGTTACAAGATCAAGATTTTTGATTTGCGATTCTATAAGTGACTGAATATTCTGCTGGAGATCGCCTTTGATAGCTTCGAGGTCATCTGGTAAATTCTCAGTAATTTTCTTTGTTATATTTTTTAAATAATTTTGCATATGCCTATCCTCTTATAAGAAAGCATTATTACAGATATTATTCTACTAGATTTTTTAGGTCGTGATTGATTATTCAGAGCTGCGATAGATAAGAATCGAGTCTATCTGTATTCATTACAAAGTTCTTTTTTAAATTTTCAGAATTTTTTTTTACGTCTTCTAGATTAACTGCATCACCGACCTGAACAATGCCAACCATTGCCATCATCAGATGCGGATCACATTGGTAAACATAAACCCCCTCAGTTTCTAATTTGACACTAAAGTTTTCATTCATGAGNCCTTTCCAGCCATCAGAGCCCGCGGGNGTCATATTAGGAATAGTTGCTGAGTTATGAGCTAAGTCTGTCACTTCAAAGTTTAGCGTGTCTCCTGGCGAAACTTTAATAACGGCCGGATCAAAAACCATCGTCCCAGTTGGACCAACATTTAGCATTCTAATGGTATGCTCTGAGCCTGAAGATAGCTCAACTTTTGCTAGTGGCGGAGGACTCACTGATTGTATTTCTGTTGATGTGNNCTCATTTTGAACAGTTTGTGTTACCACTGAATTCTGTTCGTTTAGTATGCTGATCTGGCCAAATGGTTGAAGCCTTTCTTCAACGGATACAATCTTTCTTACACTTCTTTTTTTTACTAGGTCTTCAGTTTTTTGTAGGACGTATACAGTCAAAAAGGTTATGAAGAGTGATGTCAGTATAATCCATATCCATGGCCTGTAATCTGATTTTTTATTGTTGTTTGACAAGATTGCTACCGTTTATAAAATTATGTATTCGATCATTCCAAATTGCGCGTGCAATATATCAAGAAATTGATCAGAGTTAAACCAATTAGGACTTAAAATATTATAAAAAATAAAATTGTTGGTTTCTTTTTTNTGTTATTTTAATTTTTGATCATTTTTGACTGAGGAAATAATGATGAAGAAATTGTCTTTAATAGTTCTAATAAGTATTTTACTTGCTGTTCTCGGCTGCACTGATAATTCAAATAGAACAGAAACAGAATTAGAAAATAAATTTGCCGATCTTATATTAAAAAATGGGTTTATTGCTACTGTTGATCCTAATATAGGAAATGTGACAGCAATCGCGATAAATGACTACTTAATTACTGCAACCGGTGACGATCAGAAGATTGATGAGTTTATTGGTCCTAATACAGAGGTTATTGATCTTGACGGACGTTTTGTTATGCCTGGTTTTATTGAGGGTCATGGGCATTTTATGAGTTTAGGTAGATCAAAACAAATTCTAGATTTGAATGATGTTGACGGATGGGAAGAAATTGTATCAAAAGTTGCTGTAGAGGTTGATAAGTCCAAACCAGGAGAATGGATTTTTGGAAGAGGTTGGCATCAAGACAAATGGAGCAGCTTGCCTGATAATGCAATTGATGGTGTGCCCATCAATGATACTTTAAGCAAAGTATCTCCTCAAAATCCTGTCGTCCTTGGTCATGCAAGTGGCCATGCAGCGTTTTGGAATGATGCCGCGCTCGAAATTGCCGGAGTGGATGAAGATACGCCAGATCCAGATGGCGGTACAATCGTGAGGGACCTTACAGGCAAAGCAACTGGTTTAATGAGAGAGACAGCGCAAAGACTCATAAGCAAAGCNCGAAATGAATATGAAGGNAGACTTACACCTCAGGANACNGAATTAGATAATCGTGAGCGGGCAAAAATGGCTGCAGACGAAGCATTAAAATATGGTGTTACCTCTTTTCATGACGCCGGAGCAAGCTTTGAGACAATTGATTTTTTCAAACAATTAGANAGCGAAGGAGAATTAGGCGTTCGTCTTTATGTCATGGTCAGAAGAGAATCTAATGAAATTATGGATGCTTTACTCCCTCAGTATAAAATGCTTCCTGAGGGCAATGACTTTCTTACGGTTAGATCGATAAAGCGACAAATAGATGGAGCATTGGGGGCCCATGGAGCATGGTTATTAGAACCTTATCTCGATCTTCCTGAGACTACTGGGCTAGTGTTAGAAACAGTTGAAGATATTACAGGTACAGCCGAGGTCGCTGTTAAACATGGATTTCAAGTGAATACACACGCAATAGGCGATAGAGCTAACAGAGAAGTGTTGGACATTTATGAAGGCGTTTGGAAGGAGTTGGGTGTAGATGGAAAGGATTTGCGTTGGAGAATAGAGCATGCTCAGCACATTCATCCAGATGATATTCCAAGATTTGGTGAGTTAGGGGTTATTGCATCTGTGCAAGCGGTTCATGGTACTTCAGACGGACCCTGGATACCCAGTCGACTTGGAGATGAAAGAGCCAAGGATACCTCTCAGCCATGGAGAACACTGTTTGAAACGGGTGCGATTATTACNAATGGTACTGATGTTCCTGTAGAAAGAATAGATCCGATTGCCTCATATTATTCATCTGTAACGAGAAGAATGAATAATGGAGATGCCTTTTATCCCGAGCATATTATGACAAGACAAGAAGCTCTTGAGACATATACTATTAATGGCGCTTATTCGGCTTTTGAAGAGGATATCAAGGGCAGCTTAACACCAGGAAAATATGCAGATTTNATAGTNTTATCAAANAATCTATTAACTGTAGACTATGAAGAGATTCCATCAGCTGAAGTTGAAATGACATTTGTTGGTGGTGAGTTGAGATATAAAAAATAAACAGCCACGCAAATATTTAATAAAGACTTTGAGCCAATTAATATACAAAAATTACATTTCAGGGGAATTTAAATCATCNGATAATTTATTTGATGATATTAGTCCGTTTGATGGATCAATNGTCGCAAGAGTTTCAGAGGCCAATAAAGCTGATGTTGATTTGGCAGTAAGATCTGCAAGAAAAGCCCTCACCGGGGTTTGGTCAGGGATGACTCTGGATTCTAGATGCGCTCTCATAAGTAGAGTTGCAGATGAAATTGATAATAGGTTTGATGATTTTGTTAGTGCGGAAATTGCCGATACTGGAAAACCGCTAAATCAAGCAAAAACAATCGATATACCAAGAGGTGCAGAGAATTTTCGTTTCTTTTCAAATTATATCAAATCAATGGGCACTGAACTCTTTGATTCGCAGACTCATGACGGCGCAAAAATACTAAATTATTCAATTAGAAAACCCAAGGGCGTTATCGCTGTTATTGCTCCATGGAATTTACCTCTTTTGTTGTTGACGTGGAAACTTGCGCCAGCACTTGCAGCAGGTAATTGTGTCATCGCAAAACCGTCTGAGGAAACACCAGGAAGTGCAACTTTATTAGCTGAAGTTTTNGATAAAGTAGGTTTTCCTCCTGGAGTTTTCAATCTATTGCATGGTTTTGGACCGGCTTCAGTTGGTGAGTATTTGACTAAACATTCAGGAATAGANGCAATTACATTTACAGGTGAATCATCCACGGGCTCAGAAATCATGAAAGCTGCCGCACCGGGCGTCAAAGCACTTTCGTTCGAGTTGGGNGGAAAAAATCCAGCAATTATCTTTGATGATGCTGACCTGGATGCTGCAGTGAACGGGACAATTAAATCTGTATTTTCTAATTGTGGACAAGTTTGTTTATGTACCGAGCGAGTTTATGTACAAAGTAAGTTATATGAGAGGTTCATGGAAAAATTTACATCACAAACTGAAAAGTTGATTGAGGATTGGCCTGAAGGTGATGCTAGTAATTTTGGCCCCCTAATTTCAGAAGATCACAGAAAAAAAGTTTTAGATGCTATTTCTAAGGCCTCTTCAGATGGTGGAAATTTGATAACGGGTGGAGGAGTTCCAGAATTTTCAGATAAAAGAAAGACTGGATTCTGGATAGAGCCAACAATATTCACAGGACTGGATGAAGATTCTGACTTCATGAAAAACGAAATATTTGGACCTGTCTGTCACGTCAGTCAATTTGANTCAGAAGATGAAGTTCTCCAAATGGCTAATGATACGGATTATGGTCTAGCTGCAGCTGTTTGGACAACAGATTTAAAAAGAGCTCACTCTTTTTCAGCCAAGCTTGATGTTGGTATTGTTTGGATTAATTCGTGGTACTTGAGAGATTTAAGAACACCCTTTGGTGGCACGAAATTATCAGGTATTGGCAGGGAGGGTGGCCATCACTCTATAGAGTTCTATAGTGAGATATCAAATATTTGCCTNAAATTATAATGTCTTATTTTCATTATTTATTTCTATATATTGTTATTGGTATTTTTCCTTCGATTCCCATAATTGCAATTTATTTATTCTNCTCAAAAAAGGAATATAAGGATATTCTTAAGCTCCCCTTATTCATTTTTTTTGCAATAATGGGATGGTTGCTAAATAATTTATTCCACCTATTCTGATTTTATTTATTTTATGATCTCTACTCCTGATATTAATGATAAATATCCTGATACGGGAGTAATTACTGATTTTATTCACTACGGTGCGGTGACCTCATTCTTTGGAGAGATTTCAACTGTTGAATGCTTTGAAGATAATTCTCTTGTGAAAAAGAAATTATCAGAGAAAAGTGACGGTGGTGTTTTGGTAGTTTCTGGAAAAAAATCAAAAAAAGTTGCCTTATTGGGCGACATGATTGCCTCTATGGCTAAAGAGAATGGATGGTCAGGTATAATCATTGACGGATATGTGAGAGATATTGAAATTCTCAAAAATATTAATATTGGCATTATGGCTTTGGGCTCTTGTCCGAGAAAAAGTAAGAAAGCAGGTCAAGGCAAGATAGATGAAGTTCTAATAATCGATGAGATCACAGTAAAACCCAAAAATTGGTTGTACGCGGATATTAACGGAATTTTAATTTCTGCAGGGAAGCTCGAATTAGAAACCTAAATAAAATTTCAGGTATTGTTAGATATATATTTTTCTAATAATTCTTGTTTTCCTGATTTAATTTTAGGTTCATTGATATTTTCAATCACTTCTTCTAGTGAAAATTTGCCGGAGAGTATATTTTTTGATTCTTCAGTTTTCCATCCGTGATATCTCTCATTTTTAAATGATTCTAGNAATTTATCCTCAATTATACGCGATGCATTGATTAATGCTTTTGCAAGGACATCTATCCCTCCGATATGCGCTATGAAAATATCATCAATATCAATACTCTGACGTCTTAACTTGGCATCAAAGTTAAATCCACCACTTTTGAAGCCACCATCCATAAGTATGTGCGTTAAAATCAGAGTCATCTCTTTGCAATCGTTATTAAATTGATCTGTATCCCATCCATTCTGAGGATCACCTCTGTTGATATCGATTGAACCAAAAACACCATAGGCGATTGCATTTGCAACTTCATGCTCGAAAGATAAGCCTGCTAATGTTGCATGATTGGCTTCAATATTCAGCTTTATAGAATCGAGAAGACCATATTTCTCAAGAAAAGCGATAACGGTTGATACATCACGATCATATTGATGTTTGGTTGGCTCGCATGGTTTAGGCTCTATTAGCAGTTGACCTCTGAAGCCTATTTTTTCCTTATGTTCGACGATTAGACTCAGAAACCTAGCATATTGATCTAATTCTTGCTTAATATCTGTATTAAGAAGTGTATCGTATCCTTCCCTTCCTCCCCAAAGAACATAATTTTTACCACCTAATTGATGTGTGAGCTCAAGCATGTTCTTAACCTGATAAGCAGCACACTTGAACACCTCTGGATCTGGATTGGTCGCTGCTCCTGCCATGTATCTCGGGTGGCTGAATAGATTTGCTGTGCCCCATAACAATTGAATATTATGTTTTTGCATCTTATCGTTGAGTGGATCAGAAATCCTTTTTAAATTTTCAGACAGTTCTTTGACTGTATCTGCATGTGCTGCTACATCCACGTCGTGNAAACAGAAGAAAGGNGCCCCTAATTTACTNAAAAAATCAAATGCCGCATCAAGTTTTTCCAGTGCCGCTTGATGCGACTNAGGATTTGTNAGCCATGGTCTATTGAAAGCTCCTTCGCCAAAAACATCATTTCCCGTCCAATTAAAGGAGTGCCAATAACATACTGCAAATCTAAGATGTTCTTTAAGGCTTTTTCCTAAAATAATTTTTTCTGCGTCATACCAGTTATATGCTAGAGGATTGTCATTGTCCTCTCCTCGATATTCTATCGTTGGGATGTGCTTAAATATTTCGTGCGCCATTTCGTTCTCGTNAAATTAGTTAAATTTTTTTGTTGCATGATANAGCTTGCGCCATGTATTAATTTTCTCTGAATATTTTTGAACATGATTGTTTTCTGGTTCAATAGCTTCAATGATTGGAGCTGCTTCATTTATGGTTTCAATTTTACTCTTATTTATTCCACATTGGGCTAGTAACGCAGCTCCTTTTGCTGGACCTACATCAGAGCCATCTCTGTATATAAGTGTTTTATCTAAACAATTAGCAATAATTTTGCCCCAATATCTTGAACGAGATCCTCCACCGATCACTGTGATTGTATCGCATTTTCCTCCGGCATCTATTAACGCATCAAATCCATCCTTTAAGGCAAATGCCACACCTTCCATACTTGCGTGGATAATAGCCGCCCTGTCAGTCGTCGATTTTAGACCTTGGAATAAGGAAGTAGCATAAGGGTTATTGTGTGGTGTTCTCTCACCGTTAAGATAGGGCAAAAAAAATACATCATCTGAGTGACCTTTCTTTTCTGCNGCATCATAAGCTTCTTTTGGCGAATCAAATCCAGTGAGATTCGCGCACCAGTCAATTGCAGATGCCGCAGAAAGTATCACAGCCATCTGATGCCATGTATTTGGTATAGCATGGCAAAAAGCATGTATACCCTGCATAGGATTGGGTAAAAAACCCTCTGTTACNATAAAAATCACGCCTGATGTCCCAAGTACGAGAGATGCATCACCCACATTTATTACCGATGAGCCAATCGCACCTGCAGCTTGGTCACCGGCACCAGCAACAACAGGAATAATTGGTATGCCTAGCTTTTTAGAAGTCGACTTTGAAATCATCCCAGTTATTTCATTGCTCTCAAAAACTTTTGGTAATTGTTCACTTGATATTTCTGTCGCAGCAACTGCTCTCTCACTCCATGATCGTTTTTTTATGTCTAACCACATGGTTCCAGAGGCGTCAGAAACATCAGTTGAATAGTCGCCACACCATGCAAATCTGAGGTAATCTTTTGGAAGTAGAATTTTATTTATTTTAGAAAAATTTTCTTTTTCATTTTTCTTTAGCCAACTAATCTTTGGGGACGTAAATCCTGGCATAATTTGATTGCCAATTATTGGTTGTAGTTCAGGAAAATTCTTTTCCAGTTCCTGGCATTCTTGATGAGATCGNCCATCATTCCAGAGAATAGCAGGTCTGATAAGTCGATCTTGATTGTCTAATAAAACTGCACCATGCATTTGTCCAGATAGACCGATCCCTTTAATTTCTGTACGAATTTTTTTTGGAATGGATAAAATGGTTTTTTCTGNNGCTNCAAGCCAATCAATTGGATTTTGCTCTGACCACATCGCTCGTGGGCTAGAGGNTTTAATTGGTTGACTGGATTCAGATATTTTTTTTCCAGCATCATCAATNACAATTGTCTTGATNGANGAGGTTCCAAGATCAATGCCTAGATACATAGTCAGATTTTATTGGGATACCTGGTCTGAGAATATTGAGCACAGAACAGTTTCAGTTGATTTGATTGTTTCAATATCATTTCCAAATTTTTGTACGAATTTTTGATGTTCATCAAAGATAGGCCAATTAGGTGCATTATGTCCGTTAGGATTTCCAGTTTTTGCAAAGTTGGTCCAGTAATCTGTAATTATTTCTGTAATTTCTAGATCCAAATCGCTGGTTGTCATCCATTCATCATGAGTATTAAATACATAGGGCAATTCTGCGCCGTGATAAGCTCTAATCATTGGATGCTGAGCTGATTCACCTTCTCTTATCCTACTGAAATAATAGACCCAGCTATTTCCACTATCTTTAGTAATTTTGCTTGCAAGATACTCAGAGGGACAGAGCATACCTTCTGCCGTATAAAGCCTGTCTAGAGCATTTCTTGGATCTTCTTCATTTTGCAGCACGTTCATTGCTATATGGCTGGATGAATCAAACAACTGTTTTGATATTGATTCGAGCATCTCATAATCGGTATTTTCAGGTGTATTAGCATAATATTCATCTGCATTCGTCCCAACAATTACTTTCATTGATGAGAGATTACTGTTTTGAATATCTAGCCAAGTTGGTTTCTCAATCAAATAACCATCAACTGCTGGTGAATGATAATAGTTGGGAAAAGTTTTTTGGTACACATCAAGAATCTTTTGTGCTGGTAAAGCTCTTAATTCTTCAAGAGATAATGGTTTATTTTCAGATCCGATGATTTTGCCAAGTTTACTGCCTCGATCTTGCTCATTTTGCATGCTTGATCTGACATGCCCATTACCAGGAGTTTCTTCTGGTAGACCAAAACCTGCATTACTTTGGAGTATTGCTTTATTGAAAAGGCCATTAGCAGGCTTAGCAAACATCAGTGCCAATATATCCTGAGCACCAGCTGATTCTCCAAATGCTGTTATATTTTCTGGGTTCCCACCAAAATTTTTTATATTTTTCTTAATCCACTCAAGTGCCGTTACTTGATCCCATAATCCAAAATTNGCTTTTATTTCCTTCTCATCAATGTCTGGGTGCGAGAGGAAACCAAATACACCAAGTCTGTATGCAATACTNACAACAACAACATCTTTTTCTGCTAATGCATAACCATGATAGTTTGGTTCAAATGACCAGCCACTGTCATTGCTTCCACCATGAATATAGACCATCACGGGAAGATTGGCATCTTCATCAAGCATAGGTGTCCATATGTTTAAGTATAAACAATCCTCATCTATTGGCAGATCTGCCACAACATTTCTATCATTTCCAAATATTTCAGCAAGATCACGATACCATTCTAGAATACCCATGTGCTGCATACAGGCAGGGGAGAAATCAGTCGCCATCCTTTTAGAATTTTTCGATTTAAATGGAATGGGTGCTGCCCATCTGAGTTTTCCAACTGGTGCTTCCGCAAATGGAATACCCAGNAAAGAGGCAATTTTCTTGTTTTGAGAATATTTACCAATAAGGGTTTGATTATCAATTTCGACTCTCGGAGCATTTTCACATGCTGAAATTATTGTAGTCAGNAGTATTAAANTNATTAATCTATGCATTGCTGAATCGACCTTATGAGCTACCTATATTTAACGTTATCATAATCCTAAAACATTATTGAGAAATGTATTTCACAATACGGAATTTTTCATGACTAAACTTCGGTAAAATATGTAAAATTACGGATANCAAAAGCTTATTGCTCATCATAATTTAATTTAATTTAAGAAAAATGACCATAAAAGAATTAATTGATAATCAGAAGGTTGGCTGGTCTCTTCATCAGAGATTTTATACTGACCCAGATATCTATGAGGCAGAGCTTGACCATATAATCACCAAAAATTGGATTATGATTGGTCACGTCTCAGAATTTTCGAATACTGGTGATTTTAAAGTTTTTAATATGGCAAATGAATCTGCGATTATCGTTAGAAGTCCTGACGGTAATTTAAAAGCATTCGCAAATGTNTGNCGACACCGAGGCTCACTTGTTTGTCTAGAACAGTCTGGCACAATAAGAAAATTTAGTTGTCCTTATCATGGCTGGGTTTATGATCTCAATGGTAACCTCATTCAGGTTAGAGATATGCCAGATGATTTTGATAAAAAAGACTATGGGCTTCACGGCTTATCNCTGGATATCGTACATGGACTCGTATTCATCTGCTTTTCAGACAACCCGCCTTCTTTGGAATCTGCAAAAAAAGAATTAAAAGACCCGATGTCAGATTTTGATTTTGAAAATATGAAAGTTGCTGCCTCAAAAATGTATCCAATAGAAGCAAATTGGAAATTATCAATTGAGAATTACCAGGAATGTTACCACTGTGCAACAGCGCATCCTGAGTACGCGAAGATGCATACGATGATGTTAGATCGGGAAAAAAGAGAAAGAATGCAAAATCATATGCATGAAAATATGATTGCCTGTGGTTTAAGGGACCTAGAGATTGAAAAAACAAATATTAATGCTCCCTCAGGTGAACAAGGATACGAGTATTCCAGGACAGCATTGTTCAAAGGATACAAAACTGGAAGTAGGGACGGAGAGCCNGTTGCCCCACTTCTTGGAAAACTCAAGGATTATGATGGAGGCGCCTCTGATTTGTCTATCGGNCCATTCTCGTTTTTTCTTGCATACAGTGATCACGTGGTTTGTTATATTTTTTCGCCTGTTGATCAGAACAACAGCCAATGTGAGATATATTGGNTNGTCAGAGNTGACGCAGAGGAAGGAAAAGATTACAACAAAGAAGAGTTAATGTATCTGTGGGACATTACAACAGAAGCAGATAAAGAGATCATAGTAAATAACCGTAAAGGTGTTGAATCGCGTTATTATCAATCCGGCCCATTCTCAGGTATGGAAAGGCAGGAGAAAATATTNATTGAGTGGATTTTGAGAGAATTGACAGCAAAGATTTGATTTCAGTTATACTCAAATCAATTAAAAATATCATAAGGTTCAAATTTGGAAATAAAACTCAATGATCAGGCAAAAAAGTGGCAAAAAATTGCTCGTGAATATGCCGANAAATACCTTCAGCCGCATGAAATTGANGCTGAACTTAATAACGGNGAGCTNTCAAAAGAGCTTACCNTCAGAAACAAGAAAAAAGCCATTGAGCTCGGTTTCACCGCAATAGATGTTCCTNAGTCATATGGTGGACTGGGTTTATCAATGGTTGAACAGGTAGCAATCTGGGAGCAATTGGGTAGGGTTACAAATGCACTCTCATGGTGNTTCCCTGAGGCGCAATCTTGGATGTTCGATGCTTGCTCTGAGGAGCAAATAAAGGAATATATACTTCCACTAATNGAGGGCAAAAGAAAGGATTGTTATGCAATTACTGAATCTGGNTCTGGCTCAGATGTAGCAAATCTTGAGTCAACAGCAAAAAAAACNACCGATGGTTACGTGCTTAATGGAGAAAAATGGTATGTAACAAGCGCTAATCTTGCAGACTATTTTTGGTTTCAAGCATACATACCAGAAGAGGATGAAGATGCTTTATTTTTGGTTGATAAAGATACGGAAGGAATAGAAATGATAGCCTCTCCACTTTTTAGTCATACCTATGCAGCACATCACCCAACTTATAAGTTTGAAAATGTGATTGTTAATAATAATCAACGTGTCGGAAAACCCGGTGACGGCATGTCTTTCACACACAGTTGGTTTAGGCATGAAAGANTGATGATTGGCGCNAGAAGCTGCGGTGCTGCAGCAAGATTGATAGAAGAAGCGAAACAATTTGCTGAGGAAAGAATTGTCGATGGTAAACCACTCATAGAAAAGCAAATCATTCAATTCATGCTGGCTGAGAGTGCTACTGAACTTTGGGCTTCAAGGCTGATGACATTTGAGGCAGCCAAAGCAGATGATGATCAGATGGATGTGAAAGTGCTACACAACAGATGTTCTATGGTCAAATTGTATGTATCAGAAGCGGCAAACCGAATAGCTGACAGAGCCTTACAAATCTTTGGCGGAAGAGGCTATATGCGTGAAAATGTTGCTGAGAGATTTTTNCGAGAACTCAGATGTGATCGAATATGGGAAGGTACAAGTGAGATTCAGAAATTAATTATTGCCCGTGCATTACAAAAACGTGGACTGGACGGAATGTAATAGAGTATGCGAAAACTGACTAATTCAAATTCTCAATTTAAAAAAGCNATACAAAAACTACCGTTGGGCGTCTCTTCAAATTTTAGATACTGGGGAGCTGATAAAACGCTCTATATAAAGAAAGGTAAAGGCGGAAAAATCTGGGATCTAGATAACAATGAATACATCGACTACAGACTGGCCTATGGTCCAATTATATTAGGNTACCAAGATGAGCGAGTCGATGAAGCAGCTCGATNAGGTATGGATATTGGCGGTGTTTTTGCTTTGGCAACCGAATTAGAATATGAAATTGCTGAAAGAATTAACAAGATGGTCAAATCTGCAGAGTTAGTTCGTTTCTCTAACTCTGGAACCGAAGCTGTTATGGCGGCATTAAGAGTAGCGCGAGCGTACACAGGCAAGGATGGCCATGTCATTTTGGAAGGAGGATATCATGGGGTTTTTAGTGAGGTAATGTGGTATTCAGAGATTGAAGACTGGGATCCAAAAACCGGTANTCCAGATCTTCTGCCATTTGGGGANGGNATACCCAAAGTTACAAAGAAGCTCAATTATACGGTGCCTATAAATAATGCAAATGCCGTTGAAGATCTCTTTAAAAAATCAGCACACGATATTGGGGCATTTCTGGTCGAACCGATTATGGGGAACTGTTGCAGCATAACTGCTAATCAACAATACATGGAGGACGTTCGATATTTATGTTCAAAGTACGAGATTCTTATGATTATTGACGAAGTTAAAACAGGTTTTAGGGTTGCGAGAGGGGGAGCACAAGAGTTGTACAACATTGAGGCTGACTTATGTACATTCGCAAAAGCCATAGGCAATGGTTACCCAGTAGCAGTGCTCGCTGGAAAAGAAGAGATTATGCGAAATATTGGAGGAGATGATGGAGTAGTTCATGGCGGGACATTCACAGGTCATTCGGTTTCTTTATCAGCAGCAGCAAAAACTCTTGAGATACTTGATGAGACCGATGCACTCAAAACAATTGAAAATTATGGTCTAAAGTTACAAAAAGGAATGAGTAAAATTCTCAGCGAGAGAGGTATCGCCCATGATTTTTCCGGGCATCCATCAATGATGGGATTATTTTTTGCTGAACAAGCTCCGGACGATTATAGGGGTTGGTTGGATTCAGATTATCAGTTCTATGATACACTCGCACCTAATCTACATAATATGGGAATATTGGTCGAACCCGATTCAAGAGAGCCCTGGTTTCTTTGTGAGTCTCACGATATGGGATGCTTACAAGAAACACTGGACAAATTTGAACAAGCAGTAGATATTACGAGAGAAGAACTAGATTTATAACAAATCAAATCATATTTAAGAATGAAGAAATACGATGTAATTGTTGTTGGTGCTGGACATAATGGGCTAGCGAATGCGGCTTTTCTTGCAAAAGCAGGGCTTGATGTACTGTGTGTNGAAAAAAATGANTATATTGGTGGAGCAGCAGTAAGTAGAGAGCTTTATAAAGATTGGAAATATTCNAACTGCTCTTACGTATGCAGTCTTCTNAGACCNGAAATATATCGAAATCTTGAGCTTCACAAGCATGGACTTCAGGTTACACCCTATGGTGGATCGCTTCAGTTCATGGAAAATGGGGATTATTTTGGTTCTTATCATGATCCTGAAGCAGCNCATCGTGAGATGGCAAGGCACTCTCTTCATGATGCCGATGCATATTCGAGGTACTCCACAGATACTATGAGGCAATGTCGACTCATACGAGATTTCTTGTTGAGAACAGCTCCAGATCCAACATCATTCAAACCCAGAGATATCAAAGAATTGATACTACTAGGAAACAAATTTCTTGAGCTAGGTGAAGATAGGTTATACGAGACAATTCGTTTCTGGACTATGAGTGTTGCAGAATATCTAGATGAATATTTTGAGACAGATGTTATTAAAACAGCGTTTTCTGGTAGTGGAATAATAGGGACAGCCCTGGGTATTCATTCGCCTGGTACAGCATATGTATTATTGCATCACTATATGGGCGATGTGGATGGAAATGTAGGAACCTGGGGTTTTGCTCGTGGTGGTATGGGCGCCGTCTCAAATTCTCTCGCCGGAGCATTCCAGTCGTATGGAGGAGAAATTCGNTCTGAGGCAGGAGTTGATCAGATCATAGTAAAAAATAATCGTACCAAGGGAGTTGCCCTCGAGAGTGGAGAAGAGATATATGCTCCAGTGGTTGTCTCAGCAATGGATGTAAAAAGAACTTTTCTAAACTGTATGGATAAAAATGATCTACCAGAGAATTTTTATAAACGCGTGAAAAACTTTAAGATTCGAGGCTCATCTGGAAAACTAAACATAGCACTTGATGGCATGCCAACATTCCCAGCACTTCCAGAAAATAGTGAGTTTATTGGTAAAGCNGATATGCACTTTATAGACTCAATGGAACGCATGGAAAGAGCCTATGACGATTGGAAAGATGGTACTTGGTCAAAAGATCCATATATAGACTGTACAATTCCAAGCGCAACTGATCCGACCATGGTGCCTCCAGGCAAACACTTTATGAGTTGTTTTGTCCAATATTGTCCTGCACAAATAGAAGGAAGAGCTTGGACCAATGANGAACGNGAAGCATTTGGTAAAAGTGTGATTGATCAGATCTCTAATTACAGTCCTGATTTTAAAGATCTAATTCTTCATGTAGAAATCAGAACACCGCAAGATATCGAAGATCAAATAGGCATAACTGAAGGGAACATTTTTCATGGTGAGTTAACTATGGATCAACTTCTATTCAATAGGCCAGTACCGGGATTTGCTCAGTATAGAGCGCCTGTAAAGGGGCTTTATATGTGTGGGTCAAGTACACATCCTGGAGGGGGTGTGATGGCAGCTCCTGGTGCTAATGCAGCACGTGAAATTCTTCTTGATTTAAAATTAAAAAACACTGTACCTGAGAATTTTGGCGATGACTAATCAATACGATGNAATTGTTATTGGGGCTGGGCANAACGGATTGATTTGTTCCGCTTTGCTCGCAAAAAAGGGCAAAAAGGTGCTTGTCTTAGAGGCAAATGATCAAGTTGGGGGAGCAGCGATCACAAGAAAATTTGCAGATNATTTCTCAGTNTCTGCGTGTGCACATTTATTATTCCAACTCCANCCTGACGTTNAAAAAGATCTTGGTATAGAACCCGATTACTCAAAAAAATCATTGGAAACAATTGTATTAACAGATGATGGAAATCATATTCGATACCAAGGCAAAAATATCACTGGTGTAAATGAAGAAGATGAAAAGAACTATATTGAATTCCATGATCGCATGGCCAGATTTTCTGATTTACTCAAAACCTATCTAAACAAGCGTCCACCCAGATTGGGAACAAAAAATACCAAGGATCTGATGACACTGGCCAAGCTTGGATTTGATATTCGAAGGATGGGCAAGACAGAAATGCGAGAATTTCTGAGATTAATTGGAATGAACATCTATGATGAGCTTGATGAGCGCTTTGTAAATCCATATTTAAAAGGAGCTTTGAGCACAGATGCTGTTTTGGGTACTCATCTTGGTCCTAGATCACCAAATACTATTCTGACATATCTATATAGATTGGCTGGATCACACGGTGATGTCTCTTCAATACAAGGTGGAATGGGCGGCCTTATGAATCAACTAAGTAGTATTGCTGAAGGGGCAGGTGTCGAGATTAAAACTAATTCGAAAGTTAACGAAATAACAGTCAGTAATGGTGCTGTGACTGGTGTTCAGACTGAGGGTGGTGAAAAATATTTAAGTTCTACAGTAGTTTCAAATGCAGACCCAAAACAGACAATGATGAACCTTGTAGGTCCAAAACATCTCGAAATTAGATTTACACATAGAATAGATAACATCCGAATGAGAGGAAATGCATCTAAACTGCATTTTGCGCTTAACGCACTCCCAAAAATTTCTGGATTTGAAGATTTAGATTACCAGCAACGTATATTGATCGCACCGAGTGAGCATTATGTCGAAAAAGCTTTCAATCATGCAAAATATGGAGAAAGTTCAGTAAAACCAGTCTTAGAAATTACTTTTCCTAGCACAACTGACAGCTCATTGGCTCCTGAGGGAAAACATGTGATGTCTATTGTTGCTCAATATGCTCCTTATAATCTAAAAGCAGGCTGGAGCAATGAATCAAAACAGCAGTTTTCTGATGCAGTTAAATCTGTCTTAAAATCGCATATGGCCAATATTGACCAATGCATAATCAGTGAAGAGCTCTTAACTCCTGCTGATATAGAGCAGGAATTTAATATAACAGGTGGACATTGGCATCATGGGGAATTCACCTTAGATCAATTCATGTTTGTCAGGCCTGTTGCCGGTTCTTCACAGTATGAAATGCCCGTAAATGGTTTATTTCTTTGTGGAGCAGGCAGTCATCCTGGGGGAGGCATTAGCGGTGCCTGTGGGAGAAATGCTGCGCAAGTAATCTTGGAGAAGGAAGGGTAAAAATGAGTTCACAGCATATTTTCACTGGTAGATTGCAATCTCCATTCCACCCAAGAATCGCAGAGCTTGACTCATTAAATACCTGGCATAATTGGGCAGGATATTCGAGTGCAGAGGCTCTCTATTGTGAGGATATGGAATATTTTGCGATAAGAAATTCTACAGGTGTTTTTGATATTACACCAATGACAAAATATCGTATAACAGGCAAGGATGCATTAAATTTTCTAGATCGACTCGTTACAAGAGATATGAAGAAAATCAAACCCGGAAGGGTTGCCTATGCCGTTTGGTGTGATGATCAAGGTCAAGTTATGGATGATGGCACTATATTCCACCTCAGAGAAGGTGAATACAGATTATGCTCACAAGAAAGACATTTTGCGTGGTTAAAAGCTGCTTCAATAGGGTTTGATGTCACTCTTAAGGAAGAAACAGCTGATGTCGCTGCATTGGCTGTTCAAGGACCAACTTCATACAGTATTCTGAAAAACATGGGTGTTAGTGGTCTTGATGAATTAAAACCATTTGGATTNATTCACAATGAATTTTCAGGNAGTGAGCTTATGATATCTCGNACAGGGTTCACAGGAGATTTGGGNTACGAACTTTGGATATCACCGGATAAAGCCATAGAGCTNTGGGATTCTCTTTTTGAGGCTGGNAAAGAATACGGAATAAGNGCAATTGGAACTCATGCANTAGGGTTAGCNAGGAAAGAAGCTGCCTATCTCGCNCCCTTTGAAGATTTTTTNCCTGCAGAAACGACAGTCAGAACAGGGCGAACTAGGTCACCACTGGAGTTAGGACTTGATTGGCTAGTTGATTTCAGTAAAGAAAACTTCAACGGACGAAAAGCCTTGTTAAAAGAAAAAGAAAATGGGTCTAAATGGAATCTAGTCAAACTTGACATCGAAGGAAATAAAACTGCAGATCATTCGTATATTTATGCGCATGAAAAAAACAATAAATCAGAAATAGGATTCATTACCTCTGCTGCATGGTCACCAATATGCAAACAAAATATTGCTCTGGGAACAGTTAGAAGCCCACATGGCAAACCAGGAGATACTGTATGGGTCGAGATATATTACCAAAGAGAAATGCATTGGAATCGTGTTATGGCAGAAGCAAGCGTCGTTGATAAGCCATTTTGGTTTCCAGCCAGGAGAGGCAAGACACCACCTGATCCATTTTAAATCAGATTTAAATTATTTGATTTGGCGTTTAATTTGCAAAATTTTCTCGACCCTTTATTAAGACCTAAATCAGTAGCGATCCTTGGGGCCTCAAAAACTGAAGATTCTGTCGGTCAATGGGCTCTAAAAAATTTAATAAAAGGTGGGTACAAGGGTGCCATTTATCCAATCAATCCTTCATACGACTCGATACAAGGCATTAGTTGCTTCAAGAGTGTATCACAATTACCAGAAACACCAGATTTAGCAATCTTTGCTGTCAGTGATCATCGTATTGAGGCATTATTTGATGAAATAATTGAAGCCAAAATTTCAGCGGCGGTCATATTTTCATCATTAGTTGTCGATAATGATAAAGCACCAACATTAAAAGAGCGTATTCAAGAAAAAATTCGTAACTCTGGTATTCTAGTTTGCGGTGCTAATGGCATGGGCTTTTATAATGTAAGAGATTCTATGTGGGCTTGCGGTTTTGATAGCAGTGATCATAAACCAATCGGAAACGTCAGTCTTATAAGTCACTCTGGTTCAGGGATGTCGGGAATTCTCGATTGCGAGGATCGTTTAAGATTCAATTTTGCAGTCTCGACTGGAAATGAATTGTCCGTAACTATGGATCAATATTTAAATTTTGTTCTTGATCTTCCAGAAACTAAAGCAGTTGGATTATTTATTGAAACTGCCAGAAATCCTAATGGGTTTATAGCCGCCCTTAAGAAGGCAAAAGAAAAAAAGATACCAATAGTCGCTTTAAAAGTTGGAAAAACCGAAAAATCGGCACAACTAACGGTTTCTCATTCCGGTGCAATTGCTGGTGATGATGATACCTATGATGCGTTATTTGATTTATATGGCGTTCAAAGGGTAAGAGATACAGAAGAGTTAGTTGCTTCTTTGATACTTTTTTCTGAATTCGGAGTTTTGGATGATGGTCATTTGGTTGCGCTACATGATTCTGGTGGAGAAAGGCAACTTCTTGTTGATCTCGCACATGAAAATAATGTGCCGCTTACAGAGCTTCACAGCAGCTCCGTAAAAGACCTCGAAAAAATTATTGATCCTGAGTTGCCTGCTATAAATCCGCTTGATGTATGGAGCAGAGGGGGACCAAATTCTAGTACTCAATATTCTGAATCGGCAAGGATTTTACTTTCTGATCCTGGTGCTGCAATTGAAGCTTTGATTCTCAATAGAGCGCCATATGGGAAGATATATCCAAGTTATATTGAGCTGATGAAAAAGACACGTGAAAAGACAGGCAAGCCAATTATCCTTGTCTCATCTCACCAAGGAAGTGGATACGATCCCGAGGTCACAGTGCAAACACATGAAGGGTACCCAATACTAGACGGAGTCTCTCCAACGTTGGTTGCAATTAAAAATTTATTCAATTACAGGGACTTCTTTGGTAGAAATAAAGTTCAGCTTAGCTGTGATGTACCAGCCAACATAAATGATCATATTGATATTCTAAAAA
>PBVS01000048.1 GCA_002728725.1 Woeseiaceae bacterium
GGGCATGCAAAAAGAAATGAGTTTGAGCAAGAAGGGAAGAGATATCTGGGACTGGGAGGATCAGTCAATCTCGACAATCCTTCTGATTATAGCCAAATAGCAAAAAGTTTATTGAAAGATCTGGGTATCAATCTTGATTTAATGAGGAAAAATATTAGTGACGATTTTCCCATGTCAAATCCTTCAGCAAATAATGTTCTCGCAATTCCTGGATCAGATGGTCATGTTATCTCTCAAGGTAACTGGATCTTAACCACACAAGGAATAGGGGATATTGATGCCACGATTCAATCTTTAAATATTGATTCTAATGAGAAACAAAAATTGATCGAATTTATTTCAGGAGAAGTAGATTACCTTGATGATATGACACTTTTTCAGCAGCACGAGTATATTTATTCAACACCTTATCACCAATTTTTAACATTGAGAGTAGGCCTGAGAGAAGATACTGCAAATATTTTTTACTCAATGATCAGGCTTTTATTTGGTGTTGATGGAAAACATGTAAATATCATGGATGCAATTTCTCTTGGTGCCCCAGGCCTCCAGTCCATGGGAAGCGCGGCTAAGATTTTTAAATATATTTTGCAGAAATCGGATGATAGCGAATCTTTATATTTTCCTGATGGCAATGCCTCTGTTGCTAGATTATTGGTCAAAAAATTAATNCCAGCCGTAACAACCGATAGTGTTAGTTTTGATAACATATCAACCAGTGTTTTTAACTATGAGAAGCTTGATCGTCATGAACATTCAGTTCGGCTGAGACTGAATAGTACGGTTGTCGGTGTCAAAGAGGATNGCANTGGAAGTGTGTATGTAAATTATGTCAAAAATGGTGGAGCATTCAGAGTGAAGAGTAAGCACAGCATCTTAGCTTGTTATAACAGTATTATCCCCCATCTTTGCCCGGAATTACCTAAACAACAAAAAGAGGCTATCGGATATGCCGAAAAGGTACCTTTAGTGTGGGCGAATGTTCATTTGAGTAATGGAGTAGCTTTTTCAAGAATAAATGCAAAATTGATCCAATGTCCAAATGATCCATTTGATGTGGTTACCGTGTCTCCTCCCACTACAACTGGGGGTTATCAACCACCAACCAATCCGGATGATCCAGCTGTCTTATTTTTGATGGGCATTCCAAAATTTCAGGTAGACACCAAAGATTCNCTACGAGATATATACAAAAAAGGTCGACAAATAATATATACGACATCTTTTGAAACTTATGAAAAACAAATCCGTAGCCAACTTGAGTCCTTGATGGGTAATTATGGTTTTAAGCAATCAGATATTCTAGCTATTACCGTGAATCGTTGGCCGCATGGTTATGCATACGAGTACAACTCTCTACATGATCCACAATGGAAAGAAGGGGAAGCGCCCCATGAAATTGGTCGAGCACAGTTTGGTAAAATCTCAATTGCAAATTCAGACTCAGAGGCTNATGCCTATGTAAATGCGGCGATCGATTCTGCATGGCGAGCAGTAGAAGAACAAACAACTTAATGTTTATCGATGAGAAAAAGAGATGAACTTAGTTCTTTTATAAAATAGATACATACTAACACCCCTGCTTATCATAAAGATTGTAAAAGCTAGCCATAAACCATGATTACCAAGGGGTTTGAGTAGGANCCAACTCGGTAAAAAAACAACAAACAGAGACCCCAGCATTGCGTCTCTCATCTCTTTTGATCTTGTTGCCCCTATAAAAACACCATCATACAAAAAAGACCATACTGAAATAATTGGAGAGATTATCATCCAAGGCAAATATTCAATCGCAGCTTCTTTAATAGNCTCGTGTTGAGTCATTATTTGAAGAATATTTTTACCGAAGATTAAATAGAAAATACTTATAANTATTGCGATATAAATTGACCATCTTAAGCAAATATTAATGGTATTTTGAAGAAGTTTCTGATCTTCCCTTCCAATAGCCTTTCCAACCATTGCCTCAGCTGCATGCGCAAATCCATCCAGAATATAGGCTAATAAATTTTGTAGATTCATCAATATTGCATTTGCTCCCAGAATAACCGGTCCAAATCTTGCGCCTTGAGCTGTTATGAATGCAAATGTGAATATTAACGATATGGTTCNNATGAANAGNCTTAAATTGATACTTAAGATTTTCCTATATGACTGCAAATCAAGNATTTCTCTGAGTATNGGGATATTTTTATATTTTTGTAGTTCAGTTTTNACGTGTATCAGGCCAACTAACATGCCAATGATTTCAGCAAAAACTGATGCAAGTGCAATTCCATTTATTTGCATTTTAAAAGTCAAAACAAATACCAAGCTCAATATGATATTTGATAAATTTGTCGCAATTACCATTTTGAGTGGTGTTTTTGCGTCCTGCATGCCAATGAACCACCCGATTAATACAAAATTAATCAGTGTAGCAGGCATACCCCAAATTCTTATATGAAAATATTCGCTAGCGAAGTATTTAACACTTTCATTTGCACCAATCAAAAATTGGCCGAAGGCATTTATTTGAATTTGACACAATAAGATTATCAGGGAAAAAGCAATTGCTAGAATAAGGGCTTGATATAAGACTACTTTCGATCCATTAAAATCTCCTGCGCCAAATCGTTGTGCTGTGATACCTGTGGTTCCCATTCTAAGGAAGTTCAAACTGGCTATAAAAAAACCAATAATTGCAGATGCTACTGCAATGCTTGCAATAAACTCTGAGTTATCAAGATATCCAGTAATAATTGTGTCTGTTATTCCCACCAGCGGTATAGATATATTGGAAATAATCATAGGCGCTGCGATGCGCCACATATCTCTATTTAAGCTTTGGGTATTGATCTACTTAACTTAGAACGCGTTCATACCAGTTAGCTCTTTACCAACAACTAACTGATGAACTGTTTCAGTGCCTTCATAGGTAATGACACTCTCAAGATTAAGCATATGACGAATGGGAACGTATTCAGCACTGATACCGCTTCCACCTAAAATATCTCTGGCATCTCTGGCAACATCTAATGCCATTCTGCAGTTATTCCATTTTGCTACTGAGATTTGTGATGGTGTCAACTTGCCGGCATCTTTGAGTTTGCCTAGCTTATATGACAGAAGCTGAGCAGTCGTTATCCTCCTGGACATATCAGCGAGTCTGATTTGAATGGTTTGCGTATGTGAAACAGGTTTATTGAATAAGACACGTTCATTTGAATAGTTGAGTGCTTCCTCTAAACAAGCCTGTGCCGCTCCAATTACACCCCATGAAATACCATATCTTGCCTGACTAAGACAACTCAGTGGACCTTTCATACCAACTATTCCTGGCAGTACATTTGAACTAGGTATTCTTACGTTATCAAAAAATAAGGCGGCTGTTACAGAAGCCCTTAGAGAGAATTTATTATGAATTTCTTGAGCATTGAATCCAGGCATTTCTTTTTCAACCAAAAATCCTTTTACACCTTCATCCGTCATTGCCCAAACAACACATACATCTGCAATAGATCCGTTTGTGATCCACATCTTTGATCCACTTAGAATCCAATCATCACCATCTTTTTTAGCGTGCGTTTTCATATTTGTTGGATCTGATCCCCCATGAGATTCGGTTAAACCAAAGCACCCAACTTTTTTACCTTTTGCTAATTGAGGTAACCATTTATCCTTTTGTTCATCTGATCCGTATGCATGTATCGGGAACATTACAAGACTACTTTGAACGGATACAAAACTCCTGAGTGCACTGTCACCTCTTTCAAGTTCTTGACAGATGAGTCCATAACATATGCTGTTTAGACCAGCACAATCATAGCCATCAATAGAGCTACCAAAAAGACCAAGTTCAGCTATATCACTAACCAACTCATTTGCGAATGTATGATTCTCAAATGATTCTCTTATAATCGGTAGGACTTTGTCATCAACAAATCGTGATACGGAATCTTTGACCATTGTCTCTTCTTCAGTAAGATCGCTTCTAATATCAAGAAGATCTAATGGATCAAGGGGCTGTTTTTTATGTTCTGAATTTTTCATTAATATTACCTAATTACCTACGTTTATTTGTGGGGTCAAAGATATGAATTCCAAGTTTTGTATATATTTTTGAGAGCAATAATATGGGTGCAATGATTATCATTTGAAGATCTTCAATAACACTTCTTAGATTGTTCTGTATTCTTCTACCTCGATATATGCCATATAAGCTGAAAGTAATGCCATAAATAGAGATATACATTATAGAATAACCCAAATTTTCAAGCCAAAGAAATAGCATTATTGTTGATATAAAAAAAGGAATCAAACCGATAGCTAAAACAAATGAAATCAAAAAACAATAAACTGTCATCACCATTAAAAATAGTGTGCCCCAGTTTAAAATAGGAGAAACATCTGAGAAAGCAAATGGTGTTTCAAGTGACCACATTATTCCCACAACACTCAAAAGAAGAATCATAACAGAAGGCCAAAAGATTAGTGGTTGGCTGATGTCTTCATGATTATTGCTATAATCAATGAGCAGGTCTTTCATCTTATGTGAGTTGTACTATTTTTTCTTAAGCGTTAGATGACTTGCTGATTAAATTTACTGTCAAATTAAATCATTGAAAGACGAAGCTTTTTGATTGCGTTTGCTTCTATCTGACGAATTCTTTCGGCTGATACATTGTATCTATCAGCTAGCTCATGGAGCGTTTCTTTTTTTTCGGCCAACCACCGGCTACTTATAATGTCTTTACTTCTTTCATCTAAATGACTCAGAGATTCTTGCATTTTTTGGATAGTGGAGTTTCTCCATTGGTCTTTTTCAACAGCTTCAGCAGGGTCACTGTCTGGACTTGGAAGATAAGCCGAAGGTGAGAACGCTTTATCATCATCATCCGAAGTTAGATCGAACATCATATCTTGTGAGCTAAGTCTTTTTTCCATTTCATTGACTTCTTTTTCCGATACACCGAGATCATCTGCTACTGCCTTAGTTTCAGAGGCTGATAACCAGCTCAGACTTTTTTTATGCTTACGTAGATTAAAAAAGAGTTTACGTTGTGCTTTTGTGGTTGCAATTTTTACAACTCTCCAATTTCTCAATACATACTCATGTATTTCTGCTCTTATCCAGTGAACAGCAAATGAAACAAGTCTTACTCCAAAATCAGGATCAAATCTTTTTACTGCTTTCATCAGGCCAACGTTGCCTTCTTGTATTAAATCTTCAAGTGGAAGACCGTATCCTGTATAGCCTTTTGCGATATGGATAACAAATCTAAGATGCGCCATAACAAGCTCACGCGCTGCCTCGAGATCTTCTTCATTATTGTATCTTTCTGCAAGCTTCAACTCCGCCTCTTTCGTTAAGACAGGAATAACACCAACCCCCTGAATATAGGCATCAAGACTTCCTACAGGCCCTGCCTGTATTAAATCATAGTTAACTCTTGAAACGGCTGCTTCCATATTTTTTTTTGTAAATCTAAGATAATCAAGGGCTAATTTTAGCAGTCTCCTAATAGGAGTGCTAATTCTATGAATTGAAATTAATATTTCATATAAAAAATAGTCAATTAAAACAATGATTTAAATGAATAATTGGGTTTTTTTATATGCATGAAATATAGGAGGATTTAGATTGATTTTGCGTAAATTTTGTCTAATTATCTTTTACTGTCTACGGATCGCTATAGTTTAGAAGTGCATCCACATATTGAAACCGATCAAATTTTTGCATGTCGCTGGCTTTCTCGCCAATACCTATATAACGAATAGGTATTTTTAGTTCGTTTGCAATACTCAAAATTATCCCGCCTTTAGCACTTCCATCCAACTTTGTAATAATTAGCCCTGTGATACCAAGAGCCTCATTAAACTTTATCGCTTGAAGTAATGCGTTTTGACCCAGACTGGCATCTATTACAAGCATTATCTCATGGGGCGAATCACTCGCCTGTTTGTTTAGTATCCTTTTTATTTTTATGAGTTCGTCCATTAATCCTTGTTGTGTGTGTAATCTGCCAGCAGTATCAACCATCAAGATATCTATATTTTTGGATTGAGCTGATGCATATGCATCAAAAGAGACAGCTCCAGGATCTGCTCCTGTTTCTTGTGAAATTACTTCCAATTGATTTCTGATAGCCCAAATCTCAAGTTGTTCTACTGCAGCTGCTCGAAATGTGTCAGCAGCCGCTAACATAACTGTTTTGTTTTGTGCGCTGAGTAATCCTGATAATTTCCCAATTGAAGTTGTTTTGCCGGAACCATTGACACCAACCATTAGGATTACAAAGGGCTTTTGGTTAGTGTTTATTTTTAAAGGAATATCTACTGGCTCAAGAATTGTTAGCATGATTTCTTTTATACTCTCTTTGAGATCTTTAGTTGTTTTGATGTTTTTATTAGATTCTTTCTTCAATTGATCAATAATTATTTCAGTTGTTTCTATACCGACATCAGACATTATTAAATGGGTTTCAATATCATCAATGAGCTCTTCATCAATTTTATTCTTTCCAATAAAGTCAAAAAAATTACTCGTTACTCTCGTACTGGCGCCAGATACTGATTCCTTGAGCTTTGAGAAAAAACTTCTTGAAGTATTTTTATTGGTTTCTTTGTCACTCATTTTGTATTCTCATGTTTAATATTTTTATTATATTAAAAATAAATACATATTTATGGTAACCAGAAAAAATAATTCAAAAAATCGAGGAAAAGTCAGAATTACTTCTGGAGAATGGAAAAACAGAAATCTTGAAGTTCCAGATATCGATGGATTGCGACCCACTTCTGAAAGGGTTCGCGAAACATTATTTAATTGGCTAATGCCATCAATTCACAAGTCGGTATGTCTTGATTTGTTCGCAGGATCAGGATCACTTGGTTTTGAGGCATTATCTAGAGGTGCGAAACATTGTACTTTTGTAGAAAAATCAAAATTAGCTTTCAGTCAAATAAAAACAACGAGAACAAGTCTCAATGCAGTGAATTCAGAGGTTCATAACTGCGACGCAATTGATTTTTTAAGTTCAGTTCACAATCATAATTTCAATCTTGTATTTCTTGATCCGCCATTTTCAGATGATTATTTAATAAGCTCAATAGAATCAATTCATGAATATCAACTTGTTTCCAGTGGTGGATATATTTATATTGAATTTAATAAAAATAATGATTTATCTGATTTACCTGACAATTGGTCTGTGATTAGAAAAAAAATATATGGTAACGTTTGTTTTATTCTTATTGAGGTTGTTTGATGTATTTAACTAACGAGGTTTACTAATGTCTGTAAAAGCAATGTATCCGGGCACATTTGACCCAATGACACTTGGCCATAAAGAGCTTGCATCTCGTGCTGCAAAAATATTTGATTCTGTAGTGGTTGCTATAGCTGCAAATCCAGAAAAAAACCCTATGTTTTCATTACACGAGCGTGTTTCAATGGCAAAAGATGTATTGTCTGATATATCAAATATCGAAGTTGCCGAATACTCTGGATTAACTGTGGATTTTGCCATCGAAAATGGTATCGGTGTCATTGTCAGAGGGCTAAGAGCAGCGTCGGATTTCGAATATGAATTGCAACTAGCTAATATGAATCGTTACCTTGCTAAAAAAATAGAGACTGCTTTCCTCACTCCAACTGAATATGCTTTTGTAACATCAAGCTTAGTAAGAGAAATTGCCACGATGGGTGGAAATGTAAGTAGTTTTGTGTCACCTGCAGTTGAAAAAGCATTGGTCAATCATTTTAAAAACAAATAATCCTAGTTAAATGTTAGATTTGACAAATACGGCAATAAAAAGTCGATCTTTGTCCAAGTATTCTTATCGAAATTGGTTCACCGCATTTAACGCAAGGCTCTTTTTCTCTTCCGTAAACTTTTAGCTTTTGTTTGAAATATCCTGGATTTCCATCACTCATATAAAAGTCTTGTAATGTTGTACCGCCTGATTTTATTGCTTGAATAAGTATTTTTTTAATTGCTTCCACCAGTTTTTTCATTCGTTTCTTGGATAATCTTTCTGTTTTAATTGATGGTCTTATACCAGCAAGAAAGAGACTCTCTGATGCATAAATATTTCCAACTCCCACAACAACTTGAGAGTTCATAATAAATTGTTTGATTGTCACTTTTCTTTTTCTTGATTTTTCCCATAAATATTTTTCGGAGAATTCATCACACAGTGGTTCGGGTCCAAGTTTCTGGAAAAGCCTATGTGATGAGGGATTGTGACTCCAAAAGAAAGCACCAAATTTTCTTGGATCGCGATATCTAAGCGAGATGCCATTTTTGAAGACTATGTCGAAATGATCATGTTTCATTGGAGGCTCATCACTTTTTATGATTCTTAGGCTTCCCGACATACCAAGATGGATAATTGCTGAACCATGATCCATTTCTAGTAAAATGTATTTTGCGCGTCTTTTTACGGATTGGACAACCTTGCCAAGGGGTTTTTTCTTGATATCGGATTCTATCATCCAGCGAAGTTTCGACACTCTGATGATCAATTTCTCTATTCTATTTCCAGTAACCCAAGGAGATATACCATTTTTCGTTGTCTCAACTTCAGGTAATTCGGGCATCTGAATATAGTATCTGGTCTTTAGATATATTGATAAATAGATTTATCAATATGGATGATCACTTTGTAAAAAATCAAATCTTATTTGATTTTTGCTTCTTTGTATAAGACGTGTTTACGAATTGTAGGATCGTATTTCTTGGTTTCCATCTTTTCAGGATGCACACGTTTATTTTTGTCAGTAGTGTAGAAATGTCCTGTTCCTGCGCTTGAAACCAATCGTATTTTTTCTCTCATTTGATTCGTCCTATTTTAGATACTCTGTCCATTCTGTCTGATATCACTTAGAACTTTTTCAAGTCCGTGCTTATCAATCAAGCGAAGGCCTTTTTTTGAAACCCTTAGCCTAACGTATCGATTCTCTTTCTCCAGCCAAAATCTCTTGTACTGAAGATTTGGCAGGAAACGACGCCTCGTTTTATTATGAGCATGCGAAACATTGTTTCCACTCATTGGACGTTTTCCAGTTACTTGACAGACTCTCGACATGATTTATCTCTTAGTATCAATGAATATTAGAAATTAATATAAACAGCGCAACTTTATACCAGTCTAGAACGCTCATATCAAGATTCTTTGATAAATTTTGCATGTTTTTTTATTTTTAGTTGTTGGATTATACAAAATTTAAACATAAATTAGTAAATTACTAATTTTACGATATATTTTACTGGCAATTCATACCAACAAGCATATATGCTTTCACTCAAATAATTAAAATTAAGATAATTTATGAAAAATATTCTTTTAGGAGTAACTGGCAGTATTGCGGCTTACAAATCACCTGAAATAGTAAGAAATTTAAGGTCGGAAGGTTTTTCTGTCAGAGTGGTGCTAAGCGAGAGTGCTAAGGAGTTTGTGACTGAGACAACACTTCAAGCGGTTTCGTCTTACCCAGTTAGATCTTCACTCTGGGATGCTGAAGCAGAGGCTGCAATGAGTCATATTGAATTGGCCAGGTGGGCGGATTGCATTTTGATAGCTCCAGCGACAGCAAACTTTCTATCACAGTTATCATATGGATCCGCAAATGACTTACTGACAACATTGTGCTTAGCGACAAGATCTAAAATTTTTGTCTCCCCAGCAATGAATTCAGTTATGTGGGAAAACAAGGCAGTGCAAGAAAATAAGGCAACATTAGTTTCTCGTGGAATAAATATTATTGAGCCTGACTATGGTGATCAAGCATGCGGAGAAGTTGGTGTGGGAAGAATGCCGAATCCTGATGTTATAGCAGGCATTATTAAAGAAAATTTTTCAGAAAATTCTTCCTTGCTCCAAGGTAAGAGGGTTTTAATAACAGCAGGACCAACGAGAGAGCCAATTGATCCAATAAGATTTATCTCTAACAGAAGCTCAGGAAAAATGGGCTATGCATTAGCATCAGCATTCAATGCTGCAGGGTGTAATGTGAAGATAATCAGTGGGCCATCATCTTTACCTTTTCCAGACGCATGCGATGTAGTTAAGATTGAAACAGCCCAAGAAATGTATCATGAGGTTCACGAAAGTCTCAAAGGTATAGATATTTTTGTATCGGCAGCAGCAGTCTCAGACTACTCCTGTGAGAAAGTAGATGAGCATAAAATAAAAAAGAATGACGAAAAAATGTCATTACGTTTAATTAAATCACCAGATATTTTGTCATCCGTCACCAGCCTTCGATCACATCCATTCTGTGTTGGATTTGCAGCCGAGACAGACAATATAGAAGTCTATGCCAAAGAAAAACTCATAAAGAAAGCACTGGATATGATCATTGCTAATAAAGTAGGATCAAATTTAGGCTTTGATTCAGATGAGAATTCAGTTCTTGTTCTTTGGAATGGTGGAAGTAAACGTTATAAGAAGCAGCTAAAAATTAGCCTCGCCAAACAATTAGTCCAATTAATTTCGAAGAGATATATGACAAATAGCGAAATAAATAAAAAACCATCTAATGTTAGCTCTATTTATCAATCATAAGTGAAAGTTTTGAGATCCATCGAACTAAAAATACTAGATCCAAAGATTGGAAAATCTATTCCACTGCCACAAATTGCCACAGAAGGTTCAGCGGGAATGGATATGCGTGCTTGTATTGACTCAGAATTAATAGTTTCTCCTGGCGATACTGTTCTGGTTCCAACCGGCATAGCCATGCATATCGCTGATAATAATCTTGCAGCTGTTCTATTACCAAGATCTGGTCTTGGTCATAAACATGGACTTGTGCTTGGTAATTTAACGGGTTTAATCGATTCGGATTATCAGGGACAAATATTTATATCTTGTTGGAACAGAGGAGAAAAAGCATACAAGATCAATCCCGGAGACCGTATTGCTCAAATGGTTTTTATTCCGGTAGAGCAAGTTAAGTTTGAAGTAGTGGACGATTTTAAAGAGAGTGACAGAGGGGAAGGAGGGTTTGGCCACTCAGGTAAATCATAAAAACCCTTAAATCAGAGTGAACTGTATTTAGAGTGATACTCAATCAGGTTGGGTAAATGTGATTTAAGATTCTCATCTTCTTTGATGAAAAAAATTAGATCCTCAAGACTGGCAATAGACATAACAGGAGAATTTAACTCTTGTTCGAGTTCACTGGTAGCTGAGATTTTTGATTTACCTCTTTCTTGTCTGTCCATTGAGATAACCAAGCCCGCTACTGACGCACCTTCAGAAATAATCAGGTCGTAAGCCTCTCTAACTGCTGTGCCTGCAGTTATTACATCATCAATTATCAGTACTTTTCCCTTTAAATTGGCGCCTACCACACAACCACCTTCGCCGTGAGTCTTCGATTCTTTTCGATTGAACGCAAAAGGTTTATCTATATCATATTTATCTGAAAGCGCTGATGCTGTTGCCGATGCCAAAGTGATTCCCTTGTATGCTGGCCCAAAAAGCATATCAAATTCTATATTTGATGATACGATGGTATCAGCATAATGGCGACCGAGTTGTGCTATTGCTTTACCTGTATTGAATAAACCTGCATTGAAAAAATAAGGACTTTTTCTTCCAGACTTTAATGTGAACTCGCCAAATTGAAGCACATTTGAATCTATGGCCAGTCTTAGAAAGTTTGTTTTTGTCTCTTTCATTACAATTAGACTATTATAAAAATTTTAGTTTGAACACACTAAATATAAGTCAGTATCATATATTTATTTTTTTCGTGTTGTTAGCATGATTTATAATAAAATAAAAAAGGAACACTCTTGTTAAAAATTATAAGTTTAAATGCAAATGGTATAAGGGCAGCAGCTAGAAAAGGCTTATACAGTTGGTTAAAACAAAAAAATGCTGATGTTGTTTGTATTCAAGAAACAAAAGCACAAGAGTATCAGTTGCTTGATGATTGTTTTCGTCCAGAAGGTTATTTTTGCTATTACAATGATGCGCTAAAAAAAGGTTACAGTGGCGTCGCTATTTACACTCGATTCAAGCCAAAAAAAATTATTTATGGAATAGGATTAAAAGATTTTGATGAGGAAGGAAGATACCTTGAGGTTCGTTTAGATCACATAAATGTTGTATCCGTATACTTGCCATCAGGATCTTCAGGAGACATTAGGCAAGATTTCAAAATGCGCTGTCTAAAAAAATTTGAAGAACATTTAAAAAAAATAAGAAGGCGCCACTCTGAATACATTCTCTGCGGAGATTGGAATATTGCTCACCGTGAGATTGATCTGAAGAATTGGCGTGCAAATCGGAAGCACTCAGGGTTTTTGCCTGAGGAGAGAGAATGGCTCACTCATATATTTAATGATTTAGATTTTTCTGATGCCTTCAGACTTGATAATAAAGAATCTGATCAGTATACCTGGTGGTCAAATCGAGGACGTGCATGGGACAATAACGTTGGTTGGCGTATTGATTATCAGATAATAACACCAGGTCTGAATGATAAGGTGCTTTCATCTGAAATATATAAGGATGAACGTTTTTCAGATCATGCCCCCCTAATCATTAATTATGATTGGAATAAATAGTTTGATATCAGTTAATACTAAAGAAAAATCTACTGGAAAAAAAAGTTGGAAATTTTATTTCCAAAAAAAAATATTAACGATATTTTTACTTGGATTTTCAGCAGGATTACCTTTTCCATTGGTTTATTCAACCTTGACTGGCTGGTTAGAAGAGGCAGATATTGAGAGAAGTACAATCAGTACTTTTGCCTGGCTAGGTTTTGCTTATAGTTTTAAATTCCTTTGGTCGCCATTGGTTGATTCTCTAAAAATTCCAATTTTAGGAGATAAGCTCGGAAGGAGGCGTTCCTGGTTATTGCTTTCGCAGTTAGGTCTTGCATTCTCATTATTCTGTTTATCTAGTATCGATCCCAAATATGCAATAAGCGCGTTTACATTTGTTGCCGTTGCCGTTGCTTTATTGTCAGCAACTCAGGATATTGCGTTAGACGCATATAGAATCGAAATTGCGGAAGACAGAATGCAAGGATTGTTAGCTGCTGCATATCAATATGGATATCGTGTTGCCATTGCCTTTGGAACTGCTGGAGCACTTTTCTTTGCAGAGTATAGCTCATGGTCTATGAGTTATAAGATTATGTCTCTCATGATGTTTGTTGGAGTTTGTACAACGCTTCTCTCTAATGAACCTGAGATAGGAAGCCAAGAAAAAAAGTTAAATAAAATAGATATTTTAAAATTTAAAGACTGGATAATACTGTCAGTCATTGATCCTTTTAGAGATTTCTTCAATCGTTATAAGAGCCAAGCCCTTGTAATAGTATTATTTATTTCATGTTTTAGAATCAGTGATTATGTTCTTGGAATCCTAGCGACACCTTTTCTACTGGATATCGGTTTCTCAAAATCAGAAATAGCGAGTGTTGCAAAAATATATGGTTTATGGATTTCACTGATAGGGACGGCATTTGGAGCCACTGCTATATTAAAATTTGGTCTTCCAAAGTGCATAATTGCAGCGACCATTCTAATTGCCTCTACGAATCTCTTTTTTGTAGGTCTAACAATTTCAGGCCCAAGTATTTCTATGCTGACCGCAGCAATTAGTGCAGATAATTTTACCATGGGTTTTGCTGGTACAGTGTTCATAGCATATCTCTCCAGTCTCACAAATCTTAGATATACTGCTACACAATATGCTCTGTTCACTTCAATCAGTACTTTCCTCGGAAAATTTTTAGCTGGATTTTCTGGCAACATTCAGGAGTATATAGGATGGCAAGGGTTCTTTTTGTATGCAGTATTCCTAGGAATACCAGCTATTCTTCTCTCTTTTATCGCTGCAAAATACTATAAGAATGAGAATGCAAAAAAATAAATATATTGAAATTGATGTAATTGGTCTTTCAGATCTAAAAGTAAATAGTTGTAAAGAATTTAGTTACGGAGAGGGTGATTGGCCATTAAGAGGATTTGTTGCTCATTATAATCAAGATATTTTTGCCTATCATAATCGATGTCCGCATGCTGGACATCAACTTAATTGGCAGGCCAATGACTTCTTAACTTCAGAAAAAAACAATATCGTGTGTTCTTCGCATGGAGCAATTTTTGATATATTAACTGGAAAATGCATTGCTGGGCCGTGTCTTGGGGATAAGTTAAAAAAATTTAGATGTTTTCTGAGAGATCAAAGAGTAATTGTAA
>PBVS01000049.1 GCA_002728725.1 Woeseiaceae bacterium
AAATCGTTTAAAAGCACTAAAACCATAGAAATCAATGAAAAAAAACAGTATTACTCATTATTGTTATCTTGATTCCCCGCTAGGAAAATTAATGCTTGCTGGAGATAAAGACTTTCTAAAACTGATTGAATTTCTTGATCAAAAAAAGGAAAAAAAACCAGAAAAAAATTGGATATATTCAGCTTCTCGTTTTAAGCATGAAAACGATGAGCTAATTAGATATTTTGAGGGAGAATTAAAAAATTTTTCTGTCAAATGTCATATCACTGGAACAGCCTTTCAAACCAAAGTTTTAAATGAGTTAAAAACAATACCCTATGGAAAAACGATGTCATATTCTGATGTCGCAGACAGAATAGGCCATCCCAAGGCTTACCGCGCAGTTGGATCTGCAAATGGAAAAAATAGACTGCCAATCATTTTTCCTTGTCACAGGGTTATAAGCAATAACGGAGAATTGGGAGGATTTAGCGGAGGGTTAAGTATTAAAAGGAAACTATTGGAGTTGGAGCTCAAGCATGCCTAGAATATTTTGTTTTGTAATGAATTTAATGTTTTTGATGGTTTAATTCCGGCCTTTAGTTTCTTGTCATTCTGTAGTTCACCGGTTTTCATAGTTATTGGTAATATTCCTGCCCATATTGGTATCTCATAATCTTCTGGTTGGTCATCTGGATCGCCGGTTGATATTTTAGCCGAAGCTTCTTCGATCATTACTTTTATGACGCCTGTCATTTTTACCTCATTAATATGTGAGTCTCTAACCTCATCCCATCTTCCTGGCGCAGTATTCTCACTTATAACTCTCATTGCCATGAGTTTTTCTTGATGATCTTCGATAAGTTCAGGTTTTCCAAAGATTGTCACCGAGCGATAATGCATAGAAGAGTTGAAAGTTGATCTTGCCAATACGATTCCATCCAACAATGTCACATTCAACGAGATTCGATTGGTATCTTCTAGAAGTCTTATGATTCTTGCTTTTCTTGCTCCATGCAAATATATCTCGTTTTTCGCTCGGCCATATAACATAGGTACTACGACAGGACCGTCGTCTTGGTTAAACCCAACATGAGCCACCAAGCCCGCATCAAGAATTCGGTGAACATTTTTCTTATCATAGCGCGCCTTTTTTTTGAGTTGCCTGACTCTATTGCTTTTTTTTATTTCGTATTGATTTGACATTTATCCGAGTATATATGGTACGAGAGTAATTGATAGTGTTGTTACAATTATAATTCCAATTATATTTAGAGCAATTCCGGCTCTAATCATTCTAGGAATTCTTAACAGACCCGAGCCAAAAACAATGGCATTAGGTGGTGTTGCTACGGGCAGCATGAAAGCACAACTCGCTGCCAAAGTTACCGGAGCAGCCAAAATAATTGGATTGATCCCCATTTCAATTGCAATTGCACCAATAACCGGTAAAAAAGTTGCTGTTGTGGCAATGTTGCTAGTTAACTCAGTAAGAAAGATTATCATCATGGCAATACTCATCACTAAGAGAGGTAGAGGTAATGATCCCACAGAAGATAAATTTGATCCGATCCACTCTGCCAATCCAGAGTTGCTTACCGCTGTTGCAAGTGATAATCCACCTCCAAAAAGAATCAAAATACTCCATGGAAGACTACTGAGATGTTCCCATCTTAGTAGCAAGGGATCTTCCTTATCACCACTTGGGATAATGAAGAGTAATATTGCCCCTGCCATTGCAATGCTTGAATCATCAAGATCACTTAGGAAGGAAATTTTAATAAGCAATGGCCGAAGAATCCAAGCTAATGCCATTAATAAAAAGACTATACCTACTCTTATCTCTGGCTTTGATATGACACCAAGATCATTTTTCATAATCCTTAGCGATTCTTGGCCGGAATGATTTGTTTTAAAGTTTACGTGAAATACCCACTTCGTCAGTGACAGCCATGCCAATGGAACCATAACGAAACTTAATGGAACACCAATGAGCATCCATTCAGAAAAATTTACTTGAATTTCATAAGTCTCAAATAAAAATGCTGCCATCATGGCATTTGGCGCTGTTCCAACTAGTGTTGACATTCCACCAATAGTTGATGCGTAAGCAATACCCAATAATATTGAGTATTGAAAATCTTCACTTTCTCTGTCGCTGATGTGTTTATTTGTGGAGTTTATAACCGTGATTACAGAGATAGCAATTGGTAGCAACATCATTGTTGTGGATGTATTCATTACCCACATACTCAAAGCTGCGCTGACGAACATGAATCCTGCTACCAGAGACTTCCCGTCTCCTCCAACATATTGAAGGATGGTGAGTGCAATTCTTTTGTGCAGGTTCCATCTCTGCATCGCGAACGCAACAATAAAGCCACCTAAAAAGAGATAGATAACTTTATTTGCAAAAGGCGTAGCAGCATCTTGGATGGATGAAACACCAAACAAAGGAAATAATACCAGTGGCAACATGGCTGTAACAGCAATTGGAACGGCTTCTGTGGCCCACCATATCGCCATCAAAATTCCCATTATTGCAACTTTAAAGGCAACAGCTGACATGCCCTCAGGGGTTTCCATAAAAGTCATTCCAACCGCCGTGAAAGGACCAAGAAACAAGCCAACCCTTTGGTGAACATCAGGTTTTGTGTTTGCTTTGCTATTCAAAATTTGAGTGTATTCTGGTTGAAATCAAGATAAATTATTTTCCAACTAGACTGGTTATGGCGTTGCCTAGTTTCATAATCTTTCTGAGGGTAGAGTTTGATATAGATCTTATTTTCTCATACCAATCATTGATAGAGTCAACAAAAGACAGCATATTATGAATTCTCTCACGAGTAATTTTATCGGCTTCATCTTCAATCTCAATTTCTTTTGAGCACTCCTTCAGCATTTTTAGCGTTGGGCTAAGTTCTTTTTCTTTTCTTTTTTCGATAATGACGCGAAATAACTCCCAAACATCATGGATTGATTCAAAATAGTCTTCTCTGTCTTTTTCAATATGCTTCATCATTACTAAGCCATAATTCTGAAGTTCTCTTAGGTTTGTGCTGACGGTTGATTTGGAGATATTCAGTAATTTTGAGATATCCTCATTTGTTAGGGGTTTGGGTGAGAGATAAAGAAGTGCTTGAATTTGTGCAACTGACCTATTTGTGCCCCAGCGTATGCCCATTTCACCCCAATGATGGATATATTTTTTTATAGCTGGAGTTATTTTCATAATATTATCTTTAGCTAAATGACATTAATACTCTAATAATATTCAATCTTGTTAGAACTGCAAACGAATTATTTATTGCAGATAATGGCAACCCTATGGGGTGCAGGCAATCCTTCAATAGTTAGGTCTTGATTGATAGGGTTTAGACCATTAATCAGTGAATGAGTCGTCATCCACTCAGTTGATCTCTGTTCAAAAGTTGATGTTTTATTGATAGCGCCAACCTTTATGTTATTGAACCCACTTAAATTCAACCATTCATTTAATTCTTTTATATTTGGAAGGTACCAGACATTCTTCATCTGAGAATACCTTTGTTTGTTTGTATTCTCAAAACTTGAGTTTCCTGGCAGAACAAGGGTTTCAAGAACTAATTCACCTCCAGGCTTGGTAAGTTTATTGAGTTTTTCCAGATGATCCAGATAAGATCTCTGGTGATAAAGAACGCCCATTGAAAAGACTACATCAAATATTTCATCGTTATCTGGGATGCTTTCAAGCTTGAGGGGTAATAATAGGACTGCTTCAGGCTCCATAAAATGACTGATTGCTTCAAATTGCTTCATAAATAGAGGTGAAGGATCTATACCCAGAACAAAATCAGCGCCATCACCAATCATTCTCAATGAGTAATAACCATTTCCGCATCCCACATCCAAAACTCTTTTATTATTGAGTGGCCCTATTATTGATTTTATACGCTCCCACTTCATATAAGATTTCCATTCGCTATCAACCACTATGCCATCAATAGAAAATGGACCCTTTCTCCATGGATTTAAAAGCTTTAATGATCGGATAATTTTTTCTTTTTTTGTTGAAGAAAAGCCAAGATTATTTATTGAGATACATCTTTGATTCAGTTTTGCGATTCTTTTTTTTGTTTTAGGCAGAAATTCTATAGCTGTCTCCCATTTCTCTTGATCGCCATGACTGGGTTTTTTTTGCTGAAGGGACAACTCATATTTTAAATCATCAAACCAATTTTTTTGTCCATGAAAGACTGGGTGATCAAAAAAGGATTCGGTATCAATCATTTTTATTTTATGGCTACAAATGAGGCAAAATTAAAATGTTGTAACCAAATACCAAATTTAGTAAATCCAGACTTGCTTAGCCGAGACTGATGGGTTTCTATATCGTCCTCAACAAGAACGTTCTTTATTGACTCTTTTTTGTTTTCTATTTCTTCTCTGGTATATAAATTTTCGAGTTTAAAGTTTTCATGAAGATCAATTAGAAGATTATTTATTTTCTTATCACCTTGAGTTATTTTTTCAGACAGAATCAGAAGTCCGCCATCATTTAGTCCATTGTATATTTTGTCCAATACTAACTGTCTGTCTTTTTTTCTTATAAATTGAAGCGTGAAATTCATTATCACAATCGATGCATTTGTTATTTTTGTATCAAGAATGTCCTCATTAAATATTTGAATATTTAAATCTAACTTTTCTTGTTTAATTATTTCAGAAAACTTCTTTGTCATAGATGAGGATTTATCTACCGCCATAATGCTGCAATCATTATGAGCAGCACCCTCTCCTAAGGCGATCGATGAGGCACCAAGAGAGCAACCTAGATCATAGCAGTTGGTTCCTTTCTTGCTGTATTTGGAAGCAAGAAATCGTATGCTATTAATTGTTGTTCTATACCCTGGAATAGAGCGCTCTAGCATATCTGGAAAAACCTCAGCAACCTCCTGATTAAATGAAAAAGAGCTCGGTTTCATTTTTTTATGAAATAATCTGTCTTTTGACATAATAGTTTGCGTATTTTTCTACCTATCTTTATTCTTATTAGACTCAAACGAAAATTATTTCATTATAAGTCATCATGCTAAGTAACGACCAAAAAAAAATATATAATAAACTTGGTATCCCGCTAGATTATGGCGAAAAAAATAACTTAGTTTTTTATAATGATGCCATCGATCTTGTAGATGTCGGTCCAAATATAATTGGAAATCGACAGAAGCTTTCGAGAGAAGCAGCTTTGCATTGGTTCAAGCTCAATGAAGCAGCAAAAAATGATCAAATTTCTCTGATGATTGTGTCTGGCTTCAGGAGCTTTGATTATCAGGTAAATCTTATATTAAGGAAGCTCGAGAGAGGGATTGCGATAGAGGATATATTAAAAGTTAATGCACCTCCAGGCTTCAGTCAACATCATACAGGCACTGCTGTGGATGTTGCCACAAAAGGACAGGCACCCTTAATTGAAGAGTTCGAGAATACGATTGCATTTGAATGGTTAAAAAATAACGCAGATAATTATAATTTTCACATGCCATATGAGAGAAATAATATATACGGGTTTGTATACGAGCCATGGCACTGGATTTTCCAATAATATTTTTTTCAAGATAAATATTGACTCTTAAGCCAGACGATTAGACAATACCCCGCTTGTCCTCGGGGAGGGGTACTCAAGCGGTCAACGAGGGCAGACTGTAAATCTGCTGGCTATGCCTACGTAGGTTCGAATCCTACCCCCTCCACCAGATGGCGTTGAAATACCATCAGAGGCAGCAGAAATAGGGCTTTCAAGGAAATAAAGGCAAAAATATATAGAAATATTAAAAAAATTAGCACAAATATCTAAATGAAAAATTAACTTTGAATTAAATAATAAAAAGTCGATTTAAATCAATAAATTTGCGCAACTTAGGAGAGTATTAGAAGAATTTAGTAATAAAAAAATACAAAGCAGTGGGTTGCGGGTGTAGTTCAATGGTAGAACCTCAGCCTTCCAAGCTGATGATGTGGGTTCGATTCCCATCACCCGCTCCAAATAATGGAAGGAATACGAGATATCTATCATCCACTAGCCCACATAGCTCAGGGGCAGAGCACTTCCTTGGTAAGGAAGAGGTCCCCGGTTCAATTCCGGGTGTGGGCTCCAAAAAAAAAGATTTTTTTTTATTTAAATTGTAAAATTGGTATCAATAACATCAAACTTAAGAGAGTGTAAAAATGTCAAAAGAAAAATTTGAACGTAATAAACCACATGTAAATGTGGGAACAATTGGTCACGTTGATCATGGTAAAACTACTTTGACTGCGGCATTAACGAAATGTATGTCAGAGCGTCATGGCGGTGAAGTTCGAGATTATTCTCAGATTGATAACGCACCTGAAGAGAGAGAGCGTGGGATAACTATTGCGACAGCACACGTTGAGTACGAGAGTGATAATCGTCATTATGCGCATGTTGATTGTCCAGGCCATGCTGACTATGTGAAAAACATGATTACTGGTGCAGCACAGATGGATGGAGCTATACTTGTTTGCAGCGCTGCTGATGGTCCGATGCCACAAACACGTGAGCACATTCTTCTAGCCCGCCAAGTGGGCGTTCCATACATTGTTGTTTATCTCAATAAGGCAGATCAAGTCGATGATGCGGAGTTGCTTGAACTTGTTGAAATGGAAGTAAGGGAGCTTTTATCAGCTTATGAGTTTCCTGGTGATGACACTCCTATAGTTACTGGCTCAGCTCTTAAAGCATTTGAAGGTGATACATCAGATATCGGAGTCCCTTCTATAGAAAAATTGGTTGAGGAAATGGATAACTATATTCCCGAACCAGAAAGAGCCATAGACGGTGATTTTTTAATGCCTGTTGAGGATGTCTTTTCAATATCAGGGCGTGGAACAGTAGTAACAGGAAGAATCGAGAGAGGTATTGTTAACGTAAACGATGAAATTGAAATCGTAGGTATTAAAGATTCTGAAAAAACAACATGTACTGGTGTAGAAATGTTCCGTAAGCTCCTTGATCAGGGGCAAGCAGGCGACAATGTAGGAGTTCTTCTCAGAGGAACAAAACGCGAGGAAGTTGAAAGAGGGCAGGTGCTTTGTAAGCCTGGATCAATTAATCCACATACACATTTCGAAGCTGAAATCTACATTCTATCAAAAGAAGAAGGTGGGCGGCACACACCATTCTTCAAAGGTTATCGACCTCAATTTTACTTTAGAACCACAGACGTAACAGGTGCTTGTGAGTTACCAGAGGGCACTGAAATGGTTATGCCTGGTGATAATATAAAAATGTCAGTTGAGCTTATATCACCAATTGCAATGGAGGAGGGCCTTCGATTTGCAATTCGTGAAGGGGGCAAAACTGTTGGGGCCGGAGTTGTTGCAAAAATTCTAAAATAATAATTAATTTGTTGGTTCAAAAGGCCAGTAGCTCAATTGGCAGAGCGGCGGTCTCCAAAACCGCAGGTTGGGGGTTCGATTCCCTCCTGGCCTGCCAAGAAATTGGCAATTTGAAAATGGCTAACGGTTTAGGTTCAATTCCATCAGATATTGGGGTAGCTAGATTTGGATAATTCGTCTGTAGATACTGAAAAGAGCAGTTTTATCGATACTGTTAAATTGCTGATAGCAGCAGGTGTGCTTCTAGGTGGATTGTATAGTTATTACTACTACCTGCAAGTCAGTTTGCCTCTCAGAGTTTTAATGGTTCTGGGTGGATTCCTGGTCGGAACAGCTATAGCGATGACAAGTTTTCAGGGTAAGCAACTTTTCTCTTTTATTCAAAGCTCGAGAATTGAAATAAGAAAAGTAGTTTGGCCAACCAACCAAGAAACCTCTCAAACAACAATAGCAGTTTTTGTTTTTACTTTGGTCATGGGTATCTTCTTCTGGGGCTTAGATTCTTTCTTACTTTGGTTGACAAGAACCCTAGTTGGCTCAGCTGGCTAAGTTAATCGATTAATATAGGCGAGATAATGGCACTCAGATGGTACATAGTCCACGCATACTCAAACTATGAGTATAAGGTAAAAGCTTCACTCGAAGAACGTGTTGAGATGATGGGATTACAGGAAAAGTTTGGTGAGATATTGGTACCAACAGAAGAAGTCGTGGAAATGAAAGAAGGTGCTAAGCGTTCAACAGAGAGAAAGTTTTTCCCTGGTTACGTTCTTGTTCAAATGGAGATGGATGATGAGACATGGCATCTGGTAAAACAAGTTCCGAGAGTTTTAGGATTTATTGGGGGTTCAAGTGATCGTCCTGCACCAATAACAGACAAAGAAGCTAACAATATTCTGCAACGTGTAATAGATGGTTCTGACAAACCGCAACCAAAAGTGATGTTTGAGTCAGGTGAGCTTGTGAGAGTCATAGATGGACCTTTTAAGGATTTCTCAGGTGTTGTTGAAAAAGTAAATTATGAAAAAAATCGACTGCAAGTTGCTGTTCAGATATTAGGAAGATCAACGCCAGTTGAACTGGATTTTGGACAAGTAGAAAAAAGTTAAATAAATAGTTAAATAAATAATCGAGGAGCCAATTTTGTGGCGCTTGTACTCGGAAGGTAGAAATAAATGGCGAAAAAAGTACTAAGTTACATAAAACTTCAGGTACCTGCAGGTCAGGCTAACCCAAGCCCACCAGTTGGTCCAGCATTGGGACAACATGGTGTTAATATTATGGAGTTTTGTAAGGCTTTTAATGCTTCAACACAATCGGTTGAACCAGGATTACCGGTTCCTGTTGTTATAACGGTATATGCAGATAGGAGTTTCACATACATAACGAAGACTCCACCGGCTGCAATACTTCTTCAAAAGGCAGCTGGAATAAAAAAAGGCTCAGGAACACCCAATACTGAAAAGGTTGGGAAAGTTAACCGAGCACAACTTGAAGAAATAGCCACTACCAAAATGCCAGATATTACGGCGGCAGACATGGATGCTGCTGTTAGAACAATTGCTGGAACAGCCAGAAGTATGGGGATTGAAGTGGAGGGAGTGAAATGACCTCAAAAAGAAAAAAATTATCAAACGAAAAGATTGATAGAGATAAGCTTTATTCAGTGGAAGAGGCACTGTCCCTTGTTAAGGAGTTTGCCGTTTCAAAGTTTGATGAAAGTATTGATGTATCAATTAATTTAGGCGTTGATCCTAAGCAATCCGATCAGGTTGTTAGAGGGTCAACTGTTTTACCAAACGGTACAGGTAAATCAATAAGAGTAGCTGTTTTTGCTCAAGGTGAGAATGCAGAAAAAGCAAAATCAGCAGGTGCTGATATTGTTGGATTTGAAGATCTGGCTGAGAAAATAAAAGCTGGCGAAATGAATTTTGAAGTACTAATTGCTACTCCTGATGCAATGAGAGTCGTTGGTCAGTTAGGACAAATTCTTGGACCCAGAGGATTGATGCCCAATCCAAAGGTAGGAACTGTTACACCTGATGTTGAGACTGCTGTGAAAAATGCAAAAGGTGGTCAAGTTAGGTACAGGACAGATAAGGCAGGAATAATACATTGTTCAATCGGCTCCTCGGCTTTTGAGGCCCAAAAATTACAAGAAAATCTAGACGCACTTTTGGCTGACTTAAAAAAAGCGAAACCAGCATCAGCTAAGGGAGTGTATTTAAAGAAAGTATCGATGTCATCAACAATGGGACCGGGTATAAAAGTAGATCAAGCAAGCTTGGTCTGAATAAAGTTTTTTCGTAACAACATTAGTTGTTGCAAAAATTCCAAATTTAACTGATGTGAGATTTGGAAAAAAATCGAAGACCGTAGGTGATGAAATTTCATCTTAATTTCCTACGCAGATGGTGTTATCTAGCTGGTTTAGATAGTCACTATCTCGATTGATATGAAGCCAGATTTTTAAATAATGGTTAATATCAAAAAATGGTGAACAGATTGATATCTGTTCGTTTTGTGACTAAAAAAGCCAGGGGAAACTTATGGCGTTAAAACTTGAAGATAAAAAACTACTTGTCAAAGAAGTAAATGCTGTTGCAGTGGAATCTATCTCGGCTGTAGCAGCAGAGTATAGAGGGCTCAGTGTCGCTGATATGTCTGAACTGCGTGTAGAAGCTCGGAATTCCGGGGTTTATTTGCGTGTAGTAAAAAATACATTGGCACGCTTAGCGATAAAGGGAACGGACTTTGAGTGTATAGAAGAATCACTTAAAGGTCCTATCATGCTCGCTTTCACTAAAGATGATCCAGGAGCTGCAGCAAGAGTAGTTAAGAAGTTTTCTAAGGAGCACGAAGAATTAAAAGCCGTTTCATTGGTTCTTGATGGGAAATTATTGCCGGCAACAGACATATCTAAATTGGCAGAATTGCCGACTCAAGATCAAGCCAGAGCAATGCTACTTGGAATTCTTACTTCACCCGCGACACAGCTTCTTAGATTACTTAATGAGCCAGCCTCAATGCTATCAAGAACAATGTCAGCAAGAGGTAATGGGTAAATTTAGACAAGAAGTAATTATATAAACATAGCTAGATAAACATAAAACTTAAAGAGAGGTAAATAGACATGAGTATGTCAAATGAAGATTTATTAAAAGAGTTAAGCTCAAAATCCATAATGGAAGTTGTGGAGTTAGTAAAAATGCTTGAAGAGGAATGGGGTGTTTCAGCAGCAGCACCAGTTGCGGCAGTAGCAGGCGCTGCTGCTTCAGGCGATTCGGAAGCTGCAGCTGAGAAAGATGAATTCGACGTTGTTCTGTCTGGATTTGGTGATAATAAAGTGGCTGCAATTAAAGCTGTGAGAGCCATAACAGGACTAGGGCTGAAAGAAGCAAAAGACGCTGTAGAAGGTGCACCATCAACACTCAAAGAAGGAGTGTCAAAAGATGAAGCAGAGGAAGCTAAGAAACAACTCGAAGAAGCAGGAGCTACTGTCGAGTTAAAATAATGATGGTGATAAAACGCAGATAGTCGCAAAAACTATCTGCGTTTTTTAGATAAGAAAATTAAATATGTTTAGAAGTGATTTTTAGACAACGTTGTGAAATTTTAAATAAGGTGCAAATATAATGGCTTACTCATTTACTGAGAAAAAAAGAATAAGAAAAGATTTCGGAAAACAACCTACAACTCTTGATATTCCGTATCTTTTATCTATTCAAATAGATTCCTATAATAAATTTCTCCAAAACGGTGTCTCTGATGATAATAGGGAAGATATAGGATTAAATGCAGCTTTTAAGACTGTTTTTCCAATTATGAGTTATTCGGGTAACGCGTCTCTCGAATACATCAGTTATAGCTTGGGTAAACCGGTGTTTGATGTTCATGAGTGCAAATTAAGAGGTCAAACATATGCAGCTCCAATGCGTGTCAAAGTTGCACTTGTGATTTATGACAAAGATGCTAATACAAAAGAAAAGCCAGTGAAGGAAGTTAGGGAACAAGAGGTTTATCTCGGTGAGATGCCCTTGATGACAGANAATGGTACNTTCGTTATAAATGGAACGGAGAGAGTGATTGTGTCTCAGCTTCATAGGTCACCNGGTGTATTNTTTGATCATGATAAAGGAAAATCTCACTCCTCGGGTAAACTCCTNTTTTCTGCAAGAGTAATTCCATACCGAGGCTCATGGTTAGATTTTGAGTTTGATGCCAAAGATTCTCTCTTTGCAAGAATAGATAGAAGAAGAAAATTACCTGTAACAATAATNATGAGGGCGCTTGGCTTATCAAATTCAGAAATGCTTGAGTTATTTTTTGAGACAAATGCATTTTATTTGAGTAAAAAATCTATAAAAATGGAATTGGTGNCTGAAAGATTCAGGGGCGAAACTGCCGCCTTTGATATAAAAATCGGCAGGAAAACAATTGTAGAAAGAGGAAAGAGGATTACTGCAAGACATGTTAATGAATTAAAAAAGTCATCTACCCAAGATCTAGTTGTCCCTGTTGAGTACCTCGATAATAAGATTCTTGCTCATGATGTAATTGATCAAGAAACTGGCGAGCTTCTCGCTGAAGCAAACGAGATNTTGACACCTGATTTAATACAAAAACTGATAGAAAATAAGATAGACAAGATAGACGCATTGTATGTAAATGATTTGGATAGAGGTGCCTATATATCTAATACACTTCGNATTGATCCTTCATCTGACCGAATGGNAGCACTTGTTGAAATCTACAGAATGATGAGACCAGGAGAGCCTCCAACAAAGGAAGCTGCAGAAAACTTGTTTCAGAATTTATTTTTCAATAATGATAGATATGACCTTTCAGATGTAGGAAGAATGAAGTTTGATTCAAGAATTCAGCATGCNAAAGAAAAATACAATGAGCTAGTAAAAGTTGATGAGAATGATATTAAAAATAACAGAATCCTCAATAGACACGACATTCTCNCTGTAATTATGCAGCTAATNTCCATCAGAAATGGTGAGGATACAGTTGATGATATAGANCACTTGGGAAACAGAAGAATTAGAAGTGTTGGAGAGATGACAGAAAATGCATTTCGTGTCGGNTTAGTAAGAGTTGAAAGGGCCGTTAAAGAGAGACTGAACCAGGCTGAAGCTGATAATCTNCAACCTCAGGATATGATTAATGCAAAACCTGTTGCTGCTGCTGTGAAAGAATTCTTTGGNTCAAGTCAACTCTCTCAGTTTATGGATCAAAACAATCCCTTATCAGAGGTAACACACAAAAGAAGAATTTCAGCACTCGGTCCTGGTGGTCTAACAAGAGAGAGGGCAGGATTTGAGGTTCGTGATGTTCATCCAACTCATTATGGAAGAGTATGTCCTATTGAAACGCCAGAAGGACCTAATATAGGCCTCATAAACTCCTTATCTGTCTTTGCCAGAACAAATGGTTATGGCTTTCTCGAAACCCCATACAGAAAAGTAATTAACGGGAAAGTAACCAGTGAGATTGATTATCTTTCAGCTATAGAAGAGAGTGGATANATAATTGCACAAGCNAATTCTGAGCTNGATAAANAAGGTGCTTTNGTAGAGGATCTTATTTCAGTTCGCTATAAAAATGAATTCACACTCGCTAATCCATCGGACATAAATTATATGGATGTTTCTCCTAGGCAAATNGTATCTGTTGCTGCCTCCCTTATNCCCTTCCTAGAGCACGANGATGCGAACCGAGCATTAATGGGATCAAACATGCAAAGGCAGTCCGTTCCAACACTCAGATCNGAAGCCCCTCTTGTCGGAACCGGAATGGAGAGAACAGTTGCTAAGGATTCTGGTGTTACAATTATTGCTAAAAGAAGTGGCAAGGTTGATTCCGTTGATGCCTCCAGAATAGTTGTTCGTGCTGATGATGGCGAAACTGATGATGCTGGATCAGGTGTTGATATTTATAATTTAATCAAATATACACGTTCTAACCAAAATACTTGTATAAATCAAAAACCTCTCGTTAANCCAAATGATGTGATAAAAAAAGGAGATGTGCTTGCAGATGGACCATCGACTAATCTGGGAGAGTTAGCACTTGGACAAAATCTAATGGTGGCTTTCATGCCATGGAACGGCTATAACTTTGAGGACTCTATATTAATATCTGAGAGAGTCGTTGAGGAAGATCGCTTTACATCTATTCATATTGAAGAAATGACCTGTATAGCAAGAGATACAAAATTAGGACCAGAAGAAATTTCTGCAGATATACCAAATGTTGGTGAGTCGGCATTGAGTAAGTTAGATGAATCAGGCATTGCTTACATTGGTGCCGAAGTAAATTCAGGCGATATTCTTGTCGGTAAAATTACACCCAAAGGTGAAACCCAATTAACTCCGGAGGAAAAATTACTCAGAGCAATATTTGGCGAAAAGGCTTCAGATGTTAAGGATACGTCACAAAGAGTTCCATCTGGAATGGATGGAACTGTTATTGANGTGAGAGTTTTTACAAGAGATGGAATTGATAAAGACGAAAGAGCGCTTTCAATAGAAAAAGCTGAGCTCGAAAAAGTTAAGAAAGANTTGGATGACACTAGGAGAATCATGGAGGATGATCTTTATCTNAGAGTAGAAAAACATCTGATAGGAAAAGTGGCTCAGGGTGGACCNAATGGATTGAAGANAGACAGTAAAATTACAGCTTCATATCTTAAAGATTTAAATAAAGAGAGTTACTTTGAAATAAGNCTGAAGAATGATAAAGCAAATCTTCAGCAAGAAAGATATGCCGAAAGATTGAAGTCTTATCAGGATGAATTTGAAAAACTTTTCAAGGAAAAGAAAGAAAAAATAACTTCAGGTGATGATTTGGCACCTGGTGTAATCAAGATGGTAAAAGTATACATGGCTGTAAAAAGAAGAATTCAACCTGGAGACAANATGGCAGGTAGACATGGTAACAAAGGTGTCATTTCAACCATAGTTCCTGTTGAGGATATGCCTTACATGGAGGATGGTACACCTGTGGATATTGTCTTGAATCCTCTTGGAGTTCCCTCACGAATGAATGTTGGTCAAGTATTAGAAACACATTTAGGGATGGCGGCAAAGGGAATCGGAAACAAAATCAATAAAATGCTCAAGGAGCAGGAGAAGATTCAATCAATCCGCTCCTATTTAGAAAAAATATACAATACTACTGGCGGAAGAAAAGAAGATCTTAAGACATTTTCTGATGCAGAGATTCTTGAACTTGCAGAAAACTTGGTAAACGGAATGCCAACAGCGACACCTGTTTTTGATGGTGCGACTGAAAAAGAAATTAAGAATCTACTTAAAATTGCTGATCTTTCAGAATCAGGACAATTTGAGTTGCGTGATGGTAGAACTGGCGAGCTTTTTGATCGCCCAATTACAGTTGGATATATGTATATGCTCAAGTTAAATCATCTAGTAGATGATAAAATGCATGCTCGCTCAACAGGTCCTTACAGCCTGGTGACACAACAACCTCTTGGAGGAAAGGCACAATTTGGTGGGCAGAGATTTGGTGAAATGGAAGTATGGGCTCTGGAGGCATATGGTGCAGCATATACACTCCAAGAAATGTTAACAGTCAAATCAGATGATGTTCAAGGAAGAACAAAAATGTATAAAAATATCGTAGATGGAGAACATGAGATGGATGCTGGAATGCCTGAATCTTTCAATGTTCTCGTAAAAGAGATTCGTTCACTCGGAATAAATATAGAATTGGAAGCTGACTAATGAAAGATTTATTAAATTTATTTAGACATCAAAATCCCGCAAGCGAATTCGATGCAATTCGAATTTCGTTGACATCACCAGAAAAAGTTCGCTCATGGTCATTCGGTGAAGTCAAGAAGCCAGAGACTATCAATTATAGGACCTTTAAACCAGAAAGAGATGGATTATTTTGCGCTAAAATTTTTGGGCCAGTTAAAGACTATGAATGCTTGTGCGGTAAATACAAAAGATTAAAGCATCGTGGTGTAGTTTGTGAGAAATGTGGTGTAGAAGTTACACAAACAAAAGTTCGAAGAGAGCGCATGGGTCACATTAATCTTGCTACGCCCGTGGCTCATATTTGGTTCCTAAAATCACTACCATCAAGGATTGGATTGATGCTTGATATGACTCTTCGTGAAATTGAGAGAGTTCTTTATTTTGAAGCTTTCGTGGTTATTGAGCCAGGAATGACACCTCTTGAAAAAGGCCAATTGATGACAGACGAAATGTATCTCGATGCAGTTGAGCAATACGGTGACGAATTTGATGCNGCCATGGGGGCAGAAGCTGTTGCAGCNTTGTTATCCTCTTTNGATNTTCAAACTGAGATGNTGCAGGTACGTGAAGATATGGCTGCNACTAAGTCTGAAACTAAGATAAAAAGACTGACAAAACGTTTGAAGCTCTTAGAGTCATTTTTAAATTCNGGGAACAAACCTGAATGGATGATACTCAATGTTCTTCCTGTGTTGCCACCAGATCTTCGACCACTTGTTCCTCTTGATGGGGGTCGNTTTGCTACATCAGATCTCAATGATTTATATAGAAGAGTGATTAATCGAAATAATAGACTGAGACGTTTATTGGAATTAAATGCTCCAGATATAATTTGTAGAAATGAAAAGCGTATGCTTCAGGAGTCAGTTGATGCTTTACTAGACAATGGTAGAAGAGGTCGAGCAATTACAGGGACAAATAAGAGGCCGCTTAAGTCTCTCGCTGATATGATTAAAGGAAAACAGGGTAGATTTAGACAAAATCTATTAGGAAAAAGNGTAGACTATTCAGGAAGNTCCGTTATTGTTGTNGGCCCAACTCTAAAACTCCATCAATGTGGGTTGCCAAAAAAAATGGCTCTTGAGTTATTCAAGCCTTTTATTTATTCAAANCTCCAACTTCGCGGCGAGGCATCAACCATTAAGGCNGCGAAAAGAATTGTTGAAAGAGAAGGCACNGAAGTCTGGGATATACTTGCCGAAGTTATTAGAGAGCATCCAGTTATGCTCAATAGGGCGCCAACACTACATAGACTTGGAATCCAAGCTTTTGAGCCTGTATTGATTGAAGGAAAAGCAATACAGCTTCATCCNCTTGTTTGTACAGCTTTTAATGCGGACTTTGATGGTGATCAGATGGCTGTCCATGTTCCTTTATCAATTGAAGCTCAATTAGAGACAAGAGCACTCATGATGGCTTCAAATAATATTCTTTCTCCTGCGAATGGAGAGCCAATTATTGTTCCNTCTCAGGATGTGGTATTGGGCCTCTATTATATGACTAGGTCAAAAGTAAATGGAAAGGGTGAAGGAATGGTCTTTTCTGATATTGATGAAGCAAGAAGAGCCTATGAAAATCATGTAGTTGANCTCCAAACAAAAGCAAAAGTTAGGGTGTTAATTAATCAGAAGAATGAAGAAGGAGAGCTTGAATTAAAAAATAAACTTGTAGAGACTACAATTGGAAGAGCTCTCCTATCAACTCTTCTTCCTAAAGGATTAAGTTTTGATTTAGTTAATCGAGATATGACGAAAAAAGCAATATCAGATCTCGTTAATTCGTCATACAGANTACTTGGATTAAAAGAAACAGTTATCTTTGCAGATAAACTGATGTACACAGGGTTTCGTTTTGCCACTTCAGCGGGAATCTCTATTGGGGTTGATGATATGGTTATTCCAAGCTCAAAGAATGAAATACTTAGTTCTGCTGATAATGATGTCAGAGAAATTCAGGAGCAATTCAGTGATGGTCTTGTGACTGATGGAGAGCGATATAATAAAGTTGTAGATATCTGGACAAGAACCAACGAGCAAATAGCTAAAGCCATGATGGATAAGTTAGGNTCAGAAGTTGTTGAAGATTCAGATGGAAATGANGTTAAACAAGATTCTTTTAACTCAATATTTATGATGGCTGATTCTGGTGCTCGAGGATCTGCAGCTCAGATTCGTCAGTTGGCGGGGATGAGAGGNCTTATGGCAAAGCCTGATGGATCAATTATTGAAACACCAATTACTGCAAATTTCAGAGAGGGGCTAGATGTATTACAGTACTTTATTTCNACTCATGGTGCGAGAAAAGGATTGGCTGATACAGCCTTAAAAACAGCAAACTCAGGATATTTAACCAGAAGACTCGTCGACGTTGCTCAAGATTTAGTGATTACTGAAAAAGACTGTGAAACTACCAACGGTATCTCGATGATGCCAATAGTTCAAGGGGGTGAAGTGGTNGAACCTCTCCATGAAAGAGTTCTTGGAAGAGTTGTAGCAGAACCTATCAAGATTCCTGGCTCAGATGAAGTTCTTTTTGAAGCAGGAACATTGCTTGATGAAGCAAAAGTAGAGGAAATTGAAAAGCTTTCTATTGATTACATGTNAGTAAGATCACCGATTACTTGTGANNTTAGATATGGTGTATGCCAACAATGTTATGGAAGAGATCTTGCTAGAGGTCATAAAATAAGTTTAGGCGAAGCTGTTGGTGTAATTGCGGCGCAATCTATTGGAGANCCAGGTACTCAGTTAACAATGCGAACATTTCATATTGGTGGAGCAGCAACAAGCTCGGCTGCAACTAATTCAATTGAGATAAAAAATTCAGGCATTTTGAAATTGGAAATNGATAAGACAGTAACCAATAAGAAGAAACAAATTGTAGCAGTAACTCGATCTGGCATGGTTAAAGTTCTTGATGATCAGGGAAGAGAAAGGGAGAGATATAAAGTTCCCTACGGAGCCATAATATCCGCGAAAGACTCATCAAAAGTTAAACAAGGACAAATTATTGCGACATGGGACCCATACACGCATCCGGTAATTACNGAGGTTGCAGGAAGTCTTCATTTCGAAGACTTTGTAGATGGTGTGACAGTAACAGAGCAAGTTGATGAGCTCACAGGATTAACAAATATCGTTATTGAAGACCCAAAGAAGAGAGGTAGTACCAGTAAAGATTTAATTCCTCAAATACGACTTATGAAGGGTAAAAAGCAGTTATGCTTTGCAAATACAGATATTCCTGCTGATTATCAACTACCTGCTGGAGCGATAGTAAGNATGAGTCATGGTGATAAAGTTGCAGTAGGAGATGTTATAGCAAGAATACCGCTGGCTGCCTCTAAATCGAGAGATATAACAGGAGGNCTTCCAAGAGTAGCGGATTTGTTTGAAGCAAGAAAACCAAAAGATCCNGCAATAATGGCTGAATCAACTGGTACAGTTAGCTTTGGTAAAGAAACAAAGAGTAAGAGACGTCTAATTATTACGGATGAAGATGGAAACAATCATGAAGAATTGATTCACAATTACAGNACACTCAATGTTTTCGAAGGTGAGCAAGTATCAAAGGGCGAGATAATTGCAGATGGAGAGCCAGTTCCTCACGATATTCTTCGTCTTCAAGGCGTGGAACCTCTCGCTGATTACTTAATCAAAGAAATACAGGATGTATACAGGCTTCAAGGTGTTAAAATAAATGANAAGCATATCGAAGTTATTATCAGGCAAATGCTTCGNAAGGTTATTGTAGAAGAATCTGGAGACAGTTCTTACCTAAGAGGAGAGCAAATTGACAAATCCAGAGCTTTAGAAGTTAATGAGGATCTCAAACAAAAAGGAAAAGATGAGCTTACATTCAACCCGATTTTGCTTGGGATAACTAAAGCATCGCTTGCAACAGAATCATTTATCTCGGCTGCATCATTCCAAGAAACAACAAGAGTCCTTACAGAAGCCGCAGTGCGCGGAACAAAGGATGATCTCAGAGGTCTAAAAGAGAATGTAGTAGTTGGTAGATTAATACCTGCGGGTACAGGTTTTGCTCATCATGCAGAGAGAAGGATGACACAGGAAGAAGATCTGGCAGAACAGCTTCAAGATTTGGAAGACACAATTAATTCGGATAGTACAAATGAAGCTGATCATGATCAGGAAGAGAAGATTGAAGAGACAATTAATGACTGAGTATAAAAAAGAGGCTAAAGTTTTTAATTATGAGCTTGACAGTGACTCCCAAGGATAAATACAATGCTCAACTCTTTATGTTGGATAATAACAACCTAAGTTAAATAAAAATTATGGCAACGATAAATCAATTAGTTAAAGGCGCGAGAAAAGTTAAATCTTATAAAAGTAATGTACCTGCATTACAAAATAGCCCTCAAAAAAGAGGTGTATGCACTCGTGTCTACACCACTACACCAAAGAAACCAAATTCTGCAATGAGAAAAGTTGCCAGGGTTCGACTCACAAACGGTTTTGAAGTTACAAGTTACATTGGTGGTGAAGGTCATAACCTTCAGGAACACTCTGTAGTTTTAATTCGTGGAGGAAGGGTCAAAGACTTACCAGGAGTGAGATATCACACAATAAGAGGCACCTTAGATTGTTCTGGTGTAAGTGATAGAAAACAGGGAAGATCCAAATACGGAACAAAAAGACCAAAATAATAGCCAAGGTTATTTAAAAAAAATATTTAGAGAAAAGAAATGTCTAGAAGAACCAGAGCACCAAAACGAACAATACTTCCCGATCCTAAATATGGAAGTGAATTATTAGCTAAATTTATGAATATGATTATGAGTCATGGAAAGAAATCTGTGGCAGAGAGAATAATTTATGGTGCTATTGATTCCATCTCAGAAAAAGAGACAAAAGATGAGTATAAATCTCTGGAGCTACTTGAAAGCGCATTAGAGAATGTCAAGCCGGCAGTTGAGGTAAAATCGAGAAGGGTAGGTGGTGCAACCTATCAGGTTCCAGTTGAGGTAAGACCTGCACGAAAACAGACACTTGCTATGCGATGGATTATCGATGCAGCTAGGAAAAGAAATGAAAAATCCATGGCAGCGAGATTGGCAAACGAACTCCTAGATGCTGCGGACAATCGTGGAACAGCTGTAAAGAAAAAAGAAGATACTCATAGAATGGCTGAGGCTAACAAAGCATTTTCTCATTATCGTTGGTAAAGAAGAGTCTCATCTTCCTCGAATAAGTGCCTAGAGAAACGCCAATAGAGTTATACCGTAATATTGGTATTATGGCTCATATCGATGCAGGAAAAACAACCACAACTGAACGAATTCTTTATTATACCGGTGTCTCACATAAGATTGGAGAAGTTCATGACGGTGCTGCAGTCATGGATTGGATGGAGCAAGAACAAGAGAGAGGAATAACCATCACATCTGCTGCCACTACTTGTTTCTGGGATGGAATGAATAAACAACATGCCCAACACCGAATCAATATTATTGATACACCTGGACATGTGGATTTTACAATTGAAGTTGAAAGAAGTCTTCGCGTACTTGATGGTGCAGTCACTGTATTTTGTGCGGTAGGTGGCGTGGAACCACAGACTGAGACTGTATGGCGACAGGGAAATAAATACAACGTTCCCAGAGTGGTCTTTATAAATAAAATGGATAGACCTGGTGCAGATTTTTATAGAGTCATAGAGCAGATTAAAGAAAGACTTGGAGCAAAACCCATACCAATAAATATACCTATCTTAAGAGATGACCAATTTCTTGGAGTAGTGGATTTAGTAAAAATGAAATCAATATATTGGAATGAGGATGAAAAGGGATCTAATTTTAGTTACGACCATATACCATCAGAAATAGAAGAACTAGCACTTGAATGGAGAGAGAGGTTATTAGAATCCGCAGCAGAGGCAGATGAAAAACTCTTAGAAAAATATCTTATAGATGGAACTCTTAACCCTGAGGATATTATTTCTGGATTGAGAGAGCGTTCAATAAATAATGAGATAGTGGTAACAATGTGCGGCTCTGCTTTTAAAAATAAAGGAGTTCAACCACTATTAGATGGCGTAATTGATTTCTTACCTTCACCAACAGATGTTCCTCCTATCAATGGATTAGCTGAAAATGGTGAAGAAGATAAAAGAAAAGCTTCAGATAAAGAGCCTTTTTCTGCTTTAGCTTTCAAGGTTGCAACAGATTCATTTGTTGGTAACTTAACATTTTTTCGTGTCTATTCTGGATCAGTAAAGACGGGTGATACAGTCTTTAATCCAATAAAAAATAAAAAAGAAAGGATAGGCCGATTACTGCAGATGCATTCAAATGATCGTAAAGAAATAAATGAAGTTTTAGCGGGTGATATAGCGGCTGCAGTAGGACTCAAAGACGTGAATACCGGTGATACTCTATGTGATACAAAAAATATTATCTCTTTAGAAAAAATGGAATTTCCAGAACCTGTAATATCTGTAGCAATTGAACCAAGAACCAAACCTGATCAAGAAAAAATGGGAGTAGCACTTCAAAAGTTAGCGAAAGAAGATCCATCATTCAAAGTTCATACAGATCCAGAGTCTGGACAAACGATTATCTCAGGAATGGGCGAACTTCATCTTGATATAATTGTTGATCGCATGTTACGAGAGTTTAGTGTTGATGCGAATGTTGGTAATCCACAGGTAGCATATCGAGAAACAATTAGGAAAGCTGTTGAACAGGAAGGAAAGTTTGTAAGACAGTCTGGCGGCAAAGGACAATACGGTCACGTTTTCTTGAAGATTGAGCCATTAGAATCTGGTGAAGGATATGAGTTTATTGATTCTATAGTTGGAGGAGCTATACCAAAAGAATTCATACAAGCTGTCGATAAAGGTATTCAAGATCAAATGCAAAATGGTGTTATTGCTGGATATCCTGTTGTAGATGTTAGGGTAACTCTGTTTGATGGGTCTTTTCATGATGTTGATTCCAGTGAAATGGCATTTAAAATAGCTGCTTCAATTGCATTTAAAGATGGAACAGACAATGCAGAACCTGTACTATTGGAGCCCATTATGAATGTTGAAGTTGTTACACCCGAGGACTATATGGGCGATGTGATGGGTGATATCAATAGAAGAAGAGGAACGCCGCAGGGAATGGAGGATTCTCCAGCAGGAAAAATTATCAGAGCAGAAGTGCCATTAGCAGAAATGTTTGGTTATGCAACAGATTTAAGATCAATGTCACAAGGAAGAGCTGTATATTCTATGGAGTTTTTCAAATATAATAGCGTACCCAAAAACATATTAGATATAATAACGAACAAATTGATGTAACAGAGTAATTAGCTAAAACAAAAAAAAGAAAGGGAAAGAAAGTGACAGCAAATCAGAATATCCGTATCAGATTGAAGGCATTTGATCATAGGTTAATTGATTCCTCTGCCAGAGAAATAGTAGATACCGCAAAGAGAACAGGTGCTAATGTAAAAGGGCCAATACCTTTACCAATGAAAATGGAAAGGTTTACTGTTCTTATCTCGCCTCATGTTAATAAAGATGCAAGGGATCAATATGAAATTAGGACACATAAAAGACTGATGGATATTGTTGACCCTACAGATAAAACAGTAGATGCGCTCATGAAATTAGAGCTTCCAGCGGGTGTGGATGTACAAATTAAGCTGAATTAGTCAAATTATCGGATAAATTTGTAAAAATCATCAAAAATTAGGTAAAAAATCCAATATTTGCTTGATACAAGCCAATCTAACGTTATAATGGTCGGCTAATTTTAGCCGTTCCAAGAGTCGGCTAAAATTTGGATACACCATAAGAATGGTGGAAAAATTGTCACTTGTAATTGAGTGTGCACGGCAAATCTTGGGAATGGATTTATCCAAAACGGGTCAGTTCAAAATCATAGATTTAAGTATGGGGGCTGGCCCTTTATTGTGCTCAAATGAAAACTAGTTTCTATGAATAGAGAAGTTAATAAAAAGGCAGAAATATCGTGAGCGTTGGATTGATAGGAAAAAAGTGTGGCATGACAAGAGTCTTCAATGAAGATGGAGCATCTGTTCCTGTCACTGTTATTGAAGCTCTTCCTAATCGTATCTCACAAGTTAAAAAGATAGATAAGGAAGGTTACAGTGCCATCCAAGTATCATCAGGCAGCATAAAACAATCTAAGATAAATAAAGCTTTGTCTGGTCATTTTGTATCAACAAAAACAAAACCTGGCAAAAACATCTGTGAATTCAGAACTAGCGAGAGCAATGTGGATGAATTCAAGGCCGGCATGGAACTCAATGTTAATATTTTCAAAAAAGGGCAAAAAGTTGATGTTTCAGGCAAAACAATTGGGAAGGGATTTGCTGGAACAGTAAAAAGACATAATTTCAGCACCCAAGATGCGACACATGGAAACTCTTTGGCACACAGAGCACCAGGTTCGATTGGCCAGAACCAAACACCCGGAAGAGTATTCAAAGGGAAAAAGATGGCCGGTCACATGGGTAACGTTCGTCGTACGGCGCAAAACTTAGAAATTATTGATATTGATACTGAAAAAAATCTGCTGCTTATTAAAGGCGCAGTTCCTGGTCATCCAGGGTCAGATGTAATAGTAAAACTTGCAGTGAAATATAAAGATCAAGAAATCAATCTACACGATCCTTCTCAAACAGAACAAACCCCAGCAGCAGAAGAAGCTCAAACAGAACAAACCCCAGCAGCAGAAGAAGCTCAAACAGAACAAACCCCAGCAGC
>PBVS01000050.1 GCA_002728725.1 Woeseiaceae bacterium
AGTTTACTGGCATCACAAGAGGTCTCTGTTTTTAATAATTTAAGAAGCTGACCATCACGATTCTGCTCTATGACAAATACTTTTTCATGCACATCTATAAATTCCTCAACCTCTTTTGAGAAAGGGAATGCTCTGACCCTGAGATAATTGAAATCATTTCCATCTCTGGACATGACATCTCTTGCTTCCCTGATTGCATCGTCACAACTGCCTATACTGAGTATTGCCATTTTGTTCTTTTGATTAAAGTCTGTAATTGGACTTGGGATAATCGACTTGGCAGTCTCCCATTTAATAAGCAATCGATCTACTACATCTTGATACTCATCGGCATCTTCTGTGTAGCCACCGAACTTATTATGGCCTGATCCCCTTGTAAAGTAAGCTCCTTTGGGGTGTTCACCTGGAATCGTTCTGTAAGGAATGCCATCTCCATCAGAATCAAGATATCGATGAAATTGCTCCATCTCCTCAAGGGCATCTGCATCTAAAACTTTTCCTCTGTTTGGTTTGTATTTATCATCCCAAACCAGATCTTTAACCATCCAATCATTCATGCCGATATCGAGATCTGTTAAAACAAAGACTGGGGTTTGTAACTGCTCTGCAATGTCAAAAGCTTCTGCAGACAAATAGAATGCCTCTTCAGGATTAGCGGGATATATACAAACGTGCTTTGTATCGCCATGCGAAGCATATGCACATGATAGAATGTCACACTGCTGTGTTCTGGTCGGCATGCCTGTCGATGGACCAGTCCTCTGCACATCAAAAATCACTGTTGGTATTTCTGCGTAGTAACCAAACCCAATGAATTCATTCATCAGTGAAATTCCTGGGCCGCTTGTTGGCGTGAATGATCTTGCACCATTCCAACCTGCTCCCAATGCCATACCGATTGCGGCCAATTCATCTTCTGCCTGAATGACTGAATAGTTATTCTTCTTTGTCTTCTCATCAACCCGATAAAATGAACAATATCTCGAAAATGCATCCATTAAAGATGTCGATGGAGTAATTGGATACCAAGAGCCGACCGTGGCGCCTGCATATACACACCCCAATGCAGAGGTAGCATTGCCATCTATTATAAAATGCTCTTTGGTCTTATCAGATGCAATGGCTTTAAATGGCAAAGGGCAATCAAAGTTTTCTTTTGCGTAATCGAAGCCCATTTCCAATGCCTGTTTGTTGGCATCGATCAGATGTGTTTTTGATCCAAATGTATCAAGCAGCAACTGTTCAATGACTTTCATATCCATTTCAAGCAAAGCGGCAAGAACTCCCACATAGGTGGTATTCTTCATTAATGTACGTGCCCGTGCTGTATCAAAAGCTTCATTACACATTTTCGCTAAAGGAACGCCGAATACAGTAATATCATCTCTTGCCATAAGCGCTTCCCTTGGCCATGAGGAATCGTAAATTAAGTATCCTCCGGGCTCGATGGCATTTAAGTCNTCATCATAAGTTTGAGCATTCATGGCCACCATGATGTCCACACTTCCAGAGGGTGCAAGATAACCATTTTCATTGGCTCTTACTTCATACCAGGTTGGAAGCCCTTGAATGTTTGATGGAAAGTAGTTTTTTCCCACTACTGGGATGCCCATTCTGAATATACTCTTCATGAACATTCCGTTGGCACTGGATGATCCAGTNCCATTTACATTTGCAAACTTTACAGTGAAATCATTATTAGCTGGGACACCCATTAAACAGCCTTTTTTGTTTTCTGGGTTGCATCAATTGCCTCGTCAGTTGCATATGGTATTTGAAGNGTAAACTTCTTCATGTCCCAAGCAGCTGTGGGACATCGCTCNGCGCATAGTCCACAGTGTATACAAACGTCTTCGTCCTTAACCATTACCCTTCCTGTCTGAGGCAGATCTTCTGATACATATAGAGCTTGATCATAATTGTCTGCTGGGGTTTTGATTCTTTTTCTTATTTCTGACTCTTCGTCATTTTCAGTGATGGTCAAACAGTTCACTGGGCATATATCAATGCATGCATCNCATTCAATGCATAAGCCAGCCACAAAGTCAGTTTGAATGTCGCAGTTCAANCATCNCTCCACTTCTCTTTTAAACTGCCCTGGCTCATAACCGAGCTCAACCTCTATGTTTATATCTTTGAATCGATTGTCCATTGGCACAGTGGGCACTTCGTATCGGTCATCATAGTCGTAATCATTGCTGTAGCTCCATTCGTGGATACCCATTTTTGCAGTAACCAAATTCATCCCATGTGGCAACCTCTCGGTCAGTGGTTCATGATTGCAATATTTGTGTATAGAGATTGCAGCTTGGTGGCCTTGCTCAACTGCTTCAATAATATTCTTTGGCCCAAATGCAGCATCACCAGCAAAGAAAACTCCCTTAAGGGTTGACTCATATGTGACTGGATCTACAACTGGGACCTCCCATTGGTCAAACTCAATGCCCAGATCACGTTCCACCCATGGAAATGAATTCTCTTGTCCGATGGCCAAGATGACAGTATCACATGGAATAATTGTCTCATCGACTTTCTTAGATTGCCTTTTTCCCTCATCATCAACTGAATACTCCATCACAGAAAAACGCATGCCGGTTAACTTTCCATCTTCTACAATATATTCTTCAGGTGAATGGCACAAAACCAAGTCAACATTCTCTTCAAGAGCAGGCTCTAGNTCCCAATCTGAAGATTTCATCGTGTGTCGCTCGCCGCGATAGATGACTTTGACATCTTTGCCTCCAAGCCTGAGAGATGTTCTGCAGCAATCCATTGCAGTATTCCCGCCACCGATGATTAAAACTTTCTCACCCACTTCATCGATATGATCNAATGCAACCGATTCAAGCCAAGCAATCCCTACATGAATTTGGTCAGTCTCATGTCGCCCTGGCAGGTCTAATTCTCTTCCTTTGGGTGCACCAGTACCGACGAGTACAGCATCATAATCTTCCTCTAGAAGATTTTTCATGCTCTCGATCGGATGATTCAAGTGAAGATTGATGCCTTGTTCTACAATCACATCGAACTCTTCATCAATCACCTCTGGNGGCAATCTAAACTTTGGAATNTTGCTTCTTATTAAGCCTCCCATTTCTGGCAATGACTCAAAAACATCCATCTCATAACCNAGAGGGAGAAGGTCATTGGCNACTGTCAGTGAAGCACAACCCGCTCCAATGACGGCGACTTTCTTGCCATTCTTTTTTGAAGGAACTGNTGGAAGNTGTGACTTAAAATCTCCTTTGAGATCACCTGCTACTCTTTTTAATCTGCAGATNGCTACNGGCTCTTCGTCTACCCTCGCCCTCCTGCAAACAGGTTCACATGGNCTATCGCAAACNCTGCCAAGTATTCCAGGAAAAACATTGGACTCTCTATTCAAAAGGTAAGCTTGGGTGTACTCACCTTGTGCAATATGCCTAATATAACCTGGTACATCAGTATGTGCGGGGCATCCCCATTGACAGTCAACGACCTTGTGATANTAATCTGGGTTTTTTGTATCTGTAGGTTGCATTTAACTAATTCAGCTGTTGTGAACGTATTATGATTCGTAAATTAAACCTTAAAAGTTTCTTTAAATTTATCTCTAACAACCCATTTGGATTTTCAGATGAAATTATATATGCAGTCGCCAAAAAAAACGATGTTTTTTGTCCGAGATTTCTTAAATAATATTAACTCTTGAAATCGAGTTTCATGCCAGATGGCTCAGTGAGTATCTTCCCATTTTCAAAGGCTTTTAGTCCATTAATGAACGTCATTTCAATCGAGGCATCAAAACGATGCCCTTCAAATGGACTCCATCCACATTCATACAAAATGTTCTGGGATGTCACTTCATAACTGCCCTTTGAGTCAACCAGAACCAAATCAGCCCAGTATCCTTCCCTGATATAGCCTCTGTCTACAATTCCATATCTATCAGCAACAGCATGACTGGTTTTTTTTACGATCGTCTCGATTGGTATGTTGCTTTCTTTACTGATCTCTAACAATGCCAAGAGCGAGTGTTGAACGAGTGGCAAACCAGACGGACAATTTGGGTAAGGTTTCGCTTTCTCCTCTGATGTATGTGGAGCATGATCAGTGGCAATGATATCGATGCGATCTTCTTTTAGTGCATCAATCAATGCTGCTTGATCTGTTCTCGACTTGATTGATGGATTACATACCACCCGACTGCCCAATTGATCATAAGAACTGTCATTGAAGTAGAGATGATGAACACAGACTTCAGCTGTGATATTCTTCGGATGATCGCCGGCTTCAAAAAGTTCCATTTCTTTGGCCGTTGTGAGATGAAGCACATGGAGCTTTGCATCATGCTTCTTGGCAAGACTCACCGCCTTAGATGAAGATTTATAACAAGCATCGACTGATCGAATGGCTGGATGCTCACTGATTGGAATTTCTCCGTCGTATTTTAATCTGGCCGCCTCAAGATTTCTTTCAATCATTGGAGTATCTTCACAGTGTGTGACAATGAGGACTGGAGATTCAGAAAAAATTTGTTCAAGCGCATCATTATCATCCACCAAAAGATTTCCTGTTGATGCGCCCATGAATATTTTAACGCCACAAGCTTCGCCTGTTTGCAGTGATTTAATCTCTTCGATGTTGTCATTGCTCGAGCCCATGTAAAATGCATAATTTGCATGTGCTTTGCCTCTGGCTATCTCATATTTTTGCAATAAGAGATCCCTTGTAAGGGTTGGAGGATCTACGTTTGGCATGTCCATAAAAGATGTCACACCTCCAGCAATGGCAGCCATTGATTCTGAACGAATTCCTCCTTTGTGTGTCAATCCAGGCTCTCTGAAATGAACCTGATCATCAATCAGACCGGGAAGAAGCCATTTACCACTTGCATCAATTACTTCTGCCCCATCTGGCGCAGATATATTCGCACCGATGGTCTCGATTCTCCCATTCTTAATTAAGAGATCTCCTTCTGATATTTTGCCTTCATTCACGATGGCAGCATTGATTATTAGTATCGCTTGATTGGTCATAAAGCTATTATAAGAAAGAATTTTATGAATTGATTATGATTGACCTTGATTATGTTTGCAAAAACTAAAACATTTTATGGTTGGTATGTGGCCATTTGCTGCAGCTTGGTTTACTTTTTCGTCAATTCAATGACTCTTTTTGTTCCTCAAAACTTATTTCCAAGATTAATGGAGGAGTTTTCAATTAATCAAGCTGAAGTGAGCCTGACTGTTGCCAATACTCTATTTTATGCTTCATTTCTCTCCCCTATTTCAGGAATATTAATTGACAAATATGGGGTAAAAATTGTTATAAGAATCGGGATCATCATTATGGCTCTGATCTACAGCTTTTATCCTTTTGCAAGCTCAATAGAGACCCTTTACAGGCTTCATATATTAATGGCCGTGGGTTTGGTCATGTCTGGCCTGGGTCCCAATGTAATCATCGTATCTCAATGGTTTAAAAAACACCGAGGCAAGGTCGTAGGCATGGTGGTTGCGAGCTCAAGCTTGGGAGGAGCAACCATGCCATTGATGATTTCTCCGATCGTGAATAATCCAAATCTTGGATGGAGATGGGGCTTTGGATTGCTCGCAGTGCTCTTTTGGTTATTTGCCGTAATACCAGTTTACAAAGTGATAAAGCCAGAACCTGAATCAATGGGTTTAAATCCTGATGGAGTCGAATCGACCGAAGAAGATGAGATTGAAGCCAAAGACAATATCCCTCTGAAACAAGCTCTTTTCTCCAGAGCATTGTGGTGCCTGGGAATTGGGTCTGCATGTTTATGGTTTTCAATTCAGGGATTAAACAGTCAGATTTCAATCTTCTTTGAGCAAGAAGCTGGATTTACAGCTCAACAATCCGTTTTTCTATTTTCAATTCTTTTTTGGTTCAGCTTTATCGGTAAATTTGGATTTGGAGCTCTCAGCGATAAGCTTCCAAAAAGAACTGTTTTATTGCTCAGTTCAATTGTTTTATTTCTGGGTTCATTGCTTTTGTTTGATTTTTCTACTTCTGAGCTTACGCTCACAAGAAACACGACTCAGCTAAGCCTCTTCACCATAT
>PBVS01000051.1 GCA_002728725.1 Woeseiaceae bacterium
AACAATCAATGCCGCAAAGTCACTGGGCATTGAAGATATATTAGGTTCAATCGATGTTGGAAAAGAGGCAGATCTGGTAATTATAAATGGAGATCCAATTTCCGATATAAGAAACGCAAGAAATATTGAATTCGTTATAAAAGAGGGCGTTATCTATGATCCAGCAACAATATTGAGTTCAGCAGAAGGAATGATTGGGCCAAAGAATTCTGAGGAGCATAGTGCCTGGCAACTCTCTATTGAACCACTAAGACAATACTAATATCTAAATGAACATATTAAGAATTAAATTTAAGCTTTTGATGTGTTCATTATTATTATTTTTACATCCAGATCCATTAATTCAGGATTTAAAAGCCGAAGGAAAAGGAATCTTTGGATCCGAGTGCGCTCGCTGTCACTCCAACGAGAATATTAAAGAATTCATTCAAAAAAAATGGATTGGGCAATCAATTATGGATTTTTTCTTGGAGAATAAGAATACTATGCCAGCAGGATCGCCTGGCTCACTTACAGATCAAGAATATCTTCACCTTTTGAAATATATGTTTGATATTGCTGATGTAGAGGCATCCTCCTTAACTATCGATAACATCGCTTCTATGAAGATTGAATATAGAGAAAATAGAAATTCAGCTCCAGATGTTGAATGGAAGAACTTTGGTTCAGAATTAAATGCTCAAAGATATGTGCCATTGAGTGAGATTAATAAAGATAATGTAGGTGACCTAGANATAGCTTGGAGATGGAAGACAGATAACTTCGGCCCCTCTCCAGAAATCAGAAATGTATCGATGCCAATAATGAGAGATGGAAAAATTTTTATCGGCGTGGGATCTACTAGAAATGTAGTTGCCATAGATGCAGAGTCTGGTCAAACACTGTGGCTGTGGAGAGCAAACGAGGGGAGTAGATTTGATCAGGCTGCAAGAAAAGATTCGGGAAAAGGTCTTTCTTATTATGAAGATGTGAACGGAAATAAATCTGTCATTGTCGTTACTCCTGGCTATTTTCTCGTGAGTCTGGATGCTGAAACCGGTTTACCTAATCCAAAATTTGGCGAAAATGGTCGAGTAGATCTTACTAAAGGTTTAAGAAGAGCGGTAGATCGAAGTCTCGATGTAGGTTTAACATCACCAGCATTGGTTGTTGAAGATGTAATCGTAGTCGGTTCAGCTCATGAAGTGAGTTTTCGTCCCCCCTCTAAAGCCAATGTTAAAGGTGACGTTCGAGGATTTGATGCTAGAACGGGTAAATTATTGTGGACCTTTCATACAATTCCAGAGCCTGACGAGCCTGGTTATGAAACATGGTTAAATGATTCTGCACTTTACACAGGAAATGCAGGTGTTTGGGCTCCTATGTCAGCTGATATCAAAAATGGACTTGTGTATTTACCTGTTGAATCGGCCACAGGAGACCAATATGGAGGAGATCGTCATGGAGATAATCTCTTCGCAAACAGCCTTATTGCACTTGATTTCAGAACAGGAAAAATGAAATGGTATTTTCAATTAATTCATCATGATATTTGGGATATGGATATTCCAACCGCTCCAATACTGGCCGATCTCCCTAATGGGAAAAAGATTGTTGCTCAAGTCACTAAACAAGGCTTTGTATACGTATTTGATCGAATAAACGGAAAACCAATTTGGCCTATCAACGAGATACCTGTTCCTCAAACAGATGTTGATGGAGAGTGGACAGCCNCAACCCAGCCAATTCCTGAGTTACCGGCACCTTTTGAAAGGCAGGGTGTAACAAAGGAAGATTTAATTGATTACACTCCTGAGATAAGAAGAGCGGTTGATGATTTATTGACAAAATATCGGATTGGACCTCTTTATGCGCCACCATCGATAGTAGGCGCAGAAGATGGTACTGATGGTACTCTCACTTTGCCTCATTCATTGGGAGGGGCGAACTGGGAGGGTAGTGCATATGATCCAAATAGCTCACTTTTATTTATCCCTTCTCAAACCAGAGTGGGTTTAATGCAATTGGTTCATGAGCCAGAATCTTCAGACATAAAATATATCTCAGGAAATAATCCAGAGCCTAAGATTTTTAATCTACCTATTGCAAAACCACCATGGGGAAGGATAACAGCTATAGATCTGGTAACTGGAAAACATCAATGGTCCATTGCAAACGGAGATACCCCTCAACATATTAAGGACAACCCGGNTCTTGATGGAATTGATCTACCAAGAACTGGTAAATCAACCAGATCAGGTATTTTGGTTACAGATACACTGCTTTTTGCAGGAGAGGGGTTTGGTGGTGAACCGGTATTTAGAGCTCATAATAAATACACTGGTGAAATTGTTGCTCAAATTTCATTACCCGCGACACAGACGAGCCCGCCGAGCTCCTATCGTCTAAATGGAAAACAATATATNGTTATGACCGTCTCAGATGGGAAAAACCCTGCAGAACTAATTGCGTTGTCATTAACTTATTAACTTCAATAATTCTTATTTAAGATGTTAATATAAATTNATGGAGATCGATTAAATGCGAATAATTATATTAGTTACGTCCATTCTATTTTTCCAAGCAATCAGTGCCGATGCGATCATTTTACCAATGCGGGAGAGAGCGCAAGTCATTGATGAGATAATTGACGAAAGAATTGAGACAGTCCTTCCAGGTCTGATGGAACGAACAGGAATTGATATGTGGGTGATCATTTCTAGAGAATATAATGAGGATCCAGTATTGAAGACATTTTTGCCATCAACTTGGCAGACAGCAAGAAGAAGAACCATACTATTAATTTACAATCCAGGAAATGGGGAGCCACTTGAAACTCTCGCAGTTGCAAGGTATGGAGTAGGTAAGACGTTCACTAAGGCTTGGGATAAGGAGTTGCATGGTGATCAATGGAAGCGTCTGGCTGAGTTAATTGAAGAAAGAAATCCAAATAAGATNGGAATTAATTATTCTGATACATTTGCACTGGCCGATGGCATAACACACACAGAATATGACTTATTTCTTGAATCACTGAAACCTGCCCACAGAGAAAAGGTCATTTCAGCAGAAGAATTAGCTGTCGGATGGTTAGAGACTAGATCAAAGACCGAGATGATAATTTATCAACAGATTTGCCGCATCGCTCATGAAATTCTTGCGGCCGGGTTGACTGATGAGGTGATTCAGCCTGGAATTACAACCACTAATGATGTTGCATGGTGGTATCGTGATCGAATAAGAGAGTTGAAATTAACAGCTTGGTTTCACCCTTCAGTTTCAATACAGAGAGAGACAAGCCCTGCCTTAGATGCAAAATCTTCAATATTGGCCAGACATGACGACAATATTATTATGCCAGGTGATTTGTTACATGTTGATTTTGGAATCACATATCTCCGTTTGAATACTGATACGCAACAGCATGCCTATGTTCTAAAAACTGGAGAAAATAAAATTCCTAATGATTTAGAGATCGCAATGAAAAATGGCAATCGTCTCCAAGACATATTGACTGGTGAAATTGCTGTTGGTAGAACAGGAAACGAAGTGTTAGCAAGCGCTTTAAGTAAAGCAAAAAACGAAGGTATCACGCCATCTATATATACTCATCCAATTGGATATCATGGGCATGGAGCCGGATCTACCATTGGCATGTGGGACCAACAAGGGGGTGTACCGGGTGGAGGAGACTATCCAATTTACCCCAACACTGCATATTCCATAGAGCTCTATGCAGAAACGAATGTTCCAAGTTGGGGAAAACCAGTAAGAATTAAGCTTGAGGAAGATGCAATGTTTGACGGCGACAGCGTTTATTATATTGATGGACGTCAAAAGGAGATATTTCTCATTCCCAGACAAGCGCCTCAACAATAAAAAAGGAATTAAGATGAAATCTTCAGATGAAAATAATAAACCAATATCAAGACTCACAAGAAGAGGTTTCTTAGGTGCAACAGCAGGTATTGGCTCTCTTGCATTAGCCGATAATAAATTATTTGCAGAAACAATCTCATCAGTTTATCCAGCAAGGCAAATAGATGAGATTCATGGGTGGGGAAGCCGTCCCGGCATGGTAAGTATTGGTTTTAATGAAAATCCATATGGACCTTCACCACGTGCCATCAGAGCTGTCACTGATTCTATCATGGACGTGAATCGATACGACTTTGGTGCATACACAAATCTTGAGAATGCAATTGGAGATCATCTTGGTTTGGAAAAAGATCCAAATCCTGCTTTTGGAGCAAACCCATTGTTCGGTAAAAGTCTCTATCCTGTATACGTTGAGGGAGGTTCCAGTTTTATTTTAAATCAAGTGACAATGCTTTATGGTGTTAAGAATGGTGTAGGTGAAATAATAGAAATTGATCCTGGTTATGGAGGAGTGACTAGGGCTGCCATGACACTCCGATCCCAGTTCAGCGCTGAAATAAAAATTAAAAGAATCCCAACTACTTCAAAATTTGTGCATGATTTAAATGCAATGGAGGAAGCAATCACAGATCATACAACTCTTGTGGTGATCACCAATCCAAACAATCCAACTGGAACACTTCTTTCACATCAGGAGCTTGAGAGATTTATCAATAAGATTCCAAGACATGTTACTTTGCTTATTGATGAAGCATATATTGATTTCGTGAGAGAAGAAAATTATGAAACTGGGGTTTCTTTAGCACAAAAATACAATAATGTGATTGTTACCAGAACGTTTTCAAAGATGTATGGATTAGCGGCCATGAGAATTGGCTACGCAGTTGCAAATAAATCGATAATTTCTAATTTACGTGCATCTGGAAACAGNTGGGGACTTCCCAGTATAAATTGTTATGCTGCAGCTGCTGCTTTGAAAGATTTATCTTTCACTAGGCAGGTTAAAAGACTCACAGATGAAACGAAGGATTATTTTTATAGTGAACTTGACATGCTTGGNTTGANNTANATNCCAAGCCATTCTAGCTTTGTATTGGTAGANGTTAAGGNNGACGCACANGNATTTCAGAANAAANTGATGGAAAAAAATNTCAGAGTAAGAGCGTATGANAACNATGCGATAAAAAATTACATTCGCGTTACANTAGGAACGCTGGATGAGATGCAGGTCACAGTAAATGTGATTAAAGAGGTACTNAATGGTTAAACGTAATAAAACTATTGTGATATAAAATATCAATGACTACATAGGAGAAAATAATGTTATTGAATCTAGTTAAAAAACATTTATCAGGCACATTGCTGCTGATTTTGTTATCAACGTCCTTGTATGCACAAGAACATCCTTGGAGAGCAAATACCGAATGGGCTAAAATGCCTGGTGACAGAACATGGGGCTCAACAAGCGCTGTCTTTCCGGGAAAAGACGGTACNATGTGGGTAGGAGAGCGATGCGGACAAAATAGTTGTGTTGGATCAGATGATGATCCCATCCTTCAGTTTGATCGCGATGGTAATGTTATAAAAAGTTTNGGCGCAGGAATGATTGACTGGCCACATGGTATTTTTGTAGATAAAGAAAATAATATATGGATAACGGATGCTGCATGTCCAGGATGCAGTANTGCGCCTAGAAATCAGGGAAAATTAGGGCATCAAATNATCAAGTTCAGCTCTGAGGGCGAAGTCTTAATGACACTTGGAAAACCCGGAGTTAAGGGAGATGGTAATTATGANTTTAATATGCCTTCTGATGTTTTNGTTGCACCTAATGGCGATATTTTTGTCGCGGATGGCCATGGCAGTTCTGGAAATAATAGAATAGTAAAATACGATAAAGACGGAAAATTCATTAAAACTTGGGGAGTAACTGGAGCTGAGAAAGGTGAATTTAGAGACCCACATGCATTGGCTATGGATTCTGAGGGGAAACTTTATGTTGGCGATAGAGGGAACAGCCGTATTCAAATATTTGATCAAGATGGTAACTGGATAGCGACATGGACACAATTTGGAAGACCAAGCGGCCTCTTCATTGATAAAAATGATGTCCTTTATTCAGCAGATTCAGAGTCGCATGTGCCATGGTCTGGAAATTGGGGTTGGAAGAGAGGAATTAGGATTGGAAGCACNAAAGATGCTTGGGTTGTATTTTTCATACCTGATCCAGGCCAGCCTGACCTCAATGGAAGTACGACAGCTGCTGAGGGTGTAGCAGTGGATGATCAGGGAAATATCTATGGTGCAGAGGTAGGACCTNAGCAACTGGTCAGATATGAACACATTGGCTGGAGNCCNTAGGAAAATCTCAAANCCNATAGAAAAAACCGGTCNTNNGACCGGTTTTTTTTNAAGTTCAGAATCTTGATGAAGTTATAAATAGATTCGATCGAGCCCAGCTATCTTCAAAGTCTGCATTTATTTTTTCATCATTTATATCTTGTCCAGCCAACGCTTGTTTTAGACCGAACAATGACCAGCCATTATGCGGATGCTTTTCAAGCTCTTCTCTATAAATCGATTCTGCCTGAATATAATCACCAGCTTCGATTAAAGCTGCGCCAAGCCAATGACGAGCCGAAAAAGGCAGCGGACCTGGCTCACTGAATCCAAGTGTGTCTTCAGCTTCGACTGCAGAATTGAATGAGGAAATGGCTTTATCAAGATCACCCTCTGTCCAGCTTGTCTCTCCCTGAAGGATGTAAGCCACAATAGTAACTAAAGTAGATTTGTAGTCACCTCTGAAATAGGTAGAACCAAGATCTCCATCCGCCGCTTCAAATAAATATTTCTCGATATCTCTCGCGTTTGAAATATCACCATTTTCTTTGAGTCCAGCGTATCCTTTGGCGAATTTATAAAGAGCTAGGGCGTATACATCTTCAGGTGTATTCTTGTTTTCAAGCACATCATCAAAACGACCAAATCTAATTTGAGTTAATGTTTCATAAGGAGCCATATCTGTTAANTTTCTGTAATCTTTTCCTGCTTGAATAGCTACTGCCCCTTGCCCATCATATGATGCACCATAAAGGAGCATATGAAGGTTATGAGAAGCACCATAAGAAAANCCTTTATTCGATTTTGCCATGATATCGGACTGAGATGCCTTAATACTCGTTGCTACATTTTTACCCCACATGCCTGTTCTATTGTATGTGTGAGCAGGCATATGTTGTATATGGCTGGCAACTGGAACTGCATCACTTAGTTTGTCTGCACAAGCAGTGGCTCTTCCGGCATCAATAGTGGATTCAGTTGCATGAATATATAAGTGGCAAGCGCCTGGATGAGAGATGTTTTCATCCAAAACACCAGTTAGAACACTGTGAAGTCTCTCTAGTTCAGGAGTTTCTGCACGATAACCTCTTCTTTCTTCCAGCATNAATAAAGATTGTGCGTAAACCGTCGCTATTTCGTGATTTTTTGGATACTTTTTGTAAACCTCAGCCATTGAATCAGAAAACGCTTGGTATGTTGGTCGACGCAATTCTTTATCATTACCAATCTCTGTAGTCCAATCTTCAGGATATCTTACAAGAGTTGCCATAATTAAATCTTTTTCCATTTGAGATGTATTNCCATCTGCCAATTCAGCTGCTTTTTGGATGGCNTTTCTTCCTCTAATGCCTTTTTCTGTTGTCATGTGACCATTAAGAAATGAGCCAAGAGCGAATGCTTCACCCCAATAACACATTGCACAATTGGGATCGATCCTTCTCGCTTCTGCCATGGATCGAGCTGCTTCATTGACATTGTAAGCCCATCTTAACTGCATACCTTGCTTAAANTAATTTTGAGCTCTTTGATCTGAAGTTGTGATTTTCCACTCCCAGGGACCAAGCGCTTCAGGNATGTAATCAATGGGTTTATCAAAGCTATTNTCCATCATCATTGTTGCATGCTGAGCAACAGGCGCNGATAGNGGNGCNGACTTNATTTTGTCATTACNAGTATTNTTTCCAGGAANGATCTTGGAAACACCCGAAGCGAATGTGNTTGNATAGCCTGCTATTTTGTCTTGTGTATTTGCACATGCNGTTAATAGAAAGATAAAAGAAATCGTNANGATTGTATTTTTCATATTTTTTTCCATGTATTTAATTAATATTATTTAGCCCTTAATCCCATTGAAATAGTCAACCAAGACTAATATGCATCTTATTGTTATTCAAGAATCTTTTCAAAATTTAACAATTATTGAATTTAAAGAGATGATGTTAATATCATCACTAAACTATGAGTGTGAAATGAATAAAAATAAAAGAAAAAAATTAACAGCCGGAGTTCTTGGTGGGATGGGCCCCCTAGCAACCGTGGATTTTATGTCAATGGTGATTGATCATTGCCCAATAGTAACTGAAGAAGATCATGTGAGACTTCTTGTAGATCAAAATCCTCACATTCCTAATCGTCAGATAGTATCAAATAACAAATCAAACAAAATTGGATCCATGCTTGCCGATGGTGCTATAAAATTAGAAGCTGCAGGAGTAGATTTTATTGTTATGCCTTGCAACACGGCTCATATGTTTTCAGATGATGTTAAGGCAGAAATAAATATACCTTTTATTGATATAGTCGATGAAACCATTAATGAGATTACAGAATATTTTTCAGATAAAGTATCCGTAGGAATTATGGCAACAACAGCTTGTATCAATGCGAAGATCTATCAGGAAGGTTTAAGTCATAAAGGGAAGACATGCCTTCTTCCTGATAATCATTATCAAGATGAATGCATGAAAGGTATTTTCTCTATCAAAGAGGGATCCAACTTACTAGATCCATCAGTTACTCTATCATCGGTTGCTAATCATCTGGTTGATAAGGGGGCAGAAATAATTATTGCTGGATGTACTGAAATTCCTCTTGTATTAGAAAACAAGGATCTCGAAGTGCCTCTTGTTTCATCCACAGAGGTTTTAGCTATTAAGACCATTGAATATGCAAACCATCTAACAATAAAAAGAAATTATAATAAGGAATAAATTATGCTCTTATCACGCTATCCCAGAGTATCGCTAGCTCACTTGCCCACTCCTCTAGAATATTTACCTAGATTAACTAAATATCTAAATGGACCTAACATATATGTCAAAAGAGATGATTGTACGGGTCTTGGTACAGGCGGTAACAAAACCAGAAAATTAGAATTCTTGATAGCCGATGCCATTGAAAAGAAAGCCGATGTCATTATTACTCAAGGCGCAGTTCAATCCAATCATGCCAGGCAAACAGCTGCCGCCGCTGCGAAAGTAGGCATGAAATGTGAATTGGTATTTGAAAAAAGAGTTACTGATGCATCAGCTGCTTATATGGAGTCAGGTAACGTTTTCCTAGATAAACTTTTTGGTGCCAATATCCGAGAAGTTGAGAATGGATCAGATATGAACATGGAAATGGATAACATCAGCTCAGATCTCAAAGAAAAGGGAATGAATCCTTACATCATTCCTGGCGGTGGCTCAAACCCAATTGGTGCTTTGGGTTATGTCGATTGTGTTCTGGAGTTAATCAGACAAGCAAACTCCATGGATGTTGTCATTGATAAAATCATTCATGCAACAGGCAGTGCGGGTACACAAGCAGGAATTGTTGTAGGAGCAAAAGCACTAAATAGTAAAATTCCAGTTTTGGGTATTGGTGTGAACGCGAACAAAGAAAAGCAGGAAGAGAAGGTTTTTAAACTTGCTTGTGAATTATGTGATTTTCTAGGTATGTCGGGATTAGTGGAAAGAGAGGACGTAATTGCAAATTGTGATTATGTTGGTGATGGTTATGGTGTCCCCACTGATGAAATGAATGCAGCGATATTGACACTGGCAAGACAGGAGGGTTTATTGTTCGATCCTGTATACAGTGGAAAAGGTTTGGCCGGTATGATTGATCTGATAAATAAGGGTCAACTTAAGAAAGATGAAAATATTGTATTTATTCATACAGGTGGATCTGCAGGTCTATTTGCATATCATGACCTTCTTAAAACCTAAAAATAAACTTTTAGAGTTAAGTTTTGTCAAAAAACTCGATTTAAGCTAGCAATGAATGTTACTTGCCATTAGAATCATCCCTGTTTTCTATCTGAGATTATAAGATATAAGGATTTTTATGTTTCTGAAGAAAAAAGCTTCTCATCTGTCATACAGTTTTTTATTATTTCTTGTATTTTTAAACCCAACGGTTAATGCGCAATCTAGTGATTCATTAGAACAGCTTCCTAGACCTGTTATTAACGCAATTAAGATAGATCAATCACCATCATTAGATGGTGATATTTCTGGAGATCCGGCATGGAATGATGTTGAGCCAAC
>PBVS01000052.1 GCA_002728725.1 Woeseiaceae bacterium
ATAGGTTTTTTTTGGTTTAAATAACTTTGTGACTGATTTTTCACTAAGTAATTCTCGGTAACAAAATTCTGGATCTCCGGCAAATACAATATTATCAGCACTGAAATTTCCATTATCTTCAGTGTCTATTGAGATAACTTTATTGTCTTTTTGATTAATTCTTTTAACATCGCAATTTTTAATAATTTTAATTTCATGTCTTAACATTAGTTTCTCTAACTCACTGACTAATTTGCCGGTCCCCCCCATACAAAAGAATACCCCCCACTTCCTTTCTAAATAATGGATTAATGCATAGATAGATGTCGTAGTGAATGGGTTTCCTCCGATTAAAAGAGGATGAATTGAGAAAGCTTTTCTAATCAAAGGATGTTTAAGATGTTTGCTGACCATTTGCCAAACTGTTCGATAACATTTTAATCTTAATAAGGCCGGTATCTGAGTTACCATTGAATATAGAGATACAAATGGCCTATGAACAAGTTTTTTGAAGCCAATATCGTAGATTGATTTTGACTCAGCCAAAAGACTCTCATATCTCTGAGTGTCTTCAGGGTCAAATCTCTCAATTTCTGACTTTGTGTCTTCTATAGAAGCCCTATAGTTGAAATAGTCATCGGATTCACTGAAGTAAAAACGATAGTAAGGGTCGAGGTGGACAAACTCAAGATGATCATCTAGCTGCTCATCAAATAGCTCGTATAATTCACGAAATAAAAAAGGTGCCGTTATGACTGTTGGTCCCGCATCATGCTTATATTCGCCTTTTTTGAAGGTTCTTGCCCTTCCACCTAACTGATCTAATCTCTCGATTAATGTCACTTCGTGACCAAGTGCCCTCAGACGAAGTGCTGAAGCTATACCGGCAAATCCCGAACCAATAACAATGGATTGAACTGGAATAGTTTTTGAAATTTTCAAGCAAAGATCCTAAAGCTTGATTAAAAGGAAGTAGATAATGGATTGTGAAGGTCGGGTATTACCCGACCTACCACGAATCCGATAGCTTAATTAATTACCTGAATCTTTAACAGCAGCTGCCCAGATAACAACTCCGAATAGGATCTTGTTAACAAAATCAGCTAAGTTGTATACGAGGTTCAATGAACCTTCGTTTACACCACCCCCAGATAAGTAACCTAAGTAGTAACCTAATGGATAAACAGCCCATCCAACTACAACAATAATCATCATTGTGTTGTATGCGCTCTGAACTGCAGCATTGCCAGAACCATCTCTCGCTGCTGCACCTTCACCTTTATAAAGTTCATAGATCATGTACAACCATGCCGCGCATCCTATAAGGAATGCTGGCCATGCAGCCATCATCTTAGCTTCGCCCATGTAACCGAAACCTAACATAACAAGCGATCCAACAAGTAACTTCCAGAATAAGGAAGCAGCTACGTCTGTTACCGCTCTTAGTATTAAGTAGAACTCTACCATTAGAAGTGGAACTGTGAGTAACCAATCGATGTACCTATAGACAATTGGTGATGTGCCTGTTTCAACCCACACATCTCTCATGTACAAGTAGTGCCATAAAGCAATACCTGTTACCAAGCCAGCAATTGTCAAAGACGTTTTCCACTTTGAGCTTACGTTATCTCTTTCCAAGAAAAAGAATAAAGTAGCTGCCAGCATAGCAGCAGTAACAAGCCAAAAACTCACTCCAACATAATCACTTGCTTTTAAATCTGCACCAAATGCAATGGATGGAGCAGCGACAGTTCCTGCAAGTAGCATAAATAACTTCATACTAATCTCCATATTGATAATATTTCATGTTCTAGAATATGAAATATTAACGATAAAGTTGCGCCTCCGTTTGCATCTTAGAATATTGACAAATAGAGACTCCCAAACCTTTCATTGAGAAGGTCATTAAAGATTTTTATTACAAAATTATATTAATGATGTTGTAAAAAAATCTAGATGAGAATGATTCTTATAACTCATCACGAATAAAATCTTATCAATTCTTAACAATAGAATTCAAGTCATATTTAACATAAATATTGACATATTCCGACATGAGGAAATGGTTAAATTTAATGGAGCGGGAAACCGGGTTCGAACCGGCGACCTCAACCTTGGCAAGGTTGCGCTCTACCAACTGAGCTATTCCCGCGGACGAGTCATTTTAGCACAGCATAATGGTTTCTCAATATTATTATCACTTAATCTAATTAGTATTATTCAGGATCCTTTGTGATAAATTAATCTCATATATATCCACTATTTATTTACAGATATATTTCTATAATGTTTAATACAAAATATGTCTTATTCTGAAACAATATCCAATTTAATAGATAATCTTTTCGAAAATAGCAAAAGAGCTTCATCAAGACTCTTATTCAAAAGAGAAGGAAGCTCAAAAGACATAAAAGAGCTTGCCAGCGATATAATTCACTCGGGTAACAATATAGCAAGAGTTCAAAGTGCAAAAGAGTTCTTTAGCATTATCAATAATCTTAGTGATTGCGAATTCAAGAAATTAATGCTGCATCTTAGAGATGACAGAGATATCAATATTGAAAAAGCAAAACTTGCCGTTAAAGCCTATGATGATGACAAATCAGAGAAAAACTATATTGCACTTCAAAAAGCAAATGTGTCAGAAAGAAAAATACTTTTTAGAAAATTAAATTCATTCGATGAGTCGACCACCTACCTAGTAAAACTTCGCGAAAGGATCCTCTCTTCTTCGTCAAAAAATCAAAACTATAATAAAGTTGATAATGATCTAAAGACATTATTTTTCGATTGGTTTAATCGTGGTTTTTTGGTTCTGAAGCCAATTGATTGGAATACGCCAGCAGCTATATTAGAAAAGATCATTAAGTATGAGTCAGTTCATCAAATAAATAGCTGGAGAGAATTAAGAGATAGAATCAATTCTTTAGATAGAAAATGTTTTGCGTTTTTTCATCCTGCAATGGGAAACGAACCATTAATTTTTGTTGAGATAGCACTTACCTCAGAATTGCCAAAGAATATTAATCAAATACTCAACACCACTAGATCAACAAGCAATATCAATAAATTAAATAAGGCAATATTTTATTCGATATCAAATTGCCAAAGGGGTCTAGACGGTATCTCTTTTGGCAATTATTTAATTAAAGATGTGGTTAGATACATACAAACAGAAATACCAGGCATAAAAGAGTTTTTTACCTTATCACCTGTGCCTGGCTTTATGGACTGGGTGAAAATAAATAATTATGACTTATACAGAGAATTAAATTCTAATCTATCAGTAGAAACTATTACGGATAATAAAAAGCCATTAAATGATCTGGTAAGAAGATATTTACTAGTAACAAATAGAAAAGATAACAAACCCAATGATTCAGTGACTAGATTTCACATTGGCAACGGTGCATCGATGCATCAGATTAATTTTTTAGCGGATANTTCAGAAAATGGNCTAAAGAAAGGTTGTTCATTCATGATCAACTATAGGTATGACATTAATAACATAAAAAGCAATCANGAAAAGTATGCTGCAAATGGACATATCCAGCATAAAAAAAATATCTAACTTTATTTTACTTGATNGTNACTAAGACATACTCGATNGTCTCTTTCCCTTCATTCCCTCTTTCAAATGTGTCATTTGGAGATTCTGNCTCTAACCATTCGACATCTCCAGGAGAGACCTCTTTTTCGCGGAATAAATATTCTCCGTTTCTCTTTGATGAAATTAAGCCCCCTTTTATTACAATTGAAATTCGACGGCCAGTTTGTAAGTGAGCCCCCTCCCACTCGCCTGGATTTAATATAACTTTTTGTGCAAAGAATCTGTGATTATCAAAAAGTAACTCTAGATTTACAGATGGATAGGTTTGCAGCTCAGTATCACCTCTCTCTTTTTCTGGTGTATCTTGTTTCAGTGTCACGTATATCAATTCTATTGGGTTATCCCCACTGTTACCTGAGTCATGGCGATCCTCTATCGGAATAGCCCCCATCCATCCAACCGAACCGTCAGGAGAAAATTCTTTTTCNTACTCAAGTTCACCGTGCATTNTGCCAGACCAATATCCACCTTTTATGTGGACATAAATCTGGTTTCCAGGGTGACTGTGGACACCTTCCCACTCTCCAGGACCGACTACCAGCCTTTGAAGAACAACATATTCATTATTAAAAATTACCTCACCGTCAGGATCATCAAGATTGGGGTAATTAAGAAGGTATTTAGATAGATTTTCAGAATTTGAATTAGGTGCAAAAAGAAAATTAGCCAGAAGAATAAGCATAAAAGCTAATTTATTCTTTTTGCTCATTTCAAGACAGCTCCTTAACAGCACGCCATGCCTCCTCAATTGCCCTATTCATTAACGAGCTTCCGGATGCATCGCTATTTGCAATTGCTATTTTTCCAAATGGTCTTATGCCGATTTCACTGACTTTTCCATATGAATAACCATGCGCCCATCTATTAACAGTAATACTTGCAACATCGCGATCGAAATTAAAGTAGTTTTTCGGTAACATTCCAGTTAAATGCTCTCTTATCTCCGCCTCATAATCTGAGAACTTCTTTCCAAGCATCCTGTATCTTGCCTCTTTGAATTGCTGGATAGCCGGGGCACCATGTGTGTCACCCTGTAGACAGCATCTCATATGAAGGATACAAGGATCATTTGGTGAATTAGTATACTCATATCCACCCATACTGGTTGGAAAATCCATATTAACGGCCTGATGCATGTTTCCTGGAGACATCGCCATGCCAATTCCTGCCTCTTTAACTGCCCTCCAATTTCTTAAACCAATAGTTGAGTACTGGAGAGGAATCTTTGTCAGTTTCATTAACTCTTGATACTGATCTTGAGGTAAATTATTAACTATATGTGGTATCATCATGTTATAGCAGGCTAAAATAACATTCTTTGACTTTACCCTGTAAGACGTTTCATTCTTTATATAATCTGTATAAACATAATCTGAATTACTTGCATCGGTCTCATGCTCAATATTTATGGCCGTGCTATTAAGCCTTAATCTTACATTGCTATTTTTTTTATCTAATTGGTGATAGTTAAACTTAGATAGGATTATTTCTTCAACATTGTCACCTTTTCCTACATTTGGAATAAGCTTTTTTACAAGCATTCTAGCTATAGTTGCATTGCCATCAGGGTAGTGCTCAATAAATGGCTCCTCCACTGCGTATGTCCCATCCTTTCGGTCAATATAATTCTGATAAGCCCCATCGTCGAGCACTTCCTTCCAAGTTGCCGCGTTCATACCTAATGCTCCACCCTCAAGCGCGCCATTTATAGTCATGACATCTGGTACTCCGCCATAATCAACGATAGATTGTCTTGCCATTCTATGAATCAGTGGGTCAGTAACACCCAGTGTATCTCTCATGTAATCAAAATAGGACACTTCTCTTACATATCTTCGCCATTGACTTTTTTCTACTCCAAGCGTCGTAGGGTCACTCATCAATAACTTTAAAAGCTGCCTTTTTCCTTCAATATTCAAGGGTACTTGCTCGACAGCCTCATTGATGTCAATTTTGGGTCGCAAAAGACCTTCAATAAAACCTGGGTAATCGCAAAATGGGTGCCTCACAATTTTATCTTCCCCAAAATAACGCTCATTGAAATAAGTAACTGCCTCTAATCCGTGTTTCTTGAAGAAGCTTCTGTCATAAGCAGACTTGAACGCTTCCATGTCAACACCTAGCTCATCCAAAAGCTTTAGTACAACATTACTGAATCCACTGGGGTATTCAAATGACTCAGAGCCCCCCTCACCCAAAATCAATTTACCATCAACAACATGCTCATTCCTTCTGGCATGGCCTCCAAAGTCGTCGTGATTTTCAATGATGAGGATTTTTTTATCACTACCGTGTTGTTGAGTGAAAAAATAGGCTGATGCAAGTCCGCTTATTCCTCCACCAACAACAACCAAATCATACTCTTCGTCTAGGAGGTTTGTCCTTCCCCAGTCATTATTGCCCGTCCACGCTTTTTTATGAGCACTCTCGTTAGATCCAGGGTGACTGCCCCTGAGCCCATTAAGTGCTGGCGGGTAACTCGAATTAGACAGATCTTCAAGGTTATGAGCTATGGCGCTTCCATCTGGCATAACTGAAGAACCAAGGAGCATTAAACTGCCATTAATGAAATCTCTTCTATCAATTTTACTCATTTACTTTACGGTTGTTTTCTCATAGATATCGGCATCAGATAATCTCTCCCAATCCACTTCAATACCAAGTCCTGGTTTCTTAAATTCTCTTGTATACCCATTTTCAATCAAATTATCATTCTTGAGGCCAAAATGATACATGTCAATAGGAACTGGCGTTTCAAAATATGTCGATTTACATGAAGCTAGCATAATATGAAGATTTAATGCCTGAGCCAGTGTATTGCCCCAACATTGCATTTCTAATTTTGCTGAATATTTATTTATTATGTTTATTAACTCGAGACTCTTAGTAAGGCCACCTACAATAGTTGCGTCAAATCTCGCAGCACTCCAACAGTCATGCTTTATTCCATTTTCAATATGATCCCCAGAATAGAGGGTGTAGCCATCTGGAATAATTGGAATAGAAATAGATTTCTTTAACCTGCTGTAATCGTCCAATAAATTATCCTTCATTGGCGCCTCAAGCCATCTAAATACACTTTTATTCATCGCTTTACCAATTCTAAATGCTTGGTCAAAATTATATTCACCTTCAAGATCCAATATAAATTGGAACCCTTTATTACGAAATTGTTCTTCGATAAGTTTAATTAACTCAAGATCTTTCTCTATTAATCCCCAAGTGTGAATTTTAAATACTTCAAAACCCATTTGAGCGTGTAATTCGATGTTTGCGATCAAATCTTTATTTTGACTATAAAAAGGAAGGCTTGCGTACGCCTTCATGCTGTGTTTTTGTCCACCAAGAAATTTATAAAGCGGCATGGAGGCTTTTTTGGCAGCCAAGTCCCAATACGCAACATCAATGCACGTAAGCACACTATCAGAGATATTTGAATATTTATTTTTAAGAAGCTTCCGTATAAGAATAGGGTCATTCAGTCTCTTCGAGCTTAAATACGAACAAGCGGCTACAAGCTTGTGATAGTGACTTAAATCAAACTCTTTGATCGAGTTAGTTGTTG
>PBVS01000053.1 GCA_002728725.1 Woeseiaceae bacterium
TTTTGCACAAAATAATGGTTTTGATATTGTTTTTGCTTCTGATGCTGGAGGAGTCCTGTATGGTAGCCAGTCCGTCAATATTACCACTCCAATTGCAGAATTACTTCAAGCTCAATTCGAGAGCAGTGAATAAAATCAGAGAAATAATTTCTAACTTGAGAGAATTGTTTTGACTTACACTCTAGGAGATTTAGCAGCCAGGTATGGATGTGATCTCTTAGGTGATCCAAATATTGAAATATCTCATTTTTCAACCCTGGATTCTGGGCAGGATGGATCGTTATCATTCTTCTCAAATCAGTCATATATCAATAAACTCAGAGAAACTAGAGCATCCGCAGTAATTATAAGCCCAAATGATATAGAGTATTGCAGTGTTGGCGCCATTATTACAGATGATCCCTATCTTCTTTATTCAAAAATAGTTGAACTTTTACATCCTTTGAGAGTTATAAACCCCGGTATATCAGAGAGTGCTGTAATCGAAAAAAATTCTAATATCTCTGATTCCTGCTATATAGGTCCTCTAACTTCAATCAGTGATGGCGTAAAAATTAATGAGAATGTTTATATTGGACCAGGATGTGTTATTCATGGCGATATAGAAATTGCTAGAAACTCACGACTACACGCAAATGTCACAATCATCAATTCTGTCAAGATAGGAGCAAGAACGCAGATACATCCGGGAGCAGTCATTGGTGCGGACGGTTTTGGTAATGTCAAAACTCCCAATGGATGGAAAAAAATTAATCAAATTGGTGGTGTAATAATTGGTGATGATGTTGAGATTGGATCAAACACAACAATTGACAGAGGGTCGATAGAAAATACGGTGATTGAAAATGGTGTCAGATTGGATAATTTAATACAAATTGGGCATAACACAGTGATTGGAGAGCATACAGCAATTGCTTCATCTGCAGCAATTGCAGGAAGCGTGAATATTGGAAAAAACTGCATGATTGCTGGTCAAGTTGGAATAGTTGGTCATATTGAGATTTGTGATGATGTTAGAATAAATGGAGCGGCTGTTGTGACTAAAGATATTAAGAAACCAGGAATATATTCAGGTTCAATTCCATTTGAGGACGATAAAAAATGGAAAAAATTAGTAGCAAAATTTAAACGATCACTAACAAATTGAATCAAATCTAATGAACGATAAAAGTTTAGATAGAATAGAGATAATGAAGCTTCTTCCTCATAGAGATCCTTTTTTACATATAGATAGAATAGTTGACTATGAATTGGGTGAGAGCATAATTGCTGAAAAAATAATTAAACCTTCAGAACCATATTTTGAAGGCCATTTCCCTGGGCAGCCTATTGTTCCAGGCGTAATCATTATTGAAGCAATGGCTCAAGCAGGAGGTGTTCTGGGTCACTTAACAGTTGGAGATATTAAGCCAAAACCAATTTATTATTTAGTTGGAGTTGAAAAGGCAAGGTTTAGGTTTCCAGTTCATCCGGGTGACACAATTAAGTTTGATGTAAAAGTAGATCGTGTAATCAAAGGTATGTGGAGATACAATTGTATCGCAGAAGTAAGAGGGGATATATCCGTTCAAGCAAAAATAATGTGTGCTCCGAGTGACTTAAAATTATGATCCACGATACTGCCATTATCTCAAAAAAAGCTCGCATTGATTCCAATGTTAGCATAGGCGCTTATTCTGTGATTGAAGATGAAGTTCAAATTGACAGTGGAACTAAAATTGAAAGCCATGTTGTCATCCAAGGTCCAACAAAAATTGGAAAAAATAATCATATTTTTTCATTTGCTGCAATCGGAGGTGACCCTCAGGATAAGAAATATAATAACGAGGTGACATCGCTAGAAATTGGAGATAACAACACAATTAGAGAATATTGCACAATTAATCGCGGAACGACTCAAGATAACAAAAAAACTTTATTGGGTAACAATAACTGGATTATGGCCTACGTTCATATAGCACATGATTGCATCGTTGGAAATAATGTGATTTTTGCAAATAATGCTACATTAGCGGGTCATGTAAGAGTAGATGATTGGGCTATATTCGGGGGTTTTACTGGTGCACATCAATATACAAGAATTGGTGCACACAGTTTTATTGGCATGAATACGCTCACAACAAAAGATATTCCGGCATACGTTATGGCAGAGGGTCAGCCAATAAAACCAAGAGGTGTGAATATCGAAGGATTAAGAAGAAGAGGTTTCAATCAAAAGCAGATTAAAAATATAAAAGATGCATATCGAATTTTATATAGAAAAGATTTAAAGTTAAGTTCTGCAATTTCTGAGATAGAGAATTTATCCAATAATCAACCTGAATTAAAACCATTTCTTGAGTCACTAAAAAATTCCTCTGAGAGAGGGATTATCAGATAGTTCATGAAAATTGGTATCGTTGTTGGCGAAAAATCTGGCGATAATCTTGGTGCTGGATTATTTGAAGAGATAAAGAAATTAATACCCAATGCAACAGTTGAGGGTATTATCGGACCTAAGTTATTAGGGTTGGGAGGCGATCAATGGGCCTCATATGACGAATTATCCATAATGGGAATAATTGAGCCACTGAAAGCTCTTCCAAGATTAATCAAACTTAGAAAAAAATTAACCGANAGATGGAAAAATGATCCCCCAGATATATTCATTGGTGTGGATGCCCCTGAATTTAATCTGACTCTTGAAAAAAACTTAAAAAAAGCTGGCATCAAAACAATACATTATGTTTCCCCATCGATATGGGCATGGAGANAGAATCGCGTAAAAAAGATAAAAAAATCAGTCGATAAAATGTTATGCATACTTCCGTTTGAGCCACAGATTTATGAGAAGTATAAAATTNCAGCAAAATATATTGGACATCCACTTGCTGACACAATCCCATATGACTTAAATAAGGAAAACATTAGACATGGACTAGGAATAAAGACTTCTGTTCTTGTTGCTATTTTACCAGGGAGTAGAATTAATGAGATTCGTCAATTAGGACCAATTTTTATAAAAACTGCCAAATTGATGAGGAGGTCAAACAATAATATTTCTTTCATTGCNCCGATGGCATCAAATGAAGTAAAAACAATATTCAAGGATATGGTTAGTGAATACGAGATGGGGGAATATTTTAATATTAGTAAAAAAAATAAATTTTATGAATCTATAATTGCATCAGATATGGTGATCTCTGCTTCAGGNACCGCAATCTTAGAATCAGCTTTACTTGAGCGTCCAACGATTGCTGCATATAAAGTTTCCAGTTCTTCTTATTTTATATTGAAAGCATTGGTTAAAACCGAGTATTTTACGCTTCCAAATATATTGCTTGAAGAAAATATTATTCCAGAGTACATCCAAAATTTTGATGAGAATGATCTATACAAAAAAGCATTTCAAATTCTTTCAGAGGAAAAATTAAGACAATCAATGGTACTCAAAATGAAAAAAATTAGAAACATATTGTCAAAGAACGCAAATACTCAAGCTGCTCATGAATTAGTTAAACTACATGAGAAGGAATAATAACTCTCTTATAGCAGGTATTGATGAGGTTGGAAGAGGATGTATTGCGGGTCCAGTAGTTGCCGCTTCNGTCATACTGAATTCAAATTGCATTCCGGATGGATTAAATGATTCAAAAAAAATTAGCGAAAAAAAAAGAATAAAACTCTCGAACAAAATCAAAAAAACAGCTTTAGCATGGTCAATTGCTTATTGCGATGCGTCCGAGATTGATGCAATCAATATTTTAGAGGCAACAATGTTAGCAATGAGGAGATCAATAGTTGCATCAAACATCTTTCCCTCTTTTGTTCTNGTGGATGGAAATCGTCTTCCAAGNCTAATTTTTAACGACATCANCATTGAAGGTGATGCCATAGTGAAAGGGGATGAAAAGGTCCCTCAAATAAGTGCAGCCTCGATTATAGCAAAAGTTTATAGAGATAAAATGATGGAAAATTTTGATAAGATTTANGACGGTTACCTTTTTTCTGAGCATAAAGGTTATGGTACCAAGAAACATATAGACATTATTTCGTCATTAGGNCCATCNCCGCAACATAGACTAACATTTAAACCTTTTTCTTCATAAAAGCTGCTTGATGATTCGGCAGTATTTGATAATGTAGATTCTGTGATTTTAATTTTATCAGTTATAGTTTGATTCAAATCAGATGGAAAAAAATTTCATACATTTAAATATTCATACTCAATACTCAATAGTAGACAGTACTATTCGAATTCCAGAGTTGATGAAGAATTGTGTCTCAAGTGAATTTCCTGCGGTAACAATTACAGACCAAAATAATGTTTTTGGTATGGTAAAGTTTTATCGAAAAGCTCTTGATTTTGGAATTAAACCAATTATTGGTTGTGATCTTTTTATAGCAAATCCAGATGATGAAAAGAACCATGANCGCCTGATTATTCTTTGTAAAAATAATCTGGGTTATAAAAATCTTACTCGGTTAATAACAAAGAGTTGGCTTGATGGACAGACACACTTTGGGCCGAGACTTCATAAAGATTGGCTTGATAAGAAAAATTGTGAAGGATTAATAGCCTTATCAGGAGGGGTAAGAGGTGATATTGGCAGATCACTCTTAAATGGTCACCATGATCTCTCAGCAAGATTACTTGAATCTTGGCAAGCTTTATTTGGAGATCGTTTTTATATTGAGCTCAACAGGACAAATCGAAACCAAGAAGAAAGTTATATCGATGAAGCTATTCATTTAGCTGACAATTTTTCTGTCCCTGTTGTTGCTACGAATGATGTTAGATTTTTATCAAAAGATGACTNTCATGCCCATGAAGCTCGAGTTTGTATTCAAGATGGCACAATTCTTTCAGATTCAAATAGAAAAAAATCATACAGTGAACATCAATACATGAAAACAGCTTCCGAAATATCNGATTTATTTTCTGATATACCTGAAGCATTATCAAATACCGTCGAAATTGCAAAGAGATGTAGTCTAAACCTTGATTTAGGTAAATCTTTTCTTCCTGTTTTTCCAATTCCAAATAATAATTCGGCTGAAAATTATTTAGAGACTCTCTCGCATTCAGGTTTAAAAGCATTTTTAAGAAAAAAATCTAATACTGATATTGATCATNAGCAATCTAAATACAAACAGAGGCTTGATGAAGAATTAGATGTCATAAATAAAATGGGATTTGCAAGTTATTTTTTAATTGTCTCAGACTTCATCGATTGGGCAAAAAAAAATGATATCCCTGTAGGGCCAGGAAGAGGATCTGGNGCTGGATCACTTGTNGCATTTGCCCTTGGAATAACCAATATNGACCCTCTCCAATACGATTTGCTTTTTGAGAGATTTCTAAANCANGAGAGGGTATCAATGCCTGATTTTGATGTTGATTTCTGTATGGATGGAAGAGATCGAGTCATAGAGTATGTAGCAAGTAAGTATGGAAGCGAAAAAGTATCTCAAATAATTACATATGGAACTATGGCAGCTAGGGCAGTGATAAGAGATGTTGGCAGAGTGCTTGATCAACCCTATGGGTTTGTTGACAAAATCGCAAAACAGGTTCCTTTTGAAGTTGGTATGACTCTCGATAAAGCCATCGAGCAAGATGAAGAATTAAGAGGAATGTATGAGAGTGATGAAGAGGTACAAGCTATCATTGATCTGGCCAAATCGCTGGAGGGGCTGATTAGAAATGCTGGAAAGCATGCAGGTGGTGTTGTTATTGCACCAGAAAATTTAACCGATTTTACTCCATTATATTGTGAGGAAAATCAGCTAAACCTCGTAACTCAGTTTGATAAAGATGATGTTGAAGCTGCCGGATTGGTAAAATTTGATTTCTTAGGACTAAGAACTCTTACTGTTATCAATTTAACTTTAGACTCGCTAAAAATTGACAATCATAAGAGTAAATTGGATATAAATGATATTCCACTGGACGATGAAAAAACATTTAATATGTTAAGGGCATGCAATACGACTGCTATTTTCCAACTTGAGTCAAGAGGTATGCGTGATTTAATTAAAAGAATGCAACCAGATCAATTTGAGGATCTAATTGCCCTGGTAGCTCTTTTCAGGCCCGGCCCACTTGAATCAGGTATGGTTCATGATTTTATCAACAGGAAACATCAAAATAATGTGAGCATTGATTATTTTCACCCAAAGCTTCAACCGATCCTTGAAGAGACTTATGGGGTAATTTTGTACCAAGAGCAGGTCATGCAAATTGCTCAAGTTCTCGCTGGATACTCACTTGGTAGCGCAGACATCTTAAGACGTGCAATGGGAAAGAAGAAAGTTGAGGAAATGGCAGAACAGCGACAAATATTTATAAAAGGATCAGAAAAAAGAGCTGTTTCAGTCAAAACAGCGTCATATATATTCGATTTGATGGAAAAATTTGCTGGATACGGCTTTAATAAATCTCATTCCGCCGCGTATGCAATGATTGCATACCAAACAGCTTATCTAAAGGCACATCATACCCCATATTTTCTTGCTGCTGTTATGACTGCAGAAATTGATAATACAGATAGATTGATCATGATAAGAGAGGATTGCTCAAATTATCAAATTGATTTAGTTAGACCTTCGATCAATAGATCTGAATACGGCTTCAGTGTTTTGAGTGAACATGAAATATTATATGGTCTTGGAGCTATTAAAGGTGTTGGAAAATCCACTGTAGAATCAATTATTCTTGAGAGAAAAGATAATGGTAATTACACAAGTTTAAATAACTTTTGTAAAAGATTAGAAAAAGAACGAATTAATCGTAGAGTTCTTGAAGCCCTAATAAAAAGTGGCGCAATGGATGACCTTGATTCATATAGAAGTGATTTGTCGTCAAGCCTGGATGATGCTATCAAAACATCTGATCAAAGTGCGCGCGATGCTGCAGCAGGACAAGAGGATATGTTTGGAATAGCAGAGAGTAATGTTAAGAGGGATTCAAAAAAAAGAAAAACAAAGGAATGGGATGAGCTTACTGTTCTCAAAAAAGAAAAAGAATCTCTTGGTTTGTATTTATCAGGTCATCCTTTTAAATTTGTTAAAGAACACTGTAACCAATTTACCANTGGCTCCCTCAANGATATATGCAGAAAAAATCCTCCATCAATCGAAGAGAATCAATATCAAGCAAAACAAACGGATGTGGTTGTATCTGGNCTGATATCAGATATTAAAAAAAGAGGAAATAGAATAACTGTCACGCTAGATGACTCCTCAGCAAGNATGGATGTTGTGTTTTTTAAGGAGAGTTATTTTAAAAACAAAGANTTTTTGAGAAAAGAGGAGATTATTTTAGTGGATGGAAAACTTAGGTTCGATCAATTTTCTTCTTCATGGCAGGTAAATGCAGAAAAAGTGAGGATGATCGATGATGTAATAGAGGAGAAAGCAAGAATCCTAACTATTGATTTAGATGAAAATCATAATTATCTTTTGATAGAAAAAATTAAGAATGCATTGACTGCGAGTGAGCAGGGAGAATGTCAGGTTGCGATAAACTATGAGAACAGTTCTGCAATCGGAAGAGTGGAGCTTGGTGATGACTGGAAAATTCTTCCAACAACTAAGCTGAGAAAAGATCTTGAAGAGCTGATCGGAAAAAACTCATTCAACCTAAGTTATTAGATAACATGATAAGATGATTGAATATGAAAATACTTTTTGCCAGTTTCTATGATTGAAAATAAATTCCTTGATTTTGAAAAACCAATTGCTGAGATTGAAGCTAGATTGGATGAGCTGAATTATATTGATGATTCAGAAGAAAATATTTCACAGGAAATAACAAAATTAGAGAAACAAAATTTCGATGTTACCAATAAGATATATTCAAATCTTACAGACTGGCAAATTACACAAGTATCAAGACATCCAATGAGGCCCTATTCTAATGATTATCTCTCTTTGGTATTTGATGATTTTATTGAATTACACGGAGACAGAATGTTTTCAGATGATGCGGCAATTATAGGTGGTTTATGCAGATTAGATGGTAGATCCCTTATGTTTATTGGGCATCAGAAGGGTCGCGATACAAAGGAAAGAGTCAGAAGGAATTATGGTATGCCTAGGCCAGAGGGTTATAGAAAATCTCTAAGATTGATGAAGCTGGCTGAAAAATTTGACTTACCGGTTATCACATTCATTGATACTCCTGGTGCATATCCAGGACTTGGAGCAGAAGAACGAGGTCAGAGTGAGGCGATAGCAAAGAATCTATTAGAAATGTCTAGTCTTTCCACGCCAATCATCTCAGTAGTAATTGGTGAAGGTGGATCTGGTGGCGCTCTCGCAATAGGTGTCGCAGATAAATTAATGATGCTCGAATACAGTATCTATTCGGTTATTTCTCCAGAGGGTTGCGCATCAATTTTATGGAAGAATTCAGACTTAGCTGAAAAAGCTGCAGGTTCAATGCATATCACCTCCAATAAGTTAGAAAAAATTGGACTCATAGATGAGATAATAAGAGAGCCTCTTGGAGGTGCTCATCGAGATATTAAGAAAATGTCTCATGATTTAAGAGATACCCTAATCCGTAGCTTGAGTGAATTGATGAAAACTAGTAAAGATCAACTTTTAGCTGAAAGAGGAAAAAAGATTGCAGGATATGGCGAATTTACACAGTAACATTATTCATCATTTATGTTAAAGCAAGATTCAATAGCTAATTTTATCAATGAAAATGTAGATCAAAGCTATTCGCCAGCACGATATATTATAGCGTTCAGCGGTGGGCTCGACTCTTCTGCTCTGCTTCATAATATTGTCTATCTAAAGGAAAAAAAACCAATAATCGCAATTCACGTGAATCATCAGATTAGTGAATACTCAGAAAAATGGGAGAATTACTGTATAGATGCCGCAAAAGGATATGGTGTAGAAATTTTCGTTGAAAGGGTAACAATAGATAGAAATTCACCAGATGGTATTGAGTGCGAAATGAGGAATAAAAGATACGGAGCCATCAGAAAATACATGCAAAAGGGTGATTGTCTGATGACTGGCCATCATAGAGATGATCAAGCTGAGACACTTCTTCTTAGCATGGTCAGGGGCAGCAGTGAGGATGGTCTATCAGGAATAAAACCTATCCAAAATTTTTATGGAGCGCTTCTACTGAGACCATTATTGAATTTTTCAAGAAAAGATCTTCAGTTATATGCAGAACAGAATGATCTGAAATGGATAGAGGACCCCTCTAATAAAGACAATTCTATAGATAGAAATTTCCTCAGGAATGACATTCTGCCAAGATTAGAAAATAGATGGATGTCCATTGATAAAAGATTCTTTAAGGTGTCAAGGTTGGCATTAGAGTCAAGCGAAAGATCAAACGATCTTGCTAAAATAGATCTCAATACATTAGGTGATATTGATAGAATTGATGCTGATGGTTTTAGTATGCTGTCACAAAATCGAAGACGTAATTTACTCAGATATATTTTAAAAAGAAGAGGTATTGGGCAACCGACATTCAATCAAATGATGGATGGTATTAAAATACTCTCTAGTTTGATTAAAAATAAAAAAAACAATCACCTAGAATGGCCCAGTATCGATATATACCATTATGATAAAAAACTGTTTTTTGTTGAACAATCTGAATGCATAGATATAAAACAAAAAATAAAAATCTTTCCAGATAAAACCCTAGAACTGGACGGTAATATGGGCAAATTAAAATTGAGTCCTGCTAATAAAGGAAACATTTCTCCAGAAATTGTAAAACTTGGCTTAGATGTAACCTATAGAAAAGGAGGAGAGAAAATCAAACCAATTGGAAGAAAGTATACCCATAAATTAAAAAATTTATTTCAAGAAAAAAAAATATACCCCTGGATGAGAGGAAAAATTCCTATACTCAAATATAGAAATGAGTTGGTGTGCGTCGGAAATTTGTGGGTTGCGGAAAAATTTCATAAGCAAAATGGTTATTCTCTAATCTGGTCAGAAAAACCTGATATAAATTAACGATAAAGATTTTATTTTATTTTTTGCATTGTTTTGAAACTAACGATCTGGTAAGTTTTAAAGCCGTCTATACATTTATGACGGGTGACCTAAAATTGCTTAACAATTCCAAAAAAAAATCAACAAAAAAAGATTTTTCTCGCAAACTATTCAATCTCGGAATAGAGAACTCATGACAGCTTTCGTATTTGTGACTGGTGGTGTTGTTTCAAATCTTGGGAAAGGCATAACTTCTGCATGTTTGGGTGCAATTCTCGAATCGAGAGGATTGTCAATCAGTATGATAAAACTCGATCCATATATAAATGTTGATCCGGGAACAATGAGTCCCTTCCAGCATGGAGAAGTATTTGTTACATCTGATGGAACTGAGACTGATCTTGATCTTGGTCATTATGAGCGTTTTGTTAGAACTGAAACAGGCAGGAACAGTAATTTTACTGCTGGAAGGATTTATGAGTCTGTTATCGCTAAAGAAAGGAGAGGTGATTATCTTGGTGCAACTGTACAAGTGATTCCTCATATCACTGATGAAATAAAAAATGGCATAAAAAAAGGATCTAATGATGCCGATATATGTCTTGTAGAGATTGGAGGAACCATTGGAGATATTGAATCTCTTCCATTTATGGAGGCGATCAGACAAATGGGTATTGAGCTTGGTCCAGAAAAAGTAGTTTATGTTCATCTGACACTCGTCCCATACATTGCTTCATCGTCAGAGATAAAGACAAAACCGACACAGCACTCAGTGAAAGAAATGAGATCGATTGGTATTCAGCCAGATATTTTAGTATGCCGCTCAGAACAAGAACTACCAGACGAGCAAAGAAAAAAGATAGCGCTATTCACTAATGTTAATGAGGAAGCTGTAATTTCAGCTTACGATGTTGATGATCTCTACAAAATTCCTGAGATGATGCATCAACAGTCTTTAGATAGTATCGTGATCAAAAAACTAAAACTCAAAACACCTGAAGCTAATCTAAATGAATGGAAGTCCATTGTTAGGGCAAAAACTTCCGCTAAGAAAGAAATTAATATAGCAATGGTTGGGAAATATATGGATCTGAGAGATGCATATATTTCTCTTACTGAGGCACTTTTGCACGGAGGTATTAAGAATCTAGTTAAGGTAAAAATTAGTTATATCGAATCCCAAGATATTGAAAAAGAGGGCACAAAGTTGCTTGAAAGCGTGGATGGAATAGTAGTTCCAGGAGGCTTTGGAGACAGAGGCATTGAAGGTAAGATTGAAACTGTAAGGTATGCTAGAGAAAAAGGCGTACCTTATCTTGGGATCTGTCTTGGTATGCAGGTTGCGATTATCGAAGCAGCGAGAAATCTTGCCAATTTAAAGGGTGCCCATAGTACTGAGTTTAATAAAGACACCAAATATCCTGTAATCGCACTTATTACAGAATGGCAACAAGCATCAGGAGAAATTGAAGAGAGGGATGAGGATTCTGAAATGGGCGGTACAATGCGATTAGGAGCTCAAGAGATATATCTACAAAAAAATACATTTGCTCGCTCTCTATATAAAAAAGAAGTCATAAAAGAACGTCATCGTCATCGCTATGAGTTCAATAACAACTTTAAGGATTCTCTAGAAAATGCAGGCATCCAATTTTCAGGTTTATCAGTCGATAATTTAGTAGAGATGATTGAAATTCCAGACCATCCATGGTTTGTGGCCAGTCAATTTCATCCCGAATTTACATCTAATCCAAGAGATGGGCATCCGCTTTTCAGTGGTTTTATTGAGGCAGTTTTAAAATATAAGGAAAAAGGCTAAAAATATGAAGCTAATTGACTTCGACTTCCCGAATCAAAGACCTTTTTTCTTAATATCTGGTAATTGTGTTGTTGAAAGCGAACAGTCAGCAATTGACACAGCAGGATATTTAAAGGAGATCACCAATAAACTTGAAATACCATTTATTTATAAATCCTCTTTTGATAAGGCAAATAGAAGTTCGATAGATAGTTTTAGAGGATTAGGTATTGATGAAGCCCTTAAGATATTGGACTCTGTGAAATCGAAAATTGGTGTACCAATCCTAACTGACGTTCATGAGGACTCTCCAATAAATGAAGTAGCAGATGTGGTTGATATTCTTCAAACCCCATCTTTCCTTTGCAGGCAAACTAACTTTATTCTTAATGTCGCTAATCAAGGGAAACCAGTAAATATAAAAAAAGGGCAATTCCTATCACCTTCTGAAATGAAAAATGTTGTTGAAAAGGCATATTCCACTGGGAATAAAAAAATAATGGTCTGTGAGAGAGGGTTTACTTTTGGGTATAACAACCTTGTTTCTGATATGAGAAGCATCCCTATACTCAGAAAATTAGGATGCCCAGTAGTATTTGATGCGACCCATTCAGTCCAACTTCCCGGAGGGGAGGGCAATAAATCAGGAGGATCAAAGGAGTTCATTCCTGTACTCGCAAGAGCGGCAGTAGCCTCTGGGGTAAGCGGTTTATTTATGGAAACTCATAAAAATCCTGATGAAGCCTTAAGTGATGGTGCAAATTCTATACCATTAAACATGATGGAGAAGCTGTTGGATACTTTGCTATCAATTGATAGAACGGTAAAGTCTCAGGAATATCTTGAAGATAAAATATGATTGATGTTATCCAAATTCAAATCTAATGTTTAGAATATCAAAAATACTCGGGAGAGAAATATTAGATTCTAGGGGTAACCCTACTGTAGAGGCTGAACTGTGTTTGGAAGATGGAAGTATAGGTATCGCAGCAGTGCCCTCAGGTGCATCTACAGGTATCCGCGAAGCCATTGAATTGAGAGATGGTGATTCAAATAGGTATCTTGGTCTTGGTGTCACTAAAGCTGTAAATAATATAAATAGCAAAATTTCTGGTGCACTTCACGACAAGAATATAAGCAATCAAGAGGAGCTTGACCAGTTTCTTGTTGGTCTTGATGGTTCAGAGGATAAATCAAATTTAGGAGCAAACTCCTTGTTATCAGTATCAATGGCTTTTGCAAAAGCGTGTTCAAACTCACAAAGAATTCCGCTCTATGAATACTTTGGTGATCAAACGAATCTTCCAATACCAATGATGAATATAATTAATGGCGGTGCACACGCAAACAATAACATTGATATTCAGGAGTTTATGATAATTCCAGTAAGTGCGCCTAACTTCAAAGAATCCCTCAGATACGGTGCTGAAGTTTTTCATTGCTTAAAAAAAGTTCTTAACCAAAAGCAACTTAATACAGCTGTAGGAGATGAAGGTGGTTTTGCGCCTGATTTAAGAACGAATGAAGAGGCATTAGATATAATACTGGAAGCCATAAAGAATGTAGGTTTAAAAGAGGGAAAGGATATCCTTTTGGCACTTGATGTTGCGAGTAGCGAATTTTATAAAGACGGTTATTATCATTTAGACTCTGAAAATCGTAAATTTAATTCAGAAGAGTTCTCTAGCTATCTAGGGAATTTAGTTAATGCTTATCCAATAATATCAATTGAGGATGGCATGGACGAATCTGATTGGAATGGATGGAAAATTCTATCAGATGAACTAGGGCATAAAATCCAGTTGGTTGGTGACGACTTATTTGTCACAAATAAGAAAATTCTTCAGGATGGAGTTGACAAAGAAATAGCAAATTCAATTTTAATTAAGCCAAATCAAATTGGTACAATTACTGAAACTATTGAAGCTATCGATCTTGCTATTAAGTCTAATTATGCAGCAATAGTCTCACATCGTTCAGGAGAAACATCAGATACTACCATTTCTGACATTGCAGTTGGAACAAAAGCGTCTCAAATAAAAACAGGATCCTTATCAAGATCAGATAGGGTGGCAAAATACAATCAATTACTCAGGATTGAAGAGAGTTTAGGTAATAGAGCAACTTTCGATGCAAAGAATGCATTTGCTGTTCCTTTTCTAAATAACGATACATAATTTTATGGAAAATATTCGATGGATAATTTTAGTGCTATCAATAATCACTATTTTTTTGCATATTAATATATGGGTTTCAGAGAATGGGTACCAGAGAATTCGCTCACTTTCCTCTCAAATTAATGACCAGAGAGAAATTAATCAAGTTTTAAGAGATCGGAATAATGCTCTTCAGGCAGAAATTGATAATCTTCGGAGTGGAAATGAATCAATTGAAGAAAGAGCGAGGAGTGATCTAGGATTTGTAAAAGATGATGAGATATATTATTTTGTTGTAGAGTAATTTTTTACCCCCTCTTTAATAAGACGTATAAGGCACCGGTTCCCCCATCATGTTGACGTGCTGAAACATAAGCCAATACTTGTTTCCATTTTTTTAGTGATCTCTTGACCTCATCTTTTATAACTGGGCCTCTTTCACCTGATCCTAAACCTTTTCCATGTATTATTCGAACACATCTATGATTACTTAGTATTGAATGATTGATAAATGATTTAAGAGCATCACTTGCCTGATTTAGGTTTAAACCATGAAGATCAAGTTCTGATTCTACGCTGATTTGACCCTTCTCAAGTTTTTTGAGGATTCTATAATCTATACCTTTTCGATGAAATCTCAGGAAAGCTGATGTTGATTTTTCTTGATCCTCAATATCACAATTGAGTGTTTCTGTTAAAACATCTCGCTGATCTATTTGAGTAAATCTTGCTTTTGCAATAGGTTTTTTTTTGAAATATTGTTTCTTGTTTTCTTTTAGTGGTACCGAGTTTTTCACAGTATTTCGAAACAATTCACGGTCTTCTGGTGATATACTTATTTCGTCTTTATTTTTAGTTGTCATCTTAATTGCTCAACTTATTTGATGTAACTCATCATACCATTGGTATACAAGATAGATATATGGACTAATTTGGATTATTGATATTAGATGATTATTTTATTAAGCAATGATGATGGTTACAATGCGAATGGTATAAACGTTTTATCGAAATCTTTAGATCAAATCGCACGCGTAATTTTTTGCGCTCCGATGAAGAATCATTCTGGGTCGAGTAGCTCTTTATCCCTTCGCAAAGATATCAGTGTAAAACAAATTGAAAAAGATGTTTTTGTTGTTAACGGTACTCCAGCAGATACTGTTCATCTGGGATTATCAGGATTCCTAGATGTCACTCCTGATCTAGTTGTATCAGGTATTAATCATGGCGCAAATCTCGGAGAAGACATACTTTATTCAGGCACTGTAGCTGCTGCGATTGAAGGGAGAGTTCTTGAAATGCCTTCAATTGCTGTTTCCTCGTTAGGAGATACAGAAAGAGATTTTAAAGTCGCCGCTAGAGTTACGATTGAGCTAATCCAAAGACTAAAAAAATACTCATTACCTAAAGGCACAATTTTAAATGTCAACGTTCCAGCAATAAATTATGATGAAATTAATGGTTTTTGTATTACCAGGCTGGGCAATCGCCATCGATCTTATCCAATCAAAAAAGTTTCCAAAGATAAGTCAGAGAGAGTTTTTCAGATTGGGTTACCAGGAAAGGGTCGTGACGCAGGGCCCGGAACAGACTTTTATGCAATACAGCACAACTCTGTCTCAATTTCACCTTTGCATATAGACATGACTCATCATGCAATTTTTAATAACACGGAAAGATGGCTGTCTAGAAAATGAAATTTGATGAATCACAGCGTGGCATTGGGATGACATCAGAGAGAACGCGTGAAAGACTCATTGATAGACTAAAGGAGCAGGGAATTAAGTCTCGAATTGTATTAGATCAGATAAAAAAAGTACCAAGACATATTTTTGTAGATGAGGCGCTGTCTAGCCGTGCTTATGAAGATACTGCACTCCCAATTGGCCATGGTCAAACCATCAGTCAACCCTATATAGTTGCGAGGATGACTGAAGTTTTATTGAATCACGTGAATGGGAATAAAATACTTGAAATTGGAACAGGTTGTGGATATCAAACAGCAGTATTATCGCCACTTTTCAAAAAAATATACAGCGTTGAAAGAATCAATCCTCTTTTAGTTAAAACAAAGAAGAGATTGAGATCTCTGGGTATTTATAATGTAAATTATCGTCATGATGACGGCTGGAATGGCTGGGAAAAATATGGCCCATATGACGGAATTATAGTTGCGGCTGCCGCTCCGGAGGTGCCCGAAAAATTGCTACATCAACTTGAGATTGGTGGCACATTGATAATGCCTTTTGGCGAAAAAGAAAAACAAGAGTTAGTGATTGTCTATCGAGATGGCGATAATTTTGATTTTAAAAGATTGGGAGCGGTAAGCTTTGTTCCTCTCGTAAAAGGTAAGAAGTAGATAATAGTAAATGAATATATTTGATTTTTTGTATAAGAAGATAATCAGTTGGTCAAGAATGCCAAATGCAGATAGATATTTATTCGCATTAAGTTTTTCTGAGTCTTCCTTTTTTCCTATACCGCCTGATGTCATGTTGATTCCTATGTGCTTAGCCAACAGAAGTAAGATCTGGTATTTGGCAGGAATAACAACAATAAGTTCAGTATTGGGAGGCGTATTAGGTTATCTATTAGGCTATTTGGTATTTGATCTTATTGAAGCATGGTTGATAAATTCTGATTATTGGTCCTCTTATGAAACAGCTAGGTTATGGTTTGATAAATGGGGTTTATTTGCTGTACTGCTTGCTGGTTTTTCCCCTATTCCGTATAAAATCTTTACTATTGCAGCAGGAATTACAGGAGTAAATATTTTTGGTTTTATTCTGTTTTCTATTCTTGGGAGAGGAGCGAGGTTTTTCTTGATCGCTGCATTAATTTATATGGGTGGCGATGCGTTCAAACACATAATAGAAAAATATATTAATATTCTAGGATGGTTTATCGTAATTATAGTATTAATATTTTTTTTATTTTTATAATTAACTGTATATGAGTATGAAAAATTTATTAAAAGTAACTGTTCTTGCTTTAATTATCTTAGGATGCGCGTCCAATCAAATTGATCGTGATCAATCAAAAAAACATTTTGTAAGATATGGTGAAACAATAATTTTTATTGCTTGGAGGTATGGTATTGATCATCAAGATCTTATCAGTTGGAATAATCTCACAAATGAAGGATTGATATACCCAGGGCAAATATTAGACTTAGAGCCACCTCAAAATTTTACCCGAGTTAATAGAAAAAAAGAGAGTGAGAAAAAACCCGCTGTAAAAACAAATAAAGATAGCATTCAGAGTAATCGTGATGGATGGGATTTACCAACTGATGGGAAAATAATCAGCAAGTATAATAGTAATTCAGCCACAATGAGCGGTATTGTAGTTGATGGTGTTATTGGGCAAGCTATTCTCGCTTCATCAAGTGGCGAGGTTGTTTATGCTGGCAATGATCTACCCGGTTTTGGGCAATTAATAATAATAAAACACAGCGAAACTTTTCTGAGTGCCTATGGATACAATCAGGATGTCTATGTGAATGAGGGTCAAAATGTCAAAAAAGGTCAAAAAATTGCGAGCATGGGGTTAAATTCAAATCAAGTGCCTTGTTTGTACTTTGAAATAAGACGGTCAGGAAAGCCTATTGATCCTCTTATACTACTCTCAAGTTCTTAGTTTCTTATTCGATTAAAAGAATTGCAACCGGGTCTCTTCCTTCTGATATAAGAATATTATATGTTTTAGATGCTGCAATTGTTGTCATAGCTTCAATGCCAATATTTTTTTTTGCAAGGTCGAAAACAAGATTGCGATTAGGTGTCACTGAGTTCTTACCAGTGCCAAAGATAATTACATCAGGCTGTTCTTCTAGAATGAAATCAATATCAGAAATTGATGTTTTATCTACATTTTTGCCTTTCCATTCTCCAAGAATTTTATCTGAATTTAGAACGCATGAATAATTGATGTAATCAGAACCAATTAAAAGCTTGTCTTTCTTCACAGATCTAATTGAGGTTGAAAGATTATTCTCTTTGGAAAACTGCATAGTTATTTTCAATAATCAATTGAGTAAATTACACTGATATTTATTATTTAATAATTCGTATATTATGTTACTCAAACCCTTGTTCATCAATGAAAATCTACCATGAAACACGATAATAATAATCAAAGTGAGATAGTTGAAAGGAAGTATTCTAAAAACGATAATCTCAAATCATTAGATCCAATTATTGCGAAGATATTATCATCACGGGGTATCACAAATATAGAGCAAACAAACTATAACCTCAGTTCGCTCGCACCAATAAGCTCCCTAGAAAATGTCAATTCTGCTGTGAATGTTCTTATTGAAAACATGAATGAGCAAATTGTAATAGTCGGAGACTATGATGTTGACGGCGCTACTGGTGTCTCTCTTTTGATGAGATGTCTCTCCGATTTTGGTTTTACAAAAATAGACTATATTGTTCCCAACAGGTTAAGAGATGGGTATGGCCTAACAGTAGATGTTGTCCTAGATGCTAAGAATTTAAATCCAAATCTACTAATAACAGTTGATAACGGCATATCAAGTATCGAGGGTGTAAAAAAAGCGAGAGAGTTAGGTATAGATGTAATCATTACAGATCATCATTTGCCGGGAAACATAACTCCGAATGCCAATGTAATTGTTAATCCCAACTTAGCTAACAGTAAATTTTTAAGTCCAAATCTTGCTGGCGTAGGAGTTGCGTTCTATGTAATGGCAGCTCTCGGGAAAGAACTAGAAAATCAAGGTAACAATGGCGCGAGCAAGATTGTCTTGAAGTACCTTGATCTAGTCGCACTAGGAACTGTTGCAGATGTTGTAAAATTTGATTTTAATAATAGGATTATAGTTGACAGAGGGATAAAAGCCATCAGAAATGGAAAATGTTCTTCTGGAATACTTGCACTGATCAAAGAATCAGGAAAAGATCATAAAAAAACAAGCAGTCAAGATCTTGGCTTTTCGGTAGCACCAAAAATAAATTCAGCGGGAAGATTAGAAGATATTTCTATTGGTATAGAGTGTTTATTAACTGATGATCCTGTAGAAGCAAGAAAATTATCTGAGATTCTTATTGCTACGAATAAAGAAAGAAAGGATATTCAAACAAAAATGCAAGAAGAGGCTAATAATTTAGTTTCAGACATAACAAATGATGATACCTCATCTTGCATATGTATTTTTCATGATGACTGGCATCAAGGTATTGTGGGATTGATTGCTTCAAGATTAAAAGAGAAGTGCAATAGACCCGTTATTGCTTTTGCTTCTGAAGGAAATAGCAAAATAAAAGGCTCAGCAAGGTCAATTCAAGGGATACATATCAGAGATATTTTGGAGTCAGTTGCGTCCGAAAAATCAGATCTAATTATAAAATTTGGTGGTCATTCAATGGCAGCTGGACTCACGATAGAAAAACACAACTATGAAGAATTTAAATCTTCAGTCTCGAGGATTATAAATAAAAATTACCCTGATTTTGATTTCACAGGCAAAATCGTTACTGATGGTGAAATTCCGTCAAATAAGCTGAATGCAGGATTTGCAAAACACCTAGAAAGTTTTGGCCCGTGGGGTACAGATTTTGAAGAACCAAAATTTCATGGTAAATTTCTCATCCATGATCAGAGAGTGGTTGGTAACAATCATTTAAAAATGGAAGTTCAACCAGTTAAAGGCAATCAAATAATTGATGCCATCGCATTCAACCACGATAAATTTATTGCTAGAGATTCAGTTGGTTTTGTCTATAGATTGTGTTTGAATGAATTCCGAGGCAATACAAAGGAACAGTTAATTGTAGAAAAAATATATGGTGAAATATGAATGAAATCAATAATCTAAATAACTATATTAAATCTATTTATGATAGTGCCATTTCACTCAGGGGGTATCTTTGACTACGATCAAAAATATGAGCGTTTACAGGAGATAAACAGAGAACTTGAAAATCCTGATGTTTGGACAGACGCCAATTATGCAAAATCACTCAATAGTGAAAAATCGAAGCTAGAAAATACAATTGTTCCATTGGATACTATCATATCAACATCTAATGATTTGATAGAACTATATAATCTTGCAAAAGATGAAGGTGATGATGAAACGATTCTGGAGATTGAAGCAGATGCAATAAAGTTGTACCAGCAAATTGAAATTCTTGAATTTCGGAGAATGTTTGATGGTGAGATGGATTCTTCAGATGCTTATCTAGATATCCAATCTGGAGCTGGAGGAACAGAGGCTCAAGATTGGGCAGAAATGATTTTAAGGATGTATCTAAGGTGGTCAGAGTCCCATGAATTTAAGACTGAAATTATAGAGATCTCATCGGGTGATGTAGCTGGAATAAAAAGCGCTACTGTTCATATTAAGGGTGAGTATGCTTATGGTTGGTTAAGATCAGAAACAGGCGTACACAGGTTAGTTAGAAAGTCACCATTTGACTCTGGTAATAAACGTCATACCTCCTTTGCATCTGTTTTTGTTATGCCTGAAGTTGATGATAGCATTGAAATTGAGATCAACCCTTCTGATCTTCGTATTGATGTATACAGAGCAAGCGGTGCTGGTGGACAGCATGTCAATAGAACAGAGTCAGCTGTTAGGATAACACATCTCCCAACAAACATTGTCGTGCAATGTCAGAATGATAGATCTCAACATAAAAATAAGGCGACAGCGATGAAGCAATTAAAAGCGAAGTTATATGAGCTGGAACTGCAGATGAAGAAATCTGCTTCATCAGAGGTAGAAGATAGTAAAGCTGATGTAGGGTGGGGTAATCAAATTAGATCATATGTACTAGATCAGAGTAGAATAAAGGATTTAAGAACTGGAGTTGAAGCAGGAAATACACAAGCAGTATTGGATGGAGATTTGGATAAATTTATAGAAGCAAGTCTAAAACAGGGGTTATAAGTGTCAGAAGATAAAAATGAAAACGATTTAATAAGAGAAAGACGAAGAAAGCTTTCAGAATACAGAAAAGAAGGAGTGGCGTTCCCAAATGATTTTAGGCGTTCTATTCTGGCTGATGATCTTCATAAAAATTATGATGACTCAAGCAAAGAAGAGCTTGAGGTAAATCAGATTCCTGCTTCGGTATCAGGAAGAATTATTGCTAAGAGGGTTATGGGTAAAGCAAGCTTTATAAAACTCCAGGATGTCAGCGGTCAAATTCAAGTAAGAATGGAAAGGGATAGATTACCAGAAGGGCTTTATCAAGAATTTAAAAAATGGGATGTTGGCGATATTATTGGGGTTTCTGGAGTTCTTTTTAAAACAAATACAAATGAGTTAACAGTCCTAGCAGATACATCAATATTACTCACAAAGTCACTGAGACCTCTCCCAGAAAAATTTCATGGCTTATCAAATCAGGAAATGAGGTATCGACAGAGATATGTAGACCTGATCATGAATGAAAAAAGCAGAAATGTATTCATTACCCGGTCAAAGATCATCACCCTGATACGAGAATTCATGAATACAAGATCATTTCTTGAGGTAGAAACCCCCATGATGCATTCGATACCAGGAGGTGCTGTCGCTCGCCCATTTGAAACTCATCACAATACATTAGATATGAAGCTTTTTCTTAGGATTGCGCCTGAGTTGTTCTTAAAAAGACTTGTCGTAGGTGGATTTGAGAGAGTTTATGAGATAAATCGTAATTTCAGAAATGAAGGAGTGTCTACACAACACAATCCAGAATTTACTATGTTAGAACTTTATCAGGCCTATGCAGATTATGAGGATTTTATGGTGCTGATTGAAGACATGATGTCTGAGATATCAGTTAGTATTCATCAGTCAGAATCCATCATCTATCAAGAAAAAGAGATTAACTTCAAAGGTCCTTTTCATAGAATGACAATGGAAGAAGCAATTATAAAATATAACCCCGATTTGAATAAAGAAAATATCAGAGATAAGGCTTACCTAGAAAATTACGCAAATCAATTAAGTATAAAAATTGAGGAAACATATAATGCTGGAAAAATTCAGGCAGAGATTTTTGAAAAAACGTGTGAAGAGAACTTAGTTGAGCCAACTTTTATTTATGCTTATCCAACAGAAGTTTCTCCCTTATCAAGAAGGAATGACAGTGATCCTTTCATCACTGATCGTTTTGAATTTTTTGTATTTGGACGTGAGCTAGCAAACGGGTTTTCAGAATTGAATGATCCCGAAGATCAATCCGAGCGTTTCAAAGCCCAAGTTAAAATGCTGGAACAAGGAGATAATGAAGCAATGTCATATGATCATGATTACATTAGAGCTTTAGAGTATGGGTTGCCACCCACAGCAGGCTTAGGAATTGGAATTGACAGATTGGTTATGTTATTTACAGATTCTGCTTCCATAAGGGATGTGCTTCTTTTTCCATACATGAGGAACGAAAAGGCTGAAAACTAGAGTTTTGCTCTGAATGGTATGGCATTCCCCCCTTCATACTGCAGGCTTTTTTCTTTGAATATGATATTGATCATAGCCATCATCATAATGCCTTCAATTGAAATTATTTGAGCGCCAGTATCTTTACCGTTATGAAATAATTTATCATCTAATTTGATATCAGTTGAATCCAATTTGTAAACGATAACTCTTCTTTTCACTCTTCCAATATGCTCGGTTCTCGCAACAACTTCTTGTCCAACATAGCAGCCTTTTTGAAAGCTAATACCGTCTATAACGTCCATATTCAACATGTGAGGTGTATATTTCTCTGAATGTTGAATCGAAATATCAACAAGATTTTCAGTCATCCTGGCTGCTTTCCAATCTTCTTGCTTCATAGGATTTTTTAAGATTTCTATTTTTTCTGTGTTGGAGAATATTTCTTTTGCTCCAGACTCTTTTAAATCATTTATGACTATAAATTGATTACTGCTCATCGTTACTTTTTTTCTGATCTCATTGCTATCCATTTTCTTAAAGCAAGATGACCACACATCAGAAGATAATTCGATATTTACGTCAGATCTAAAAATGAACTTTTTTAATCTATTGATAATTATCTCAGACATGGTGTGATGAATAATCACTCCTATCTTTTCATTAAATTGAAATAATTGACAAGTAGCTATTACCCTTCCTTTTGGATTGCAAAAAGCCGCATTCCTTGTTGTATTTTCATCGAGTTTCTCTATGTCCTGAGTAACTTGACCCTGAAGAAAGTCAACTCTGTCTTTTCCACCAATAAATATTATATTGAATAAATCAGCACTCATAATTTTTATCTCATTTAAGATGATTCGTGTATATAAAAGAAAAAAAATTCTGGCATAATTATACTATGGAAAACAAAAATAAAAGTCTAAAACGATCAGACACCAAGAACTCTGAAAAAAATAAAAATCAAAAGACATCAAAAGTGCATAAACAACCTAAAGAGATCGGAGGCAGGGGTGGCTTAGATCCATCTAGGTATGGAGATTGGGAAAAAGACGGAAGATGCATTGATTTTTAGTTGAATGCCCAAACTATTTATTTATCATTATCACCACTATCTGAAGCAAAATAATGTCTAATCGAGCTCGACCTCTATCGCCGCATCTAACCATTTATAGATGGCCAATAACAATGATATTGTCAATATTGCACAGAGGTACTGGCATAGTTCTTACTCTGGGTCTATTAAGTTTCTCACTGTGGCTAGGAAGCATTGCGCTCGGTGAAGACCATTATAAAAAATTCATCAACCTATCAACTTCGTGGCCCGGAAGCCTTTTATTGCTGTCATTGAGTTTTGCTTTTTTTCTTCATCTATCCAATGGAATTAGACATTTATATTGGGATACAGGAAGAGGCTTTAATAAAGATAATGTAGAACTTTCGGCCAGAATAGTAATCATCTCCACGTTCGCTCTTACGTGTTTATTTTGGTGGTGGTTATGAAAATATTGTCATTGCTCGGTCTCGTAATTAAAAATAACTTAGTTGAGGGAGCTTCGGCTCATTGGTGGTCTCAGAGAGTGTCAGCTTTCTTTCTTGCGATCTTATTTGTATGGTTCACATTTTCATTCGGGAATATTGAAAATTATGAATATGATTCAGTTATTTCATGGAGTTCAGGTATTCTCAACTCTATGATGTTGCTTTTGCTGTCTATTGTAATGATATATCACTCCAGTCTTGGTCTTGAAGTAATTATTGAGGATTATATTCATACAAGAAAAACAAGAAAATACTCTCTTATCTTTAATAGAGTAATTCATTTGCTCTTGGCAGTTGTAACGATTGTTTCGATTTTTTTTATTAATACGGGGTCGCAATAATGAGTGAATATGATTTTATTGATCATGATTATGATGTCATTGTTGTTGGTGCAGGTGGATCAGGCTTGCGTGCCACATTTGGTCTCTCTCAATCCGGCCTAAAAACAGGATGCATTACAAAGGTTTTTCCTACTAGAAGCCACACAGTTGCTGCTCAAGGAGGGATAAGCGCTGCTTTAGGAAATATGGGTGAAGATGATTGGCGTTGGCATATGTACGATACTGTTAAAGGTGGTGACTGGCTTGGAGACCAAGATGCAATAGAATACATGTGTAAAGAAGCTCCTGATGCGGTGATTGAGCTTGAGCATTATGGGGTTCCATTTTCGAGAACCGAAGATGGTCTAATTTATCAGAGACCGTTCGGAGGAATGACTACTCATTATGGTGAAGGAATAGCTCAAAGAACCTGTGCAGCAGCAGACAGGACAGGACATGCTATGTTACACACTCTCTATCAGCAATCACTCAAATATTCAGCGGAATTTTTTATTGAGTTTTTCGCTATTGATTTGATCATGATTGATGGTGAGTGTCGCGGAGTTGTTGCTCTAGAGATGGCGACAGGAAAATTACATCGTTTTAGATCTCATAAAGTTATATTGGCAACTGGCGGTTATGGGAGATCATACTTCTCATGTACGTCAGCGCATACATGCACAGGAGATGGTAATGCAATGGTGACTAGAGCAGGACTTCCATTGCAGGACATGGAATTTGTTCAATTTCATCCAACTGGAATTTATGGCGCAGGAATGCTCATTACAGAGGGAGCAAGAGGTGAAGGTGGTTATCTGACAAACTCGGACGGAGAGCGATTTATGGAAAGATATGCTCCCAATGCAAAAGATCTCGCATCAAGAGATGTTGTAAGCCGGTCAATGACAATTGAAATTCAAGAAGGGAGGGGTGTTGGTCCTGATAAAGACCATATTTTTCTGCATCTGGAGCATCTGGGTTCAGATGTTATAGATGAACGTCTTCCCGGTATCGCAGAATCAGCAAAAGTTTTCGCTGATGTTGATGTCACTGAGTCGCCAATCCCAGTGCTACCAACTGTTCACTATAACATGGGAGGAATTCCAACCAATTACAATGGGGAAGTTGTTACGCTGCATAATGGCGATCCAGAGCATGTTGTGCCGGGACTTATGGCTGTTGGTGAGGCAGGATGCGTTTCAGTGCATGGTGCCAATAGGTTGGGATCAAACTCTTTGCTTGATCTGGTGGTTTTTGGAAGGGCGGCAGCAAAATTTTGTATAAATGACCTAAAAAATAAAGGAAGTTTGGAGCCATTTCCAAAAGATGCCGGAGAAAATAGTATCTCCAGGCTTGATAAAATTCGCAATGCAAAAGGTTCAGTTTCAACCTCTGAGTTGAGGCTTGAAATGCAAAAAATTATGCAAAACTTCGCAGCTGTATTTAGATCGGGCGACTCTCTTAAAAAAGGAGTTTCTCTTCTTAGTGAATCCTATAAGAAGTTCGAGGATATTTCTGTTTCAGATCGATCTTTGATTTGGAATACAGATATAATTGAAACTATGGAATTAGAAAACCTCTTAATAAATGCAACCGCAACAATCGACTCTGCAGAACATAGAAAAGAAAGTCGAGGGGCGCATGCAAGAGAGGATTTCACTGAGAGGGATGACCAAAATTGGATGAAGCATACTTTGTGCTGGATAAATGGGCCAGGAAAAGTAAGTTTTGGATATCGTCCTGTTCATCAGGAAACACTGACTGAAGAGGTGGAAGCCATTCCACCAAAGGCGAGAGTGTATTGATATCATGGCCAAATTTAATTTACCGGTAAACTCAAGGGTTAAAAAAGGGAAGCATTTTGAGGCTCCAAAAGAGGCCGAAAATGTGAGGAGATATATTGTTTATAGATATAATCCCGATCTCGATGAGAATCCTAGAATGGATATATTTGATATCGATATGGATAATTGTGGTCCTATGGTACTGGATGTTCTTATTAAGATCAAAAATGAGATTGATCCAAGCCTGACATTCAGACGATCTTGCAGAGAAGGGATATGCGGTTCATGTGCGATGAACATTAATGGTGGCAATTCACTTGCGTGTACGATTTCTGCATCGAGCATCAGCGGTGATACAAAAATATATCCATTGCCTCATATGCCGGTAGTCAAGGATTTGGTAGCAGATCTTACACATTTTTATCAACAATATGCTTCCATAAAACCTTGGCTGCAGTCGAAGAAGGAGCCACCTGAGCATAAAGAAAGAATTCAGTCAAAAGAAGAACAAGAGAAAATCGATGAACCTGCAGCATGCATTTTATGCGCTTGTTGTTCAACAAGTTGCCCCAGTTATTGGTGGAATAGTGATCGTTATCTTGGACCTGCTGCTCTCCTTGCATCATACAGGTGGTTAGTTGACAGTAGGGATGATGCAAAAGATGAAAGACTTGATGAAATTGAGGACTCTTTTCGATTATACAGGTGTCATACCATCATGAATTGCACTAACACCTGTCCAAAAGGCTTGAATCCTGCAGAAGCAATAGCCAATACAAAGAAAATGCTAATAGAAAGACATTCACAATAAGAGCGACTTATTTATGTCTTCATTCCCAGAAATTCGTTGGCAGTGTCGAAGAGGAATGAGGGAGCTGGATGAATTATTAACCAGGTTTCTCGATACAAAATACGCTGACTCTCCCAGCGATGTTCAGATGGCATTTGTCGAGCTCCTAAAGTTAAGTGACCCTGAATTGGTTAAACTTCTTCTAACCCCATATCGTTCACAAGTCAAAGAGATCAATAATATTATTGATAAAATTAAAAATTAAATGGAAGTATTTTATCGATGAAGCCAATATTTTATGTATATACTAAACCGGGTTGCCATCTTTGTGAGATCTTGATTGAGCAATTAATGGAAACATTGAGAGATAAAGCAGATATCAAATTTATTGATATAGAGTCGAAACCGGAATTATTCAATGAGTATTGCGAGATAATACCTTTAGTGAAGTATAGAGATAAGGAGTTATTCCGATATCACTATGATCATAATATTATTAAAAAAATTATGATGACTTTCCCTCGCCAAGCATCTTAACTTAGTATTTCTGGATATATATAAAAAATAAAAAGCTATGCAACAAATTAGAAACTTTTCAATAATCGCTCATATAGATCATGGGAAATCCACTCTTGCTGACCGTTTTATCCAAATTTGTGGTGGTTTGCAAGACAGAGAAATGGCTGAACAGGTCTTAGATTCAATGGATATTGAAAGAGAGAGAGGCATTACGATTAAGGCGCAAAGCGTATCACTGGATTATGTTTCTGAGGATGGCAATAAATATCAATTAAATTTTATCGATACACCAGGTCATGTTGATTTTTCTTATGAGGTGTCTCGCTCCCTAGCTGCTTGTGAAGGTGCTTTGCTGGTCGTTGATGCTGCTCAGGGTGTCGAAGCTCAAAGTGTAGCTAATTGTATAACTGCTATAGATCAAAATCTCGAAGTTTTGCCGGTGTTAAATAAGATTGATCTCGGATCAGCAGATGTTGATTTGGTGGCTAATGAAATAGAGGATGTCATTGGTATCGATGCCTCAGATGCCGCATTGGTGAGCGCGAAAACAGGGCTTGGAGTTGACCTTCTTTTAGAGAAGCTTGTAAAGATCATTCCTCCACCTGAAGGTGATCCTGGATTACCTCTTCAAGCATTAATTATAGATTCTTGGTTTGATAACTATGTCGGAGTTGTCTCTTTAGTCAGAATAGTCAATGGAACATTAAAAAAGAAATCAAAAATACAGGTAATGTCAACTGGCAGATCTTTTGAGGTCGATAGGGTTGGTTGTTTCACTCCAAAGATGATTGATAAGGACGAATTAAAAACTGGTGAGGTTGGATTCGTTATTGCTGGAATAAAAGAAATCGATGGAGCTCCCGTTGGTGACACACTCACAACAACGTCAGCTCCATGTGAGAAGCCATTACCAGGTTTTAAACAAGTCCAACCAAGAGTATTTGCTGGCCTCTTTCCTGTGAGTTCCGATGATTACGAGGGTTTCCGTGAAGCACTTCAGAAGCTTAGGCTAAACGATGCCGCTCTGAATTTTGAGCCAGAAACGTCTGCTGCACTGGGTTTTGGATTTAGATGTGGTTTTCTTGGTATGTTGCATCTAGAAATTGTTCAAGAAAGATTGGAACGAGAATATAATCTTGACCTAATAACTACTGCACCAACCGTTGTATTTGAAATTACAAATAAGAAAAACGAAACCATATTTGTCGATAATCCAGCAAAACTTCCACCAGTAAATGACATTGAAGAACTTCGCGAACCGATCATACTGGCTAGCATACTTGTACCTCAAGATCATGTGGGTTCTGTCATTAAACTGTGCATCGAAAAGAGAGGTGTGCAAAAAAATATCCGCTATCTGGGTAATCAAGTATCCTTAGATTATGAAATGCCCTTGGCCGAGGTAGTGATGGACTTTTTTGATAGATTGAAATCGGTCAGTAGAGGCTTTGCCTCATATGACTATCAGTTTCTAAGATTCCAGGTTGCACCATTGGTGCGAGTAGATATTCTTATTAATGGGGAGCGTGTCGATGCACTGTCACTCATCATGCATAAAGAAAGCTCATTATATCGTGGTAGAGAGATTGTTGAGAAAATGCGAAAATTAATTCCAAGACAAATGTTCGATGTTGCCATACAGGCTGCAATTGGGAGTCAGATCATTGCTAGAAGCACCGTAAAAGCGCTGAGAAAAAATGTTACAGCAAAATGTTACGGTGGCGATGTTACACGAAAAAGAAAGCTATTAGAAAAACAAAAAGCAGGAAAAAAGAGAATGAAGCAAATAGGATCTGTTGAAATACCACAAGAAGCATTCCTTACGATTTTGAGTGTAGAGGATAAACAAGGTAAAAAAAGATGAATCTAGCATTAATACTTGTTTCTCTTACAGCCATCAGTGGAGCTGTAATATTAACTGATATCTTATTTTGGAAAAATAAACCAAAAGAAAAATCACCAACTAAAGTAATCTTAGAATACTCTTATGCATTTTTCCCCGTTCTTTTATTGGTTGTTGTAATACGGTCGTTTGTCTTTGAACCATTCAGAATACCATCAGGTTCAATGAAGCCAACTCTCCTTGTGGGAGACTTTATTTTTGTTAAAAAATATTCATATGGATTGAGATTACCAGTTCTTGAAAAAAAAATACTAGATATCGAAAAACCTCGGCGTGGTGATGTTGCGGTTTTTCGGCTCCCTTCAGATCCAAGTATCAATTATATTAAAAGAGTGATTGGATTACCTGGCGACAAAATCATTTATCAGGATCATAAGCTTACTATTAATGGTGATGAGGTTGTCATGAATAGAGATTCGTCTAACCCCTTACATGAAATGAAACCACAATTTATTGAAGAGATAGATGACAATAGCCATACGATTATCACTTCAAACGCTAATTTTAGTATTGGTGAGGGTTATTATGAAGTGCCTAAAAATAGTTACTTTATGATGGGTGATAATAGGGACAACAGCAGGGACAGTCGATTTATAGGGTCAATTCCAGAGGAATACCTAGTAGGAAAGGCAGCTAGGATATGGATGCATATGGATGGATTTGAGTGGCCAGATATAAAAAGAATTGGCCGCAAAATAGAATAAATTTTTTTTAAATCAGTTAGGTTTTACGTGCAAGCATTAAATAAATGGTTAGAAGATAAATTAAATTATCACTTTAAGGACGAAACTCTTTTAAAACTGTCGTTAACACATAGAAGTGCTTGTCAAAAAAATAATGAAAGACTGGAGTTTTTAGGAGATGCGGTTCTCGGCTCAATTATAGCTGAATATATTTTCAATAAAAAAAATGAATCCAACGAGGGCGATCTAACACGTTATCGCGCCTATCTAGTAAAAGAATCGACACTTTGCGAGATAGCAAGGGAGATTGAACTTTCCAATTATCTCATACTTGGTTCGGGCGAAAATAAAAGTGGAACTCGATACAGATGTTCGGTTCTTTCGGATACTCTAGAAGCACTAATTGGTGCTATCTATCTTGATTCAGATTTTGAAGTTACAAAAGAAGTTGTAGTTTCTCTCTACCAAAAATACATCTCAGACATACCATCAATGGATGAGTTAAAAGATCCTAAAACAAAGTTACAAGAAATTATGCAAAAAGAAGGAATCAGCCTGCCTGAATATACATTAATAGAAACTCACGGCGAAGATCACCAGCAAACATTTCATGTCAGTTGCAGACTAGACAAAAAAAATCAAATAACTCATGGTAAAGGAAAATCAATTAGACAAGCAGAGCAAGAGGCGGCATTAATGATGCTGCAACAATATGAAGAATAATATCTCTGAGGACAATAATTTCAGATGTGGCTTTATTTCAATAGTTGGAAGACCAAATGTAGGAAAATCAACACTTGTTAATACCATACTAAAAAACAATATAAGTATAGTAACCAGAAAACCTCAGACAACAAGAAACAGGATTCTTGGAATTTATACTAGATTAAACTATCAAGCCATCTTTATAGACACACCTGGAATTCATATAAATGAAAAGAAAGTGATCAATAAGATGATGAACAAAACAGCTCTAAATGCAATTATGGATACGGATTTAAATTTATTTCTATGTGAAGCAAATCGTTGGACAAAAGAGGATGAGGTGGCTTTAAAGCAAATAAAAAAAAGCGATGCGCCTTCTATCTTGTTATTGAATAAGATCGATTTAATTTCCCCTAAAGAGAGAATCTTGGAGTCAATTGCTAAGCTGTCAGAAAAACATAAATTTAAAGAAATAATTCCAATCTGTGCAAAAAATAGAGATTCACTCAATGTATTAATGGATAAGATACCTTTTCTTCTTCCAGACTCACCACAATTGTATGAGACAGAAATGCTTACAGACAGAAGTAAACCATTTATGACGTCAGAAAAGATCAGAGAAAAATTACTGATGCAATTGAACCAGGAAATTCCTTATGGCCTTAGTGTTGAAATAGAGAAATTTGAGGAAAAAAATAATGCCATAGACATTGCTGCGGTAATCTGGGTTGAAAGAGAGAGTCAAAAAGGAATTGTAGTAGGAAAAAATGGCAATGCTTTAAAAAAAATTGGAAGCAGCGCAAGAATTGATCTTGCTAATTATTTTGAAAAGAAGGTCCATCTCAAGCTATGGGTGAAGGTTAAGGAGAATTGGGCAGACAGTGAAAGAGACCTCCGTAGCATGGGTTTTGAAATTTAATGTTCATGATATGAGCAGCAAAAAGAGAGTACTCAAACAGCCAACTTGGATTCTTCATCAGCGGCCATATCGAGATACCAGCAGTATAATTGATATATTTACAAGGGATTTCGGTCGGGTATCGATCATAGCCAAAGGAGGTAGATCACCTAAATCTAAATTCAGAGGTTTGTTGAGACCTTTTTTTCCTATCAAATTATCATGGTATTCAGGAAAGAATTTAGGCAATCTTGTTGAGATTGATGTTGTAGGAAAGCCTTATAATTTAATTGGCGATTCATTGTTATCTGCTTACTATTTGAATGAATTGATACTAAAATTTCTTGTCAAAGATGATCCTCAAGTTGAAATCTTTGATTTATACAGCAGAACAATCTTGGATCTAATTGAAACGGGAGACATTGCTCCTGTATTGAGAAAATTTGAGTTAGAGTTCCTTAAGTTAATTGGCTATGGTCTTAATTTGGAGTTTGAGGCAGTGACCCATTTGCCCGTGAGAGATGATTTATTTTATGAGTATAATCCCGGTATTGGTTTGGTTATATCAGATAAGAAAAATGATCAATATGTTTTCAGTGGGACAGACATAAACGCGATAAATCAAGGTGATTTTCAAGAGAAAAAGACAGTAAAATCTGCAAATAGATTATTAAAAAGTATAATAAATTTTCATTTAGATGGCCGGCGTTTAAAAACGAGAAGGGTTTTAGAAGAACTAAAAAGATTTGGAGATTAGTATGGGTAACAGAGTGAATTTGGGTGTGAATGTAGATCATATAGCCACTTTAAGACAGGCCAGAGGCGTTGATTTTCCAGATCCAGTAGATGCTGCTTTGATTGCCGAAAAAGCAGGAGCCAACAGCATAACAATGCATTTGAGAGAGGATAGAAGACATATTCAAGATGCAGATATTTATAATTTTTCCAATGTAATGAGCACCCACTTAAATCTTGAAATGGCTATTACAAAGGAAATGATAGAAATTGCTTCTGACCTAAAACCCAGAGACTGTTGTTTAGTTCCTGAAAAAAGAGAGGAATTAACAACTGAGGGCGGATTAAATGTGAAAAGTAATTATGAACAGATAAAACAGGCATGTCATGAATTGACTGGCTATGGTATAAGAGTTTCACTGTTTATTGATCCAGATATAGCTCAAATTGAGGCTGCATCTTCAACTGGTGCAACAGTTATTGAGCTTCATACCGGAGCTTATGCAGATAGCGAGTCTCACAACAAGCAAAATGAGTTAAAAAAAATCAAAAAATCTACTGAATATGCTTATAAGAAAGGATTAATTGTTCATGCGGGTCATGGGCTCAATTACGATAACGTAAAAAATATAGCGTCAATTAATGAAATAATGGAATTGAACATTGGTCACTCGATTGTATCTCAAGCCGCGTTTATTGGCATGGATGCTGCTGTTAAAAAAATGGTCTCACTACTGAGTGAAGCGCGAGCGTAGAAAGATAAATGATATTTGGAATAGGAACAGACTTAGTGGAGCTATCCAGAATAAAAAAAACATATGAGCGTTTTGGAGATCACTTCGTAAATAGGCTTTTGATGGATGAAGAGTTAAAGCTCTTTAAAAATGTCAAAAATAAAACGCGGTTCTTAGCCATGAGATTTGCAGCCAAGGAAGCAATAGTTAAAGCGATGGGAACCGGGTTTTCTGATGGTGTTTGGATTAAGGATACGGGCGTTATAAATCTAACTAGCGGAAAACCAATCACAATATTTTCTCATAGAGGGACAAATAAACTCAACACTCTTGGCATACAGGATATACTTATTAGCCTTACAGATGAAGCGAATATGATTTTGGCATTTGCTGTAGCTATAAAAAAATAGGTTTAAAAAAATGAACTGTTTTGCATTTGACATAGAGACAATCCCGGATATTGATTTTGGGAGAGAGCAGATGAATTTGGATGGTTTGTCTGACAAAGACATTGGTAATAGCATGCTTTTTAGTCACAAACAAAAAACTGACTCGGATATCCTCTCATTGTGCCAACACCGTATTGTCGCAATTTCGGTTGCATTGAGAAAAGACGATGGTTTTAAAGTATGGAGTTTAGGAGATATCACCTCGGAGGAGCCTGAACTAATAAAAAGATTTTTTGCCGGAATAGATAAATATACACCAACACTACTATCTTGGAATGGATCAGGTTTTGATCTGCCAGTTCTTCATTACAGAGCGCTGAGACATCGTGTCCAAGCAAAAAAATACTGGGAAACAGGAACTAGAGATAAAAATTTTCGATTCAATAATTATTTAAGTCGTTTTCATGATAGGCATATAGATCTGATGGACGTATTATCAGGCTATCAACCAAGAGGTCGTGCCAGCCTAGATCAAATTGCCAACATGCTGGGTTTTCCTGGAAAACTTGGTATGAGTGGAGATAAGGTTTGGCCATGCTGGTTAGACGGAAAAATTCAAGAAATTAGAGACTATTGTGAGACCGATGTTTTGAATACCTATCTAGTTTATCTTTCTTTTGAATTTATGCGCGGAAACTTAACCGAAAATGAATTGAACGATGAACATGCTATCGTTCGCGAGTCCCTCGAATCAGAAAAGAAAGATCATCTTGATGAGTTTTTATCTGTTTGGAAAAAATAAACNGCTCTCGTCAAATGANTCCTGAATTNGAGGTGGCGGAAATTGTATCCTCTACCCATGAGGGTAAGGGAATAGCATCGACTGAAGGAAAAAAAGTCTTTGTAAGAGGGGCAATTACTGGTGAAAAAGTTCGCTTTAAAAGAAGAAAAAAAAGGCGAAATTATGATGAAGCCGAGTTAATAGAGATAATTAAACCCAGCAATTCAAGAATTGAACCTCAATGCGATTTTTTTAATTTATGTGGAGGTTGTTCACTTCAACATATAGACATTGTTGCGCAGCGNGCAATTAAGGAGNATCACCTAAAGGAGAGCTTAATCAGAATAGGTAGCGTGAAACCTAAAAAATGGCTTAATCCGATTTTTGATAAAGATAAAGGCAGTGAGTGGAATTATCGAAGAAAAGCACGTTTAGCTGTCAAATATGTAAAAAAGAAAGAGCGTGTACTTGTTGGATTTAGAGAAAAATTTGCACCATTTATTGTTGATATGAATCGTTGTGATGTTCTCAAGCATCCAATCAATATGCTGATTACACCTCTAAGCCAGCTAATTGGTTCTCTAAGTATCTATAGTTATCTGCCTCAGGTTGAGGTTGCCATTGGTGACAATCAAACCGAGTTAGTTTTTCGTTTGCTAAAAGATCCTGATGAAAAAGATAAAATCAAGTTAATTGAATTTGGTAAAAATAATGAAATACGAATATCAATTCAAAGAGGTGGCCTTGATTCAATAGAACTTCTTTATGCCGATGATCCCAGTATTTCTTTGTATTACTTGCATAAACAATTAAACATTAAAAATGAATTCAAATCTTCNGACTTTATTCAAGTTAATGGNAATGTCAATGAATTGATGGTAATGAAGGTTATGGNGCTACTGGATTTAAAAAAGAATCATGTGGNAGTTGATTTATTCTGCGGTATTGGTAATTTTACCATCCCNATAGCACAGAAAGTAAAAAAAGTGATAGGAATCGAATACTCTGAGGATCTTGTTCATAGGGCAAGACAAAATTCCANNATCAATAATATNCATAACGCAGATTTCATATGCGATGATCTCGAGAGTGTGTCAAATAAATGGAAAGATTTAACTTGCGATCGATTATTGCTGGACCCTTCTAGGAATGGAGCATTAGAAGTTATTAAGAATATCANAATGTTTAACCCTAATAAGATTGTATACGTCTCGTGTCANCNAGGGACTCTGGCTAGAGATTCAGATATACTCGTTAACCAATTTGGATATGTACTATCGTCAGCAGGCATAATNGANATGTTTCCTCATACATCGCATGTTGAATCTGTTGCTGTTTTTGACAGGAAATAGTTAAACATATTTCATATGCTTGTTTATCTGTTATAAGAAATTTTCTAACTTACTTGATCTGTATAAATTTCATACTTAGTCTTAGGTTATGGGGCGTGGATTTATAATGACGGATATAGGTGGGAGAGAACTGACTTCTGCCGACAGACAGTTATTACTCGAAGAGAATGTTGGTGGNGTAATTCTTTTTAGTAGAAATTATGAGTCCCCCCAACAAATCATTGAATTAGTTCAGGAGATACGCAATCTCAAATCTCCTCCATTGCTTGTGGCTGTTGATCAAGAGGGTGGAAGAGTACAAAGATTGCGTGATGGTTTCACTCTTATTCCTGCAATGCGAAAAATTGGGCGTTTATACGAAATGAATGCTAAAACTGCACTCAAGGTATCCGAGACAGCAGGATGGATAATTGGCGCTGAATTAAGATCGGTCGGTATAGATTTGAGTTTTGCACCATGTGTTGATTTAGACTGGGGCGTCAGTTCAGTTATTGGTGACAGATCTTTCCATAAAAATAAGTTCGCTGTTGAAAATCTAGCTTATCATTTTTCAAAAGGAATGAGGGAATCAGGAATGTCTCCAGTCGCAAAACATTTCCCTGGACATGGAGCTGTTGCAACAGATTCTCATGAAGATCTTCCTGTTGATAGAAGAGAATTTAGTGAATTACTTGATGATATATATCCTTATGAATCNCTGATAAGAAAAAATACAGTTCCAGCTGTCATGATGGCTCATATTATTTACAAAGAAGCTGATAATTTACCTGCAAGTATCTCAGAATATTGGATGAAGAATCATCTCAGACATCAGCTGAATTTCAATGGCGTAATTTTTTCAGATGACCTATCTATGCACGCATTAAGAAATTATGGGGATACCGTTACACGCGCTGATAAAGCATTACGATCAGGCTGCGATATGATTTTAATTTGCAATGATCGTGAAAATACAAAAAAAGTTATTCAAGCAAAAAAAAATCATCGCAATTATAACTCAATGATAAGAATTGCAAGGGTTTCGGGAAAAAAGGCTTACTCACGAGAAGAGCTACAAAAGGATCAAAAATGGAAAAATGCTAAGGATTTAATAGAAAAGTTCACAATCAATCCTGAAAACTTGTTATAGGTGATTAGGGTGGAGTGATCTGTTGATAAAGGTGCAACTCTTCGANTTCTTCATCAGAATTTTTATTTGTGTCATNATAATTAAACTCAAAGGTATATTCTTCCTCACTGTTTTTTNCCCCATCATTGACTTTGAATGAAAAAGAAGCTGTTTTTCCATTATCGGAATCAAAAAAAGCTTTCAAATTGCTAATCTCTTTTTTCTTGATCATCATTCCTTCTTCTACAGGCCAGGATGCAAAATCATATTCCTCAAATAAAGAAAAGTTCTCAGATATNTTTGTAATTAACAGATGATCGAGTTGAGAGCCTTCTACATCATTGAAGACGAAGTCATCGATGCTGAAAGAATAAGAGTGAGTATCAGTTGATTCTATATTAAAAGTCTTGTTTTCTGAGGTTGGCGCATCATTAATTCCAACAATTTGGATGTCTAATTCTTTTTTTGAGCTCTTTTGCCCATCATTTATTTCAAAGAAAAATCTGTCGATACCTATTTCCATCTCATTTAGTTCATCAATTTTTAATTGATCACTTATATTCGTTGTAAAATCGCCATTTCTTTGGAGAGTTAATGAGATAAATTGACCTGACTTACTCAAACCCACAATACCTCTATCTATTGACGAGACATATTTTTCATTTCGTTTCTCATCCAGAACATCAAAAATGTTTCCTGATTCTGGGTTTATATTGACTTGGGTTGGTTTTTGTATGAGCTCTGATGGTTCTTTTTTTTGAATTTTTACAATTAAGCCAAATTTTGGATGATCGAAATACCTAAGCTCGTTATATCTTATTTCTTTATCATTACTTATTACGTATCGATTTATCTGTTTTTCATGAATCCTGTTATCTGATTCATTAGCCTGTATCTCAATTTCTTCATGCATTTCAATATAAACCGATAATCTTAATCTTCCACCTGAGCTTTCATAAAATTTTATATCGCCGTCGAATTTNCCAAGAGTATTTNTTATGCTTCTTAAATTNACTGGAAAGGCATCTTGCTNATTGGTCAGCCGTTGTTCCCAGCCACCCCAAATAATAGGTTCATAAACTCGTAGCCGGTTTAACCGNTTATAAATAGCTGACATATTAAGTGATTTGCTTTCATTTATTTTCAGTAAAATCTGTCTAGCTGTCGGTATAAGTGAAATTGATACTTCCTTTAGTAACCCTTCTTCATTGGATACATCTTCTTCGTTTTGATTATTTGGAATCTCCGGTTCCAATGGATAATTTTCCTCAATTTTGTTGAAGACTTCATTGCCAGATGAATTTTGATCGAGGTATTTAAATATAATGATTTCTATTTGTTGGCTTGGAAAAACTGACAAATCATTGTTGTTCTGGGCACGAAGATTGAAATTACAAAGAACAAAAAAAAGAAACAATACAATTCTAAAGGAGAATTTTTTATTTATTATCAGACTCATTTAACAAAAATAGTTCATAAGTTATCAGTAAACAAGAACAACAGTCAGTTTTTTAATCTATTTAAAGTATTTTCAATGATTTCGAATCGATCTTCTGGGGTATTCGAAATCNTTTTTATATTTACTTGATATGGCCCTTTCATTCTATATATCTCTNTCTCATTAAGAAGNTCTAGTAATTTCTCGTAACTTATGTCGGTATTTTCCTTAAAAATAATACTACCCCCTTTTGAGTTCATGGTTATCTTTTTTATACCTAAGAGCTTGCTTATATGCTTTAAGGCGGTAATTTTAAATAAATATTCAGCTTCAATTGGAAGTAAACCAAAACGATCAATAAGCTCTATCTTTAATTCACTTAGCTCATTAATATCAGCAGATGATATTCTCTTGTANAGAATTAATCGCATGTGAACATCAGGAACATATTCATTGGGGAGAAGGCAGGGCAGCCTCAAGTCAACTTCAGTTCCAATATCAAATGGTTCATCAAATTTTATTTTTTCGCCTTTTTTCATTGAATCAACCGTCTTTGATAGAAGATCTGTATATAAGGAAAATCCTATTTGTTGTATTTGTCCACTTTGCTCATCTCCCAATAATTCACCAGCACCTCTTATCTCTAAATCATGAGATGCAAGCACAAAACCTGAACCAAGNTCTTCAAGAGAGCTTATGGCCTCGAGCCTTTTATGAGCATCTGGAGTTATTGATTTTTCTGATGAGGAGATTAAATATGCGTAAGCTCTATGATGTGATCGNCCCACTCTTCCTCTCAGCTGATGAAGTTGAGCAAGCCCAAACCTATCAGCACGGTTAATTATTATTGTATTCGCATTGGGAATATCTAAACCGCTCTCAATTATTGTAGTACAAAGTAGAACACTGAATTTATTTTCATAAAATTGAAGCATTACTTTCTCTAAGTCTTTCTTCTTCATTTTTCCGTGCGCAATTTTGATTTCTATTTCTGGAATGATCTTACTCAAACGCATTTTTACTAATTCGATGTCTTCAACTTTGTTGTGAACGAAATAAACTTGCCCCCCACGGTTAATCTCTCTTTGGCATGCATCATGAATTAAATTATCCTGCCAAGGCTCAATAAAAGTTTTGATTGCAAGCCTATTAAGAGGGGGTGTAGTTATTAGAGATAACTCACGTATACCTCCAAGAGCCATNTTCAGCGTTCTAGGAATGGGAGTGGCAGTTAATGTAAGAATATCAANATTATTTTTTAAATTNTTTATTGCTTCTTTCTGCCTTACACCAAATCGATGCTCTTCATCGATAATAACGAGCCCTAAATTTTTAAAATTGTTGATATGGGAAAATACTTTATGTGTACCAATAACCACATCCGTAATTCCTGATTTAATATTATCATTAACTTCCTCAATTATTTTTTGATTTTGAAATCTTGAAATTAAATCAACTTTTATTGGCCAATTTTTGAATCGATTTTTAAATGAGTTTTCATGTTGATTTGCGAGAAGTGTTGTTGGGGCAAGAACAACTACTTGTTTATGATTTAATATTGCAATGAGTGTGGCTCTCATTGCTACTTCAGTCTTACCAAAACCAACATCACCACATATTACCCTGTCCATTGGTTCTTCACTTGCAAGGTCATCCAAAACTGAACTAATGGCATTTTCTTGATCTTCTGTAACCTGGTATGGAAATTCATTTTCAAATTTCTCGTAATCCCCTTTTTCCCATTGATACTTAAAACCTTTTCGTGTTGATCTCTTTGCATAGATATCGAGAAGTTCTGCTGCAACATCTCTAATTTTTTTTATGGCATTATGTTTTGCCTTGTTCCATTGCTCACTTCCCAGTTTATGCAGTGGTGCGTTTTCAGGAGATGTTCCGGTGTATCTGGATATCAGTTCAAGTGAATGCACTGGGACATAAAGCTTATCTCCATCTGCATATTCTAGATGAAGGAATTCTTGGTTTTCAGATCCATAATCAAGTTTTTTTAACCCTAAAAATCTTCCTACCCCATATTCGATATGTACTACAGGTGCACCTATCGAAAGGTCGCTTAGTTGTTTTATGATTAATTCAGGATCTAATTTCTTATTTGCAGGTTTTCGTTGCCTCGGTTTTTTTGGAAATAATTGTTCTTCTGTAATAATTGTTAATTCTANATCTGATAAAACNANACCTTCTTCAAAGGGCGCGATGATTGCTGAAATTTTATCGTCGGATTCTAGAAATGCTGACCAAGATTTNGTTAGACGGACATTAAGTTGAAGATTTTTAAGAAAATCAATNAGGTTCTCAACACGACCNCTGCTATTTGCAGTAAATAATATTCTTCCATNGTATTTTTTAATAAANTTTAATAATCCCTTAGACGGATGTTTATGTGTCGTTTGAATTTTTANGCTTGGATTTAATTGTGTATTTANATTTATTGATTGATTCTGNTCGTGTACGGAATTTTGGGCATATGTAATTTTATTAAAANTATCTAGGGCAATATTTATCTCTTTNTTGTTAAAAAAAACTTTTTCAGGAGGAAGTAAATAATGTTCTTTAGANTTTGTAAGTAATGTATAGCGATTAGTAATTTCCTCAAAGTATTCACTTAATAAAAGATTAATATCATTAGGAATGAAAACATTATGTTTAGAATTCAAGTGACTTAATAAGTTTGTAGTTCGCTTAAAAGAAAGCGGTAAAAAATATTCAATGCCACCAGGGGTTATTCCTGCTGATACGTCTCTGTATATTTTTGATTTTGATGGCTGACCTTCAAAAAAATCACGAAATTTGCTTCTAAAGCGCTCAATCGAAGTTTTATCAACTGGGAACTCCCTTCCTGGAAGCAATTCTATTTGATTTATTTCTTTGTGAGAAATCTGAGTTTTCGGATCAAATAACTTTATTGTTTCAATTTTTTCATCATAAATTTCAATTCTAATTGGAAATTCAGAGCCAGTTGGAAAAAGATCTACGAGTGAACCTCTCTTTGTAAACTCAGCATAATCCTCAACTTGAGTGACGCTGGTGTAGCCACTCTCAATTAACCTATTGATGAATTTTTCGTGATCCAAATACTGGTTTTTTTTAAGAATAAGCGTTTGAGTTGTGATGTATTCAATTGGTGGTAGTCTATTAAGAAGAGCGGGTGGTGTGACTATAATGACTCTCTTTGATAGCTCTTGTGTTAGAGCCAAGACTTTTAAACGCTGTGAAATTATCGATTTGTGTGGAGAAAAATTATCATAGGGCAGGGTTTCCCATTCAGGAAATAAATCTACTGGATATTTGTTACCACAAAAAAACTCTATCTCTTTTTTTAACTTTTCAGCCTGACTAAGATTTCTTGCTATGACCAGCCAATTTCCATCTGATTGATTTATACAATCGACTATCAATACTGCAAGACTTGGTCCTATAGCTCTTCCAACCAAATTAATCTTTGATTCTCTGTATTTTATTAGCCAAGAATTCATCTAATGATAATTGCTTTTTGAATTATTGTTTAAGGGGTGAAATTACGACTTATTACGAAGCTTGATCAAGTGATCAATCTGTGCGCTTAACTCATTTATCAACAGAGATTTGACTTTAATGCGTTTCTGTTCTTCCTCAACTACACTTTTCGGTGCTTTTTCTCGGAAACCTTTGTTATCTAGTTTTTTTTGAGATTTTAAGATCTCATTTTTAAGAGTAGTCGCTTGTTTTTCTAGTCTGGCTATTTCATCTGATATGTCTATGTGATCGATTAGTGGAACTAAAATTTTCATCTTTCCATGTAAAGCCGCTGCCGATAATGGTTCACTTTCATTTTGGTCCATGAGTTTAATTTCTTTTACACGCGCTGTTCTTTTTATTAAATATTCATGCTGTTTAATGATTTTAGTGTCTTTTGGAGTACAATTTTTCAATAATACTTCCAGTTCAATTTTTGGTGAGATGTTCAATTCACCTCTGATCTGTCTTATTCCTAGAATGAATTTTTTTATCCACTCAATATCAGAAGATTCTTTTTTGTACGTATCTTTTTCATCATAAATTGGATATTGTCTGGTCATAATTGTTTTATCTTCGAATAAAAATTTATATTTGATATGAAGCCAAATTTCTTCCGTGATGAAAGGTATGATTGGATGCAGAAGCCTCAAGATTGACTCAAGGACAATTAAAAGATTTTTCTTTGTTCCTAGCTTCTCAGAATCTTGAATTGAATTATCATTAAGAATTGCTTTAGTTAGCTCAATGTACCAGTCACAGAATTCATGCCATACAAATTCATATAAATTTTGAGAAGCAAGATCTAATCTATAATTTTCGAAATTCTTATGAACTTTGTTAATTGTTTTATTTTGTTCTGTTCTTATCCATAAATCGATTGGATTGGAGCAAACTATCTTTTCATTAGATAAATTACAGTTATGTGTATTATCAATTACATAATGCGCGGCATTCCATAATTTATTGCAGAAATTTTTATAACCTTCGATTCTCCCCATATCAAAACGAATGTCTCTCCCTGTGGTTGCTAGAGAAGCAAAGGTGTATCTGAGAGCATCCGCTCCATAGGAGTTAATACCGTCAGGAAACTCATCTATTGTATTTTTTTCTATTTCTGGCTTTAAATGACTTTGCATTAATCCAGATGTTCGTTTTTTTAACAAATTTTCAATCGATGATCCTTTGATAAGGTCAATAGGATCAAGAACATTCCCTTTTGATTTAGACATTTTTTGACCATATTGATCACGAATCAGACCGTGAATGTAAACTTTTTTAAAAGGGACTTCTTTCTTGAATTTTATCCCCATCATTATCATTCTTGCCACCCAGAAAAATATAATATCGAAACCCGTTACAAGAACTTGTCCTGGATAAAACGTTTTTAAAGATTCTGTATTTTCAGGCCAACCCTGCGTGCTGAACGGCCATAAAGCCGAAGAAAACCAGGTATCAAGTACATCTTCATCCTGTGACAGATTAATATCTTTATTTATTTTAAATTTTTGCCTAATCTCTTTTTCATTTTTTCCAACATAAGTATTCCCGTTATCGTCATACCATGCTGGGATTCTGTGACCCCACCATAACTGTCTGCTGATACACCAATCTTGGATGTTTTCCATCCATTCAAAATATGTTTTTTTCCAATTATCGGGTACAAATTGGATATCATTATTTTTGACAGCCTCAATTGCCGGCTCAGCCAAGGGCTTAATATCAACAAACCATTGATCAGTTAAATAAGGCTCCACTACAACCCCACTTCGATCTCCCCTAGGAATCTTGCTTTTGTGTTTTTCTATTTTTTTAAGAAGGCCAAGTTTTTTGAACTCTGAAACAATAACCTCTCTCGCACTCTCTCTGGATAAACCTCTGAATTTCTTTGGCACATTTTCATTTAACTCTGCACTGTCATTGAATATATTGATAATTGGTAATTTATGTCTCAAGCCAACTTCATAATCATTAAAATCATGCGCGGGTGTTATTTTTAGACATCCTGTACCAAAATCAGATTCGACATAATCGTCTGCTATGATCGGTATTTCTCGATTTACTATTGG
>PBVS01000054.1 GCA_002728725.1 Woeseiaceae bacterium
ATTAAAAGGCAGCCTGATGTTTCTTTATCAATACGATGCACCAGAGCTAAATCTTTTTCATTTGATTTTAATGATCTCAATTGCTCGATGACGCCAGCACTGATTCCGCTGCCGCCATGGACTGCAAGACCAGAGGGTTTGTCAATAACGATAAAATCTTGATCTTCGAAAATTATGTAGCTTTCAATATTTTTTTTATGAACAGGAAGTTTTGGTTTTGATTTTTGGGCGATAGAGAGCGGTGGAATCCTCAATTCATCATTTGTTTTAATTTTATAACTTGGTTGTTTTCGGCGGCCACTAACTCTTACCTCACCTTTTCTAATTATTTTGTATATTTTTGATCTGGGCAGATCTTTAAATTTACGCATCAGAAAATTATCGATTCTCTGCCCCGCCTCAGACTCAGAAATAATCATCTTTTGGACTCGTGTCATTATATTGCGACTATTATTCGTCATAACTCTCAAATAGTAATAATTTTTTAGAAAGCACAAAATTGAGTAAAGTCACTATAATTATGCTATCTTTATAGTATATGGATAAAAAATACCCATATAAAGATATAAATAAATATAAAACATATTGAAAAAATTCCTTTATTTTTGATTGACTGACAATCAGAAATAGTAAAAAAATAATGGCAATGAGCATATAAATGCTAAATAAAATTCGTTTTTAATATTTCTATAATAAAAATATATAATATAATAATATCAATAATTTAATACAAGTATTTAAAATAAAATTTAATGTTCATTGCCCATAATTATAAGTAGGGCAAAATGAAAAGAATGCTAATAAACGCAACTCAAAAAGAAGAGTTGCGAATGGCCATGGTAGATGGCCAAAATCTATATGATTTAAACATCGANCTACCCTCNAANGAGAGAAAAAAATCCAANATATACAAAGGNAAGATAACGCGTATAGAGCCCAGNCTGGAAGCCGCATTTGTTGATTATGGTGCCGAAAGACATGGATTTCTTCCNCTNAAAGAAATNTCCAGCGAATATTTCATNAAAAATATTAACCCAGAAGANAGNCCAAATATACGTGATGTTATTAAAGAAGGACAAGAAATTGTTATTCAAATAGATAAAGAAGAGCGAGGGAAAAAAGGTGCAGCTCTAACTACATTTGTNAGTCTTGCAGGAAGATTTATTGTTCTAAAGCCAAATAAATCNAACTCTGGTGGTATNTCAAGACGAATTACCGGTGATGAAAGAGAAAANGCAAGAAAATCACTAGAATCAATTAACATCCCCGAAAACATGAGTCTNATATTGAGAACTGCTGGCATTGATAGAACTTCTGAAGAAATTGAATGGGATTTAAANAACTTATTAGCGATCTGGGAAGCAATAAAAACCGTAATTGTTCAAAAGAAATCTCCTTTTTTGGTTTACAAGGAGAGTAATGCTGTATTGAGATCATTACGTGATTATCTTACTTTTGATATTGGCGAAATACTGATTGATGAAAAATCTGCTTATGAAGATGCAAAAGAATTTATTGGTCAGGTCATGCCTCAGAATCTTAAAAAACTTAAATTCTACGATGATGAGGTTCCNTTATTTACTAACTTTCAAATNGAGAGTCANATAGAATCTGCATATACTCATTCAGTTGATTTACCCTCNGGCGGAAGTATTGTTATNGATCANACAGAAGCTCTTGTATCAATAGATATCAATTCTGCCAAATCCACAAAAGGCAGTGATATNGAAGAAACAGCAGTGGCTACAAATGTTGAGGCAGCAATTGAAATTGCAAGACAANTGCGTCTNAGAGATCTGGGTGGTCTCGTNGTCATTGATTTTATAGATATGCACTTATANAAAAATCAAAGAGAAGTTGAGAATCAACTGAGAAAAGCTGCTAAAAATGATCGGGCGAGAATTCAGATTGGCAAGATAAGTCGATTCGGCCTCCTAGAAATGTCTCGTCAGAGACTGAAACCAGCGTTGAGTGAATCNAATCAATTAATATGCCCAAGATGCAAAGGAATCGGAAGTATAAGGAGTGAAGAATCACTGGCGTTATCAATACTCAGAATTATTGGTGAGGAAGCAAGAAAAGATATGACGGCTAAAATAATTGCTCAACTACCAATTGATATAGCCACATACCTTCTTAATGAAAAAAGGGACTGGGTTCAAAGCATTGAATCCAACCATAATACTAAGGTTNTATTAGTTGCAAATTCATCCATCGTTACCCCTCATTTCAAAGTAAAGAGAGTGAGAACCGATGAGGTAAATCTTCCTGAAAATTTAGGAAAAAGTTTTGACTTAACGGAAAAACTAGACGAACAAATTATCCCTGAAGTAAGTGAGACTAATAGAGTTACTGAAATACCAGCGGTTGGCAATGCAAAGTTACCCAAAAAACCACCTNGTAAGGATAAAGATGGAAATTCAAAAAATATATGGAGTATATTTAAAAATCTTTTTGAATCTGATGAAGACAATGAGAAACAAAGNAAAAAAAATAAACGCTATAATAACCGTAATAAAAGAAAGGCGAGATCAAACTATAAAGATAGGTCATATAACAAAAAGAAAAATAATAAAACTGATCCTGTAAAATCACGGGCAAAAACAACCAAGCCAAACAAATCGAATTCCCAAAAAAAAGATTTAATCTCTTCTGATGAAAAAATAGCAGATAAAAACAAAAAACAAAAACCTGCTCAGAAAAAAAATCAAACAGAGAAAGAGAAGTCCAATTTACAAAAAAAGAAAAAAAATACCACGAAGAAAAAAGAAGATATAAATAAAAAAAGACCCGCCAAACAAAAAAGAAGAACGAATAAAGATAGTTCTAAATCAACAAGTAAAACTGCAACTAAGAAAGATGATGCAAAGGAAAAATTAATGCCTTGGCCAATTGATGATGAGTGAATTAATTTAAATTATTTCATAAGCTCTTCTTCAACAAGTCTGACATCTTCAAAAACATCAACACTAGGACCTGGTCTTTTACTAGCCTCACCTACCCTGATTTTAAGCCCATTATATAATGGTTTAAGCTGCTCAAGATTTTCACCATCAAAAACAGATGGAATAGTTAATTTAGGCAGCTTTCTTAAAGTATTGCATTTGTAGCTGTAAATACCATGATGGAGAAAAATAGCATTGTTTTTCTCTAATTTACTTTCTTGGCAATTGAATGGGATCGGTGCTCGACTGAAATAAATAGCATATCCCCGAGTGTTAACTAGCACTTTAACTGAATTCGGATCATCTAATCTCTCNCCTTTNGTGAAAGGTGATGCNAGCGTACCAATACACTCCNCTTTGTCTGATATTAGAGATGCACATTCNTCCATTAATTTATTACTNAGAAGGGGNTCATCNCCTTGAACATTCAANATTATTTCATCGTCTCTAAGTNCAAGTATNTCAATTGCCTCAATAATTCGATCAGTTCCTGATTTATGCTCATTAGAGGTAACGCAAACATGAGCACCNAAATTCTTCGCAACTGCTTCTATTCTATGGTCNTCGGTAGCGATGATAACTTCTGATGCAGCGCTATCCATTGCGTTTAGCCANACTCGTTCAAGCATGGTCTTGCCATGAATTTTTACAAGTGGCTTACCAGGAAACCTCTTTGAATTGTATCTTGCTGGGATAATAATTTTATAGTCAGTCATCTAAGCTTTCCTTGCCAACTCTTCAATATCGCTCAGCCATTTCATATCACTTTTAACAAATTCAACTTCTACAGGTACATACCATANTTTTTTATTATTAAAATCTTTGCATTTAACCATATCCTTCTCCGTCATCAGGATATCAAGCCCATCATCGAATTCTAACTCCAAGGAATCATAGTTGTAATGATCTTCAAATGGATGNCTCNTCACTATTATCTTTCTCTTTTCAAGAAAATTAAANAATCTATCTGGGTTACCAATGCCNGCAACAGCATGAACTTCATGTCCCTCAAAATCTTCAATCAATCTTACTTCATTGGTGCGNACATTAATGACTTTTTTTCCTACTAAATTAAATGAATTGCCCTNTATTGATTCTTGGTTTGAATTATTTATCAGAGAGATATCAACCTCCGATAATCTCGAAATTGGCTCCCTCAGTGGCCCAGCTGGAAGCAGACATTTATTACCAAACTTTCTGTCACCATCAATTACGGCAATCTCAAAATCTCTATCTAATTGATAATGCTGCAGGCCGTCATCACATAAAATCAAATCAAATTTTCTATCATCTATATATATTAAGGACTGAATTCTTGATGGATGAACAATGATTGGACATTTTAGTTTAGACGCCATAAGTAATGGCTCATCTCCAACCATGCTTACATCCGNGTTTNTTGATACTTCAATTGGATGATCACCTATCTTACCTCCGTAACCTCTTGATAATATTAATGGTTTATATCCTTTTGATATAAAATAATTTGCAAGCCATATTGTTATNGGTGTTTTTCCGGTTCCACCAACAGTAATATTNCCTATCACCACGACAGGACATTTCGCTTTATATATCTTGAAGAGACCNATCTGGTAAGCTTTNTTCCTTAGAATTAAGCAAACATNAAATGCCCAGCTTAAAGGCATAAACAAGTACTTAAAAAAATTCTCTCGATACCATATTTTCTGAAGAAAAAATTGAAACATAATTTGGATTAACTGCTCTTAAATTGGAGTCTGTGTAGATCTGCATAATGTTCCCCCCTCTCTATCAACTCATTATGAGTGCCTCTCTCAATAATCTCACCATTGTGAAGAACTAAAATTAAATCCGCATTCTCGATTGTTGATAATCTGTGAGCTACAACCAATGTTGTTCTATTTTTCATTAATTCTTTTAGAGCTTCCTGAATCTGGCTTTCAGATTTTGTATCTAATGATGAGGTTGCCTCATCTAACAGCAAGAAAGGTGAGTTTTTCAATATGGCCCTGCCAATTGCAATCCTCTGTTTTTGGCCGCCTGATAACATGGCACCTCGGTCACCTACTATAGTATCTAATCCTTTCGGAAATTCGCTAGTAAATTGATCTATCTTTGCTAACTCAATTGCAGTTTGAATTTCTATCTCAGATTTATGTTTTAATTCACCATAAGTAAGGTTATTAAGAATAGTGTCATTAAATAAAATGATGTCTTGATTCACAATACTTATTTTTTCTCTTAAATTTTTAATTTTAAATTCTTTGATTGAAACCCCATCAATCAAAATCTCTCCGTGCTGATAGTCGTAAAATCTTGGTAAGAGATTAATAAGTGTCGATTTTCCGCTTCCCGAATGTCCTACAATTGCAACAGATTGCCCTTTTTTTGCTATGAAAGATACTCCTGAAATAACATCTTTATTAGCTTTATCATCATAGGAAAAAGTTACTTTCTTAAACTCCAAGGTTCC
>PBVS01000055.1 GCA_002728725.1 Woeseiaceae bacterium
TATTATCTAGGGTAAAATTCCCTCCACCCTGAAAAGAAAACAACGAGGTAGAATTATCGGAACTTCTCTCAATGACAGTGACTCCAGTATTCATGAAAAGTCTTTCATTACTTATAAACATTACTATTCCCTCGGGATTTAAATCGCCGTCCCACAGTAATGAACTACCGCCAGGTCTGATCCATGGTAACTTCATTTTTCCAGCAAAGATGTTCGCGTTATTATTTATCTTCCAATCAATGTAGCTTCTTCCTATTCCAAAATCTTTTCCCGAGAAATTATCTCCGATTGTCTGATTTGAAGATACTGGATCTTGAGCACCGCTCTCTAAACGCATAATAAAATTAATGGATTCATTTACTCTTGATTTCATACCAAGTCTCAACCTGAATCTCTCTCTGTCAGTGTCTTGCCCTGGTTTTTTGTAAATACCTTCATACCGTAATCTGAAATCTCCATTTATTTCGGTTTTGTCATACCAAGCTTTATCTATTTCGGATGCAAGCATCGAATCTTCAATGGAAAATATGAGCAGAGTTGTTATTACAAAGAAAGCTCTATATCTATTAGAGGATATCATTTAACTGAAAATTCCCTTAAGAGTGAAGAAGAACAGGATTGATAATCCTGCACCAACTGGAAGAGTTACGATCCAAGAAACTATTATCCTTCCAACAACGCTCAGATCAATTGCAGATAATCCTCTGGCTATACCGACACCAAGAACTGCTCCAACTAATGTATGTGTTGTTGAAATGGGGAGACCGGTTCCCGAAGCAAGCACGACGGTGGTTGCAGCTGCTAATTCAGCCGCGAAGCCACGACTTGGAGTCAACTCCGTGATATTTTTTCCAATTGTTTCTATTACTTTATAACCTAACATAGCTAAACCTGAAATTATGCCTATACCGCCAACAAGGAGTATCCACCAAGGCATTGCCGATTTTGCGGCTATTTCTCCACCGGATTGAACAACACTAACAATTGCAGCAAGTGGCCCCACAGCATTCGCCACGTCATTAGAACCATGGGCGAATGCCATCGCGCAAGCTGTGAATACCATCAATATTGCAAATACTCTCTCTACACCATCGAATACAACATCGCCTCTTTCCACTTTGGTGTTATTTATTTTCTTTAGGAATCTACTTCCGATAAAAGCAATACCAAGACCAATGAGAATTGAGTATTGAATGGCTTCATAGAAACTAAGATCAAGCCCGATATGCTTTAGACCCTTTAGAAGGGTGACACCGGCAAGTACAAATCCAACGAGAAACATATAACCTGGAACATATTTTTTTGCATTATTGAATGGATCATCGGTATCAAGGATTAAGTGGTGAACACTTCTAAAAATCATAAAAGATATTGTTCCTGCCATTAGAGGAGACACAACCCAACTCGATACTATTGAGGTTACCTTGCTCCAGCTTACTGCATCAACACTAATACCAACTGCAGCAAACCCAACAATAGCACCGACAATCGAGTGTGTTGTTGAAACTGGCCAGCCATTGTAAGAAGCAATGAGTAACCATGATCCAGCTGCTAGAAGAGCTGCCAGCATACCAAAGACCAATAATTCTGGTGTATCCGTCAATAATGATGGATCAATAATCCCTTTTCTTATTGTTGATGTAACTTCTCCACCAGCTAAATAGGCACCAGCAAATTCAAATATGCATGCGACAATTATAGCTTGAGCTAGTGTCAATGCTCTTGCTCCAACAGAAGTTCCCATGGCGTTTGCCACATCATTCGCTCCAATCCCCCAAGCCATGAAGAATCCGAAGATGCATCCACTAATTAATAAGTACCATCCGTAATTTGCAATTATGTCCATTTTTTTTAGTCCTTTTTTATTTTGATGCAATCAGAGAGATGCGATGACCAACAGTTTCTGCCGTATCAGCAAGCTCTCCAACCTTATTGATAACGCTGTATAAGAACATCACATCAATTGGAGGAAGGTCTTTTTCAATTTTGAATAATTCGCTCCTGAGAATAATTTCAGTTTCATCACAACGATCTTCCATCAAATCCAATTCTGTAAGAAGTTTTTGCATCTCTTCAGCAGCATTCCCCCCAAATGCAAATTGAAATAATTCGTCAATTTGATTGGTTGCATCAGACGCGATTCTGCAGACCTCAGCACATTCTCCAGCGAACTTCATAAAATTAGGAATTAATGCCGTAGGGATTTCCATGTGTCTCCCTATCATCAAGCCAGAGATATTTTTAACGATATTCGGTATTTCGTCTGCTATTTTAACTAACTCTAGAACATCCTCTCTTGGCACAGACAGGAATATACTCTTAGGTACAAGACTTCTTGCCTCAGCTTTTAATTCATCTGCTTTGTGTTCAAGGTCGACTATCTTTCTTCGAGTAGTTTGAGCTTCATCCCATTTTGATTGCGTAGCGGATTCAAAAAAGTTTAGAAGTTCCTCCGTACTTGTTAGGGAGACCTCCATATGTTTTTGAATTGGAACAAAGGGAGATTTTTTTATCAAATCTGTAATTCTATCCATCTAGATATCCTCGAGATAATTTAGCGGAGATATTAATGAAGAATTGTTACGAAATTGTGACAATTATGTCGCAATTTTGAAATTTTTTATGAAGATCGGTTCAAAGTGAACCAAAAAGTTGTGCCTTTTGGAAAGGCCGCTTCGTTACCAACAGAGCCACCCATTAAATTAATTAAATTTTTGACTATCGCTAACCCTAAACCAACACCCATATTTGATTTACTTTTATCAGATTGGAGTCGAAAGAAGCGCTCGAATACCCTCTCTCTCATATCAGATGGTATTCCAGTTCCTCTATCTTCTATTTCATATCGAACTTGTGATTCTAAATTTCTTGAAGTGATATATATTTCTATACCTTTTTCTGAGGATCCGTATCTGATGGCATTATCAATTAAATTAGTAACAACCTGTTTAAAAGCATGAGCGTCAATTAATACTTTCTTGCTACCTTTTAGATTCAAATGGAACGATATTGCTTTGAAATTTTCATAATACCCATTGACAATATCACTTATAAGTTTGTCCGCATCAGATACTTCTATGTCTAGAGAGTATTCACCAGATTCTATCGTTGCAAGATTGAGAATATCCGACAAAAGTGTTGTCATTTTTTCAGAATTTTTTAATATGGCTTCAGAGAAATTCTTAGCTGCTTTCTGATCCTTCAGTACTCCGTCAACAAGACTTTCAGCATTTGCTCGAATTACAGTTAAAGGAGTTCTTAGCTCATGTGAGATGTTAGTTATAAAATCGCGTCGCATTGATTCCAGTTTATGAACTCTTGTAGTATCCATCATGATTATAGTTAACTCATTTGATTTAGCGTCTAGAGATGTATTGACAAGAAATTTTCTCCCACTGGATTTGGGCCCACTGATTTCTCTAGGCGAGGTGTCTGATACACTTTTACTTCTAATTAGATCAACTAATTCATGTGCTCCTAGCAATTCAATGATAGAGCAACCAACCACATTATCTGAAAGACCGAGGAAGTTAGCACAAGAGTTATTGATTTTTATTATGGATCCAGATTCATCCAATATCAAAAAACCAATATTCATTTGACTCAATAAAGAGGTAATACTCCTATTGTCATTTTGTTTGGGTAGGTTCATTTTTTCTTATTTGTTATTTTGTAACCAAGTGATCTAATGGTTTCTATTGAGACGCATGAGGCTTTGATCTTTTCTCTAACTCTTCTTATATGAGTATCAACAGTTCTTGTAGTGATATCTTGATTATAATTCCAGATTTTGCTCAACAATCTTTCTCTGGTCATCACTTTTCCCTGATTCTTTATCAGTATATGAAGAAGGTTAAATTCTTTTATTGTTAGTTTTATAGTTTGATCACTTATCTTCACTATATGTGAATCAAAATTAATAGAAATATCTCCAAAAATAATTTTATTATCTTTATTCTTATCTTCGTTTCTCTTTATTAATGAGGATACTCTAAGGGTCAATTCTCGCATGCTAAAGGGTTTTACTACGTAGTCATCAGCCCCCAATTCGAAGCCTAATATTCTATCTATTTCTTCCCCTTTTGCAGTTAGCATAATCACAGCAGTATGACTTTGATTACGATTTATCTTAATGTGCTTACAGATATCTAATCCTGACATATCAGGAAGCATAATATCCAAGATTGCTAGATCTATTGGTTGTTTATCAAGAATATCGATTGCTTCTTTACCAGATGATGCAGTGTATACATCGTAATTTTCCTTTTTGAAATTATAATAAAGAGTATCAAGTAAATCTCTTTCATCATCTGTTATTAGTAATCGAGGACGCATTGTTTTAACATAAGTTTTTGAAATTAAATTCTTTAATATTAAATTCGCAAGTCATTAATAAAATTAGAATATAACAGATAAACATTTAGGTCGTTAAATATGATTGAAGAGTTAACACAAAAAGTTATTGAAAATGTCCAAAAACACGAACCTTTTGGTTTTAATGTTCGATTTGATCTAACAGAAGGTGCCAGTATATATGTAAATGGCGACTCCAGCCCTATAAGTGTATCAAATGACTCCAATCCAGCGGACACAGTATTTATAGTAGACAGCAAGGATTTGGAATCGATGTTAGATGGCAATATGTCTCCGATGAGTGCTTACATCACCGGTAAAATGAAGATCGAAGGGGACATGGGTAAGGCCATGAAATTGAGCTCAATTTTCAGTTAGTTAAATAACTAGACTGAACGCAAATACCAATCAAAATCCACATTACTGATTTGATTATTAAATTCTGATTCTTCAAATCGACGATTCATGGCATAAGATTTACAAAATTCATCATTAAAATAATCTNGTAANATTTTATTTTTCTCAAAATGATCGATTGCCTTGATCCATCGATTGGGTATTTTTTGTTCAAGAGTAATAACCTCTCCCTGTTTGACCATCTTTCCAGGATTGCATTGATTTTTGATCCCATGATCTAGGCCAGCCAGTATTGCTGCCGTAACCAGATATGGATTTGCATCAGCACCTGCTACACGATGTTCAAATCTGAGATTTTTGGCGTTTGATACAGGTATTCTTATGGATACATTTCTGTGATTCACCCCCCAATTGGGTTCGACTGGGGCAAACATATCGGGTCTCAATCTTCTGTATGAGTTTGCGTTTGGTGCAAATATCAATGTTGATTCAGCCATGCTTTTCTTCAGCCCACCTATCGTATGTCTGAGACTGTCAGTAAATGGAGGGTTAACATTTTTATCTTGATTCTTTGAGAATATGTTTTTATTTTTCTTNTCATAAACACTCATGTGGATGTGCATNCCTGAACCAGATTCTTCCTCAAAAGGTTTGGCCATAAAACACGCTACGAAACCGTGTTGCCTTGCAGTNGCNTTTATTGCTCTTTTCAATAAAACAGCATGATCACAGGCAAGCAGAGGGTCATCAACGTGATGTAAGTTTATTTCAAATTGGGCTGGCGCGTATTCAGAAATTGTCGTTCCTGCTGGAATGTTCTGTGCTTCACAATTTTTATGNAGATCATCAAGGAAATTTTCAATATCCCACAGGTCATCTGGATGGTAGACCTGAGGTCCAGGTTGAGGTCTCCCTATTCCTGGGATAAGCGATGTTTTTGGTTTCGGTCGATNTGCATTTCCATCCAAAAGATAAAATTCNAGTTCAACAGCCATCACAATTTTTGGTGCTGTCTTTTTTACNTTATTTAANACATCACTGAGCACAGATCTCGGTTGNGCAAAAAACAGGTCGCCTTTGTCATTGTTAAAATTAAATAACACCTGAGCTGATGGTTTTTTTGCCCATGGAATCGGGACNAGGCTCTCAGCTATTACTTCAGCATCAGTATCTGGGTCACCATCATCACCTGACCAACTGATATCAGGNACAGCACCTCCAAGTATATCCAGCAGNACTGTTCCTCCTGGCATTGTGAAACCGTCTTTAAAAACACTCTCAAATTCATTGGAACGAATTCGTTTTCCCCGCAAAACACCGTGTATGTCTGCTACCAATATCTCCATTTCTATGGTTTTTGGGTTTTTCTTCAAAAACTTTTTTAGAACAGAAGAATTCTTTGTTTTTAATTTTTTTGTCATTAAGAATGCTTTGTATTTTTANTCACAAACATTATATAGAAGAAATAAACCTTTAATACAAATTATTGAGGATTTGAGATATCATAATATGAATTGATAAATCATATTATGACGTGACATGAAAAAAAATAATCCACCGAAAGGTGCTCAAGCNGCACTCAGAGCAGTTCGTTTATTGAAACTGTTTTCTTTGGAAAAACCTGAGTTGACNTTAACGCAATTGAGTCTTGGAGCGAAGCTCAACAAAACAACAACGCATCGCTTGTTAAGGGCGCTTCAAAGTGAGAGCTTGATACAGAGAAATTCATTAACAGGGCGATACAGCCTTGGAAACGGTCTTATGGCACTTGGAGTGCAAGCACTCTCCAGTAGTGATCTAAGGAGAAGAGCGAGACCAATATTAAAAATATTAGCCAGAGATACTGGAGAGACAGCACAATTGGAGGTGCCGGTTGAAGACGGCATGCTCATAATTGATGAAGTAACAGGACGTCATGTTGTTGCTGCATCTGGGAATATCGGAACAAGCTGGCCAATGCATGCTACCTCCAGCGGCAAGGCATACATTGCAAATGATCCTTTCTTCTTTGATGGNCTGCCAGAAAAATTCCCAGCATTAACNAAACAAACNATCACCTCTAAAGAGCAGATACAAAAACAGAATGCAGTGATTCTCAAAAGNGGGTTCTCAGAAAGTGTTGATGAATTAGAGCCAGGATACAGTTGCGTTGGAACGGTTGTTTTTGACGCGGTTGGGAATATTCAAGGGGCCTTATCAATCGGAGGCCCAACTCACAGAATGAATTCTAAAAAAAGGATTGAGTTAGGTGCAGTACTGAAAAAGGCCTCGGATAGATTGAACCCCGATTACTAACAAATCTTAATTACATGCTATTATCATTTTTTCAGTAAAATGCTGCTCATTTATGGAGGCGGTTATCAATAGGTTCCTGGGGTTTATTTTTTTTCTTGCGTATACCGGTTCATCGATAGGAGCCGAGATAATACTGCCAAAATTAGCGTTGAGCGAAGTTCCTTTCGAAGTCATGCTAAATTCAGACCAAAATATCGAGAGCGTTGACCTGTATTACGATGACCAGGTAACTCAACTCATTCCCAATGAGGAGGGTGTTTTTTCGGCAAATATACAATTTGACTCCACAGGCCAAAAAGAACTTTCCGTTGTTAGCTCAGGAAGTGAATTAGCAAGCAAACAAATCAGAGTGATTCCAGGATGGATATCAATTTTACCGCCATTGTTGGCAATAATTATGGCACTGCTTTTAAGGAATGTTATTCCTGCATTGATTGCTGGAATTTGGTTTGGTGCAGCAGCACTTTATCCATTGTCGCTGTCAGGCATATTTAAAGGACTCTTGGATGGCTTTCAAATCTATGTTGTCAAAGCCCTATCAAATGAAGATCATGCCGCAATCATTCTCTTTTCAATGATGATTGGTGGGATGGTAGGAATTATCACGAGAAATGGAGGAATGAATAGCATTGTTATGCTTCTTGTCAGCAAAGCAAAAACTGCAATTGGCGGACAGGTCTCCGTTTGGTTGATGGGCTTGATGATATTTTTTGATGATTACAGTAATACCTTGGTGGTGGGTAACACAGCCAGACCCCTCACAGATCACCTGAAGATATCTCGTGAAAAACTCGCTTATCTGGTGGATTCAACAGCAGCACCAGTTGTTTGTATTGCATTAATCACAACATGGATAGGGTACGAAGTTGGTTTGATTGATACCGCTTTGAAATCCATTCCCGAACTGGATCAGCCAGCGTATACAGTATTTTTAAAGTCCATTCCATATAGCTTCTATCCTATTTTTGCAATCATATTTGTATTCACAGTTGCGTACAGTGGCAAGGATATGGGGCC
>PBVS01000056.1 GCA_002728725.1 Woeseiaceae bacterium
ATTCGGAACAAACAAAAGAAGGCAAAACATTGAGGCCATTTCATCCCAGACTATACTCGGATGATCATGTGAGTCGAGAATCTCTGATGCTTGCCTGCATATCCAAATACCGCTGATTACGATNGCTATCGCTATTGTAATTTTTGTNCTCATCAAAAGGCCTATGCAAAAAAAATACACAAAAAAACCAAAAATTGAACCAACTGTGCCTGGNGCNTTTGTAATATTTCCTGCTCCAAAGCATGAGCTGAGCATGATNATAGTTTTGCTGTATGTGGAGGTNATGTCTTTTGNCATGAGTAAAANTTTCTACTTGAAATGCAGATAACCCTCATCCTGATATTCATAAATAACTCCCTCCTTGCGNCATTCTAGATTTTTATTTTCAGTAATATTACCAATGTGTGTAATTTTCTGATCGATTTCTTTAGAAATATCCAAAATTTTTGACAGATTTTCAGCTGACGCGGTAAATAGCAATTCGTAATCATCGCCACCAGACAAAGCAAAAGCTTGAGATTNTTTTGGATCATAGATTTTCAGCATCTCCTTGGACAGCGGAATATCCTCTATATTTATCAATGCACCGACATTTGAAGCACTCATAATCTTCTTAAGATCACCAATTAGACCATCCGAAATATCAATTGATGATGACGCNTAATCCATAATGGCTTGACCGATATCAACTCGAGCCGTTGGTCGAAAAAAACGTTCAATCAAATATTGATTATATTGATTTAATGCCGCTTTTTTTTCAAATTGCTCGAGGCCTGCTGCCGCGTCACCAAGGGTACCACTAACAAATAAGAGTTCTCCTGGTTGAGCGTTACTTCTCAATAATTGAGCGTCTGTNTCAACTTCACCAATCATCTGTATGGTTATGATATTTTGTTCAGCTTTGGTTAGATCCCCNCCAATTAGATGCAGTGAATANTCATCAGCGGCAAGAAATAATCCTTTTGAAAAACCTTTCAACCATTCNGGATTTGTTTCNCTTANAGATAAGGCCAATGTCATCCATTCCGGCTTGCCTCCCATNGCAGCTATGTCGGATACATTCACCACGACNGAGCGATAACCAATATCGCACGCAGAAGAATCAGCAGGGAAATGAACCCCACTTACTAGAGTATCTGTGGCTACAACTAGATTCTTTCCTGGGTCGTTATGAATAATAGCACCATCATCACCAACACCGAGCTTTACAGATACAGGCAAATCTTTACTTTCGAAATAACGACGAATAATTTCAAACTCGTTCATAAGAATTCTTTGNTNCTATTNTAAATTATTTCTCACTTTCTTTGCTGCTTTATCAAGAANTGCATTAATGTATTTGTGACCATCTAGAGACCCAAAACATTTAGCTAAATTTACCGCCTCATTTATAATGACTGGCACATCAAGATCTAGTTTTATTCTCAACTCACAATAACCCAACATCAGTATTCCCAGTTCAATTGGATCAATCTGTTCGATCGGCCGATCAAGATAATCCTGCAGTTCCATGAAATACTGCTCATAATCATCGCAAATTGATGTAAAGACTTCTGTAAAGTAGGATTTATCAATTTCTTGATACTGCTCCCTCTCTCTGACTTGAGAAAGAATCTCATCTTTATGATGTTCTGCAATTTGCATNTGGTAAAGCGCTTGTACAATGGTGAGTCTTGCTAAGCCGCGCTTTCCAAGAGATTTTGGATTCGCTTTTTTTTCTGACACGATTAATCTATTTTTCTAAGCAAATTAACCATCTCAATGACCGCTAATGTTGCCTCTTCGCCTTTGTTGCCGGCCTTAGTACCCGCTCTCTCGAGCGCTTGTTCAAGNGTATCCACCATCAAAACACCAAAACCGACAGGAATACCNTCCTGACTCTGAATTTCAGACAGTCCTCGAGCNCATTCACTTGATACATAATCAAAGTGAGATGTTGCACCTCTTATAACGGCTCCCAATGCAATAATTCCATCGACACGTTTAGCTCTAGCAAGCTTACTGACAGCCAAGGGAATTTCATAAGCACCTGGTACTTTTATTANTTCAATAGCATTTTTATCTACACCATGTCGATCNANGCAATCGAGNCTACCCTTTANTAGAGCATTCACAACAAACTCATTAAAACGTGAAGCCACAATTGCAAACCTTGCTTCTCTTGGNTGCAGATCGCCTTCTGTTATTTTAACCTCTGTCATTTCTTCCTCTTTCAATAGTGTCTTTANTTNTTAACATATTCGCTAATTTCTANATCGAATCCTGATATGGCATACATCTGCTTAGGGGCAGATAAAACNCGCATTTTCTTTACTCCAAGATCACGAAGAATTTGTGCCCCAATGCCGTAAGTTCTCAGACTCTCATCTGTAAATTTAGCTTCTCTTACCTGCTCACTTCTTTTTTTCAATCCGTTTACTGCATCCATTAAATCTCTTGAAGATTCTTGCTCTCTGAGGATGACCACCACACCTTTATCTTCGGCAGCAATTCTTTGAATNGCATCTTTTATTGGCCATCCAAGTGAAGAGGCTTTTACNCTCAAAACATCACCAAGCGTATCCTGAATGTGCACTCTTACCAGAGGNTCGTCTTTTTCTGTTAATTTTCCTTTAACCANTGCTACATGAACGGACTGATTTACNTGATCATCATAGCAATACAGAGTGAATTTACCGTATTCTGTTTCCACTTGTTTTTTTGATATGCGTTCAACATACCTNTCTTTTTCNAGNCGATAACGAATCAAATCAGCGATGGTACCTATTTTGATATTGTGNTTTTTGGANAAACTTTCTAAGTCCGGCCGCCTTGCCATACTTCCNTCTTCATTGAGAATNTCAACGATTGTTGCTGCCGCCTCGAACCCTGCCAATCTNGCCAAATCACAGCCAGCTTCAGTATGTCCTGCCCTGGTCAAAACTCCACCTGGTTGGGACATAATGGGNAATATATGACCGGGCTGACTGAGTTGATCTGGCGTTGCATTTTTTGCAACCGCAGTTTGTACAGTTTTTGCTCTATCATGCGCAGAAATACCAGTAGTTATACCTTTTGTCGCCTCGATTGAAACCGTAAAGTTGGTTGTATGATGCTCATCCGTTTCTTCAACCATTAAAGGAAGCCTCAACTGAGCGCACCTCTCTCTGGTGAGCGTGAGACAGATTAGCCCTCTTCCATATCTGGCCATGTAGTTTATGTCTTCAGGTCGAACTTTCTCGGCAGCCATAATCAGGTCGCCTTCATTCTCTCTATCCTCGTCATCAACCATAATGACCATCTTTCCATTACGCACATCTTCGATAATATCTTCAATATTTGAAAAAGTATTATGTAATGTACTAACAACTTTATTGGTCATAACCATTATCTCTTAGGAATTTCTCTGTTATTACGCCATCATTTGGCTTATCAAGCAAACGTTCTATGTATCTAGCCATCATGTCAATTTCAATATTAACCTTATCTCCAATCTTATAATCTCCGATGATAGTTGCTTTTGCTGTATGCGGAATAATATAGACATTGAAATTTGAGCCATTGACTGAGTTGACTGTAAGGCTTACTCCATCAACTGTAATCGAGCCTTTTGGCGCAATATAACGGGCGATTCGATTTGGTACCTCAATTTGTAATGAGATTGCTCTAGCCTTAGATTCTTTGCTCACAATCTCGGCCACACAATCAATATGTCCTGTAACAAAATGGCCTCCGATCTTATCGCCAACAGTCAGGGAGGGCTCGATATTCAGTTGATCATTTTTTTTAAGATTGCTGAGTGTGGTTACGCTCATGGTTTCCGATGAAATATCAGCATCAAAACCATCGCTGTGAATCTTTGTAGCTGTCAAGCAGATACCATTTATTGATATGCTTTCTCCAATCGATATTTTATTCCAATCAATTCGATCGGCTTTAACAGTTATTTCTAGATCGCCATCCTTTGGCCTTATGTTTTTCACTATACCTAGAGACTGAACAATTCCAGTAAACATTATGCTTCTGCTCGGTAAATCGGTTCTGCAATCATTTTTATATCTTCACCCAATTTTTTTGATTCTTTGATATTAATTCTAAGACTTTCGTTTAATTTATTGTATCCCGGCGTGTGAAACATTTTTCGAGTATTGCTCCCCATAATAAGGGGTGCCTGATAAATAACAAACTCATTGACCAGCTCCTCTCTGATTAGCGCGCCACATAAATGAGATCCTGCCTCAACCAATAAATCATTAATCCCCTTTTTAGCAAGTATCTCAAGAACAGATCTTAGGTTGACATAATTTCCATTTTTTTCGACTTTAAATACCTTGGTATTTTTATTCTGAAAAAGAGTCTTGTTTTCATCATCAACACAAAAGATCCACGTAGTTTTATCGTCCTGATAAATCTTAGCGTCTGGGGCTGTTTGAAGTTTTGTGTCTATAATTACTCGAATAGGATCGATAGCTTTAAGCATCTCATCTCTGACAGTTAGAGAAGGATTATCGATTTTAATCGTGCCGGATCCAGTGAGTATTGCTCCTGATGATGCCCTCAGTTTTTGAACATCTTTTCTGGCTGCTTCACCTGTTATCCATTGACTCTCACCACTCTCCATTGCGGTAGCACCATCGATACTGACGCCAAGCTTGAGGGTTACAAATGGTTTTTTATTAATCACTCTAGAAAAAAAACCTCTATTTAATTGTTTTGCCTCATCTCTTAATAAACCAACAGAGACTGATATACCAGCATCATTGAGCTTATCTGGCATACTTTTGTCATTCTTCTCAAACGGATCTTCAGTGGCATAAACAATTCTGGATACACCTGCCTCAATCAGCGCCTCATCACAAGGGCCGGTTTTCCCATGATGTGAGCAAGGCTCAAGTGTGATATAGGCTGTTGCTTTCTTGGCTTTTTTTCCTGCATCATGAAGAGCATGAATCTCTGCATGCGGACCACCATATGATTGGTGCCAGCCTTTTCCCACAATGTCACCATCTGAAACAATAACACACCCCACTCTGGGGTTTGGATGGGTTGTGAAACATCCCTGTTTTGCAAGCCTTAATGCCTCAGACATATACCCTACTTCTTCTTTTGTAAACTCAGTCATGAGAAAGGTTATTTCTTTTTGCCCGTTTTATCTGAGATGTCAGGCAATAGTGACAATTGGGTGCGCTTTGATTTTTTCTTTGGTTGCTTTTGCAGACGGCTCACTTCTTTTTGAAATTCTGTAACATCTTGAAAACTGCGATAAACAGAAGCGAATCGAATGTAGGCAACCTCATCCAAACCTCTTAATTCTTCCATTACCAGCTCACCAACTAAACGAGAAGGAACTTCACGTTCACCCATTGTTCTTAACTTATGCAGCATTCGTCCCATAGCTTCTTCAAACAAGTCAGATGATACTGGTCTTTTTTCTAGGGCACGATGCATGCTTGAACGAAGTTTATGCTCATCGAAGGGNTCCCTCCGATCATCAGTTTTGACGAGTCTNGGCATNACAAGCTCTGCACCTTCNAANGTTGTAAATCGCTCNTTNCAGTCAAGGCATTCTCTTCTTCTGCGAATTTGTCTGCCGTCACCAGCCAGTCTTGAGTCGATGACTTTTGTCTCTCCTTGATCGCAAAATGGGCAATTCATTCTTCAGACAATCCTCAAATTTAGGCTGAATAAACAGGAAAATTTGAACAGAGCTCAATTACATCGTTCTTCACCTGGTTTATTACATCTTCATTATTCAAATCATCCAGTATGTCTGCAATCCACGTGGTCATAAGTTTTGTCTCATCTAACCCAAAACCTCTTGTTGTTATTGCCGGTGTTCCAAGTCGTAAGCCACTTGTAACAAATGGAGANCATGGATCATTAGGCACCGTATTCTTATTTACAGTTATATTTGCTCGACTCAAGGCTGCATCGGCATCCTTACCAGTTAAGCCTTTATCAATTAGGCTNACNAAAACTAAATGATTATCTGTGCCGCCTGACACAATACTGTANCCTCTATCNATNAGAGTCTGAGACATCATTTGTGCGTTTTGNATTACCCGCTCCTGATAATCCTTAAATTCTGGGCTCAATGCCTCTTTGAANGCNACGGCNTTTGCNGCAATAACATGCATTAATGGNCCACCNTGAGTTCCAGGAAAAACTAAAGAATTGAACTTTTTGGTCAAATCAGGATTTTCTTTGGCNAGGATAATACCTCCTCTTGGCCCTCTCAATGTTTTGTGAGTTGTTGAGGTAACCACATCGGCTATACCAACTGGATTTGGNTAGTGGCCACTGGCTATCAAACCNGAGACGTGTGCCATATCCACAAGAAAATAGGCGCCAACTGAATCAGCAATATCCCTAAATTTTTGCCAATCAAGCACTCGAGAGTANGCGGAAAATCCGGCAATAAGTAATTTTGGNCTGTGTTTTTTTGCTAAAGATTCTACTTCGTTGTAATCAATCAATCCTGTTTCTGGATTNACGCCNTATTGNGCAGCATCAAAAAGTTTGCCNGAAAAGTTAACTGATGTTCCATGGGTAAGATGACCNCCATCAGANAAACTCATGCCAAGAATTTTGTCGCCGGCATTGAGTAANGCTAAAAATACAGCCGTGTTAGCTTGCGATCCAGAATGTGGCTGAACGTTCGCATAATCAGCGCCATAGAGCTCCTTGACACGCTGAATAGCTAGATCTTCTGCNATGTCAACATATTCACAACCACCATAATATCGCTTTGAGGGATAACCCTCAGCATATTTGTTTGTGAGTACTGACCCNTGTGCCTCCATAACCCTTGGACTGGCATAATTTTCAGAAGCAATTAATTCGATGTGCTGNTCTTGACGATTTTCTTCTTTTTGAATGGCGTCATACAACTCAGAATCANAAGCAGAAATTGATGAAGTATTAGAGAACATTTTTTCCTCACTNAANCAGATTTTCTTTTANAGTAAATTTGAGNNCCCAATTTCATTTATATGGGCATTTNTCTNTATTTTAACTCCTAAATTGAAAATCAAGCCAGAAAAATCAAAAAGATAGNNATCTTTTTAATGTTTAGACACTCCGGNGTCTATTTGGAANGTATTNATATCCAAAATTGAGTTTATCGTNTCTATTCGCTCTGAGAGACTGATTGATTCCAAAATTGCCTGTTTATCCATTTTGTCAAACGGGGCAATCATNGGAAGTGTTGAGAGAAGTTGTATATTCGAAGTTTCAGNGAGCGTGTTGAAATCGATATCGAGTTTTTTTAATTCGAAAAAGTTAATGTATTTTTGGATAAGTTCNTTACGATTTATTTCTGGCTCAATGACATCGAGATCATCCAAATAATTACTGCAATCTATTTCAGCCTGATAATAGCCATCCTCNACAAGCATTTTAGTCTTCAGATTAAAGCGACAGATACCCTCTAGATTTATCATGATTCGGTAGTCTCGAGTCTCAGTATAGGACGTTACCTTTCCCAAGCATCCCATCTGAAAAAGCTCCTCAGGGCCATTTTTTGGTTGTATCATTCCAATCATTCTATGAGATTTTAAGCTGTCCATGGTCATTTTTACGTACCTTTTTTCAAACATATTCAAAGGCAAGTTACCAAAAGGAAGCAATAAGACATTATCCAATGGAAAGATAGGCACTGAATTGGGCAAGCCCTCTTTGTGGATCTCAAATAAATGTTTTGCTTTTTCATTCATGGAAAAATACCGATGTGTTGTTTTTATTTAATCAATAAGTCCTTCAACAACCGCTGTCCATGCCTTAGCGATATTATCGAGATTATACCCTCCTCCACCCAAGGCAACCAGTTTTCCTTGACAGCATTTTTCGGCAATCAACGAAAGTGACTTTGCTGCCATATGGTGTGATTTTTCAGACAGCTCAAGCTGTGTAATTGGATCACCGGCAAGACTGTCTGCACCGCATTGCAGAATAATAAATTCGGGTTGATAACTTTCTAAATGATCTCGAATTTCAGTCCACGCACGCTGAAAATGTGCATCGTTTGCGCCTACAGGCAACGGGATGTTGAGTTTGGTTCCCTTCGCTTGACCGGTTCCAATTTCTGACCTGTCTCCAGTACCAGGATAGATTGTTCTGCCATCTTGATGTACATCAGCGAAGATTAAATATGGATCATCTTGAAATGGATAATACATTCCATCACCATGATGTGCATCGATATCAATGTAAGCGATTCGCTGTATATTGTAATTTTTTCTTAAGTGCTCTACAGCAATACCACAGTCGTTAAAAACACAAAAACCACTTGCTCGATCTCGCATTGCGTGATGCAAGCCTCCAATTGGAACGAATGCGCGTTTTGTCTCACAATTCATAATGGAATCCACTGCGGACAAGGTAGTACCAACAACATGACAAGCAGCCTCAAAAATTCCTGCAACTGCTGGTGTGTCGCCATGATCAAGGAAACCTTGGCCATCTTTAGATGCCACAGAAACCTTGTCAATGTATTCTGAGGTATGAAATAAAGCCAATTGGTCTACGTCTGCACTTTTAGGGCTTTGATATTTGATGGATTCACCCATCATAAGAGCAGCTAACTGCTCATGAAAAGCATCATGTCTTTCTGGCCCGAAAGGATGATTTGAACCAAAATTATATTTGGCTAATGCCTCACCCTTATAGACAAATACCGGTTTAGTCTTCACAATTCTCTTTTTAATATTAGTTAGTGGATCGAATTCTATTATGGCGCAATATATTTATACCATGAACAGTGTGGCAAAAATGGTGCCACCTAAGAAATTTATCATAAGAGACATTTCTCTGTCTTTTTTTCCTGGTGCTAAAATTGGTGTGCTTGGCATTAATGGTTCAGGTAAATCAACGCTTTTGCGAATTATGGCAGGGTTAGATAAAGAATTTGATGGTGAAGCCAGACCTCAAGCGGGAATAAAAATCGGCTACCTGCCTCAAGAGCCCGAATTGGATTTGGAAAAAAATGTCAGACAAAACGTTGAAACAGGAGTCAGTGAAATTCAATCACTGCTGACCAGATTTGACGAAATCAGTATGCGTTTTGGAGAAGAACTGAGCGAAGATGAAATGAATGCTTTGCTTGAAGAGCAAGGAAAATTGCAAGACGCAATTGATTCCTGCGGAGGATGGGAACTCGATCGAAAATTGGATATTGCCGCTGATGCACTTAGGTTGCCTCCCTGGGATTCAAAAGTCACCAATCTGTCTGGTGGAGAAAAAAGACGAGTCGCGCTGTGTCGCTTGCTCTTATCAGAACCAGATATGCTCCTGCTGGATGAACCAACAAACCATCTAGATGCAGAATCTGTAGCCTGGCTTGAAAGATTTCTAGAAGAATACAAAGGAACCGTAATTGCGGTAACCCACGATCGGTACTTTTTAGA
>PBVS01000057.1 GCA_002728725.1 Woeseiaceae bacterium
CTTATGAAAAGAATCTTTCAAGTGAATCTCAAATATTTCCTCATCTAGATGACTTATTATTTTTTCTCGAAAACAATCATTTCATGTGGGGAATTGTAACCAATAAGCCCACTAGAATGACATTGCAACTTTTAAATTGTTTAGAGTTATACTGCCCCTATGTAGTTTGTGGTGATACATTGAGAGACAGAAAACCAAGCCCCAAGCCGTTAATAATTGCAAGCAAATTAATGAATATTGACCCAATGAATATTATGTACGTGGGTGACGCAAAAAGGGATATTGAAGCAGGAAGGCTTGCTAATATGAAAACCGTCTCTGCAGAATATGGGTATATTAAAGATGAAGATGATCCAAAATCATGGGATGCTGATATAAGTGCGAGATCTCCGTTAGCATTAAATAAAATAATAAAAAAAGGACTGCTATAAATAGTTAAATGTTTTTTTCAGATATAACAATATTTTTCTTTGGTTTAGTACTTGGTGTAATTTGCACCCTTCTACTCAAAAACAGGAGTAACTCAATTCTTAGAGAAGAAAATCAAATTCTAAATTTGAAAATTAAACATCAAGATGAATTAGAGAGTGAGAGAAATAAGGCTATTGATGCGGCTTCATCTCCGCTTAAAGAAGCATTTCAGGATATATCCAATAAATCGCTAAAACAAAATAGTGAAAATTTTCTTAGATTGGCTGAAGAAAATTTAAGCAAACACCAAGAAATTTCTAAAAATGAACTTAAAAAACGTGAAAACGCAATTCAAGGTTTAATCAATCCGATCGAAAAAGAGCTTAATAAGATTCAACTTCAAAATTCTCAACTCGAGCAATCCAGAAGTCAGGCCTATGGGGGAATTAAAGCTCAATTACAGGAAATGCAAAAGACAAATAAATCTTTATTTGATGAAACTAATAACTTGGTTAATGCTCTCAAACGCCCAGAGGTACGGGGCCGTTGGGGCGAGATTACATTAAAAAGATTAGTTGAACTAGCTGGAATGAGTGAGCATTGTGATTATGGTGAACAGGTCCATACAAAATCTGAAGATGCAACTATTAGGCCGGACATGATTATAAAAATGCCTGATAAGCGGGAATTGGTTGTTGACGCCAAAACATCAACAAAAGCATATCTTGATGCGATGGAAACATCAGATACCAATAAACAGAAGATGTTCCTTAAAAAACATTCTCAAAATGTAAAAGATCATATAAAAAAGCTGTCTACTAAAAATTATTGGGATCAATTTGAAAATAGTCCAGACTTCGTAATCTTATTTATACCTGGAGATCAATTTTTGAGCTCAGCTTTAAATGAAGANAATGAATTAATTGAATTTGCTTTATCTAATCAGGTCATTCTTGCAACACCCACAAGTTTTATCGCGTTGCTCAAGGCGATTCACTATGGGTGGAGACAACACAGTCTTGCTGATAATGCNCAGGAAATNAGAAGGCTTGCAGAAGATCTTCATTCAAGNTTGTTNGCNTTTGTAAATCATATAGANAAACTTGGCANTCAACTATCCAGCAGTGTTGATACNTACAATAAAGCCATAAGCTCACTTGAGAGCAGAGTTCTCCCTGGTGCACGAAAATTTAAAGAGCTTGGTGCAAACCCCAAAAAAACCTTGAATAAACTTAATCAAATTGATGTAACTACNAGAAANCCTAACAAAGAATAAAAATGAAAGAATCAATTCATACAATACCAACGAATATTAATTTTAAACTGAACAATAAAATTATTCTNATTACTGGNGCAACCGACGGAATNGGAAAGGCNCTAGCAAAAAAAACTGCCAAATTGGGTGCAAAAATTATATTACACGGCAGAAACAAAAAAAAACTTGAATTACTNTCTGATGANATTGCTGCTGANAAGGAATGNCATAAACCTTCTATAGCTCTNTTAGATTTTGAAATTGCAGATCTAAATTCCTACNTCAAATTATCAGATGATATTCATGANAACTTCAANAGACTCGATGGATTNGTTCACTGCGCTGGTATTCTTGGNGACAAAACNCCNATTGAGCAATATAAGCCTGAAGTCTGGCAGAAAGTATTGCATGTAAATCTAACAGCNCCATTCGTTCTCACTCAAGCATTGTTTGGNGTATTAAANTTATCGGATTCACCATCTGTNATTTTCACCTCAAGTAATGTTTCAAAAATAGCAAAGCCATTTTGGGGAGCTTACTGTGTCTCAAAGTTTGGAATTGAAGCTTTGAGTCAAATGCTATCTCATGAAAATGACCATATCAAAATGAGAGTAAACACAATAAATCCAGGAGCCGTTAATACAAAAATGAGGCTTCAGGCCTACCCAGCGGAAGATAGAGATCATTTAAAAAATCCAGAGGATATTTTAAATCCCTACTTATATTTTCTCAGCGATGAAAGTATCGGCTCAAATTATATGAGCCTAGATGCTCAATATTAAATTTCACCCAAACCATTAATATAATCGTACAAATCTTGAACACTCTGATTACTTAAATGACTGTATTTTCCTTTTTTCAGTGCTCTTGGTAAAGCAATCGGACCATAGCTTACTCTCATCAGACGGCTTACTCTGTAACCAATTGTATCCCACATCCTTTTAATTTCATGATTTCTTCCTTCAGAGAGGGCTACTTTGTACCAAGAATTTAATTTTTTTTTCTTTGAAATTTGATCAATACTATTAAATCTAGCCAAACCATCATCGAGTTGGACCCCTTTTTTTAATATATTAATTTCATCGCTTGTTGGGTTTCCAAAAATTCTAACTACATATTCTCTGATAATACTAGATGAAGGATGCATTAACTTGTTTGCTAAATCTCCATCAGTTGTAAATATAAGCAATCCGGTTGTTGTCAAATCAAGTCGACCAACAGAAATCCACCTTTGTTTATATAGTTTTGGGAGAGATTCATAAACGGTTCTTCTTTTTTTCTTATCATGGCGGGTGCATATCTCATCATCTGGCTTATTGTAAATAATGTGTTTATGAGATTGTTTTGCTCTAGTCGAAATGACTTGTTTGCCGTCTAATGATATTTTGTCATTTTTTTTGACTTTGTAACCTAACTCAATAGACTTTCCATTGACTTTAACACGATTGTCTTGAATCCAGTCCTCAATTTTGCGTCTGGATCCATAACCCATGGAAGCGAGATATTTCTGTAACCTCATAAATTAATGATTTTTGACTTATTCTGTTTTGACTGTATCTGCATTATCACTGATATCATTTGAAGGATCATGCAAATCTGTATGCTCACTTTCAATCAAATCATCAAATTTTGTATCGGATATTTCAAGCGCGCTCTTCATTGAAACGTCATTTTCATCAATTTCATCATCTTCAATAATGGCTTCTTGTGAATTATTTAATATTGGATTAATTTCTGGTTTGCTATTTTCATTAATATTTTTAGCTTCAATTTCCGGAATCCCTAGCTTTTCTCTGACTGAGTCCCAATCAGAGAGATCTTCAAGTAGTGGAAGATCTTTAATATTCTTTAGACCAAAATAGTCAAGAAAGATTTTTGTGGTACCAAACATTTCAGGCCTACCTGGCACATCTCTTTGTCCTGTAATGTAAATCCATTCTCTCTCCATTAGTGATTTAATGATATTGCTACTCACGGAAACACCNCTCACCATTTCNATTTCACCTCTGGTTATNGGTTGTTTATATGCAATTAAAGCNAGTGTTTCGAACAATGCACGTGAATATCTTGGTGATCTCCATTCCCATAATTTATCCAGCTTTTTTGATGTTTCTGACTTAACTTGAATACGATAACCAGAAGCCACCTCAATTAACTCAATATTTCTCAACTGATATTCTTGCTGTAATTTTCTAAGACAATCACGAATTGTNACACGATCTGGCCTATTATCCTCTTCAAATAAGTCAAGCAACTTATCAATTTTCAGTGGTTTATCTGATGCTAGAAGAGCAGATTCTATAAAATACATTATTTCAGTTTGATTCATAAGCTTTCTTCTTCTTAAGTTATATCTTTAATATTATTTTGACCTTCATCATGAACTGATGAGGAAACTTTTATNTGCAACGGNGCAAATTCTTCGTTCTGCACAACATCAATCATAGTATCTTTGAGTAACTCCAGAATTGCTAAAAATGTCACAGCAACTCCAAGCCTACCTTCATTTATATCNAACAACTTTGTAAAATCAGTGAAATTATTTACATCAATTTTATTGATAATTTGCGACATTCTTTGACGAACAGACAGTGTTTCTCTTTCAAAATGCAACTCCGAGTTCANTTCGGCTCTTTTGAGAACNTCATGGAATGCGATGAGTATCTCCTTAAGNGTCACATCGGGTAACTTAATTACAACTTCTTTATTAGGCGCATCTATATTGGCNACNACAATGTCTCTTTCCAGTCTGGGNAAATCATTCAAGTCTTCAGCTGCTTTCTTGAATCTTTCATATTCTTGCAATCTTTTGACAAGCTCCGCCCGAGGATCATCCTCCTCNTCATCATCCTCTTCAGGTCTAGGTAAAAGCATTTTTGATTTAATTTCAGCAAGCATAGCAGCCATTAAAAGATATTCACCGGCCAACTCCAATTTAATCTCCTCCATAAGGTTAATATAATCAATATATTGCTGGGTAATTGCTGTGATCGGTATATCTAAAATATCTAGATTCTGTCTTCTGATTAAATATAGCAAGAGATCNAGAGGCCCCTCAAAAGCTTCTAGAAATACTTTTAAAGCAAATGGTGGAATGTATAAATCCTGGGGAAGTTCCGTTACTGGCTCACCTTCGACAATCGCAAAAGGCATTTCGTACTGTTTNTTTATTTCATCGCCNGTCTGAATTTCTGAATTCATATAATATTGCTTTCAAAATATGTTTATGAGTTTGTTATAATCAAAAATTAAATTATGAAATATCTAAGTTGATAATACATCAAGAATACTTCGATAAATAGGCATGGAAACTTTTTTTAACATTCTNTTAAATCTAACCTCATTATGAATTTATTAATTGAATANATACCAATNATCATATTTCTTATCGCCTATTTTATGGNNGATATATTTTTTGCAACAAAAGCTCTNATGATTGCCATGCCGATTGGATTTATTGCCCAAACAATAATTACAAAGANTATAAATAAGATCTATCTGGGCTCAACAGTTTTGGTTTTGTTTCTGGGGTCAGCAACACTTTTCTTTAAGAATCCAATTTTTCTGTNTTGGAANCCCACGGTTCTTAACTGGTTAATAGCGCTAATCTTCNTTGGAAGTCACTTTATCGGTAACTCAACAATTATTGAGAGAATGNTGTCNAAATCTTTAAAAATGAGTTCTGAAAATTGGAAAAAACTNAGTNTTGGCTGGATATTCTTTTTCTTATTCAGTGGTTTTGCAAATATTTTTGTTGCTTATAACTTTTCAGAGGAGTTTTGGGTAAAATTTAAGTTATTTGGACTAATGGGGTTTACATTAATTTTTGTAATTCTGCAAACGATCTGGATTAGCTCTGTTTCGAGAGAAATTAAATAAGCAAAGGAAATAAAATGTGGTATTCAATATATTGTGAAGATAAAAAAAATAGTCTAGACCTGAGAATGAAAACTAGAGAATCGCACCTAGAGAAATTAAAGGTTCTATTGGATCAAGGNAGAATCTTAATTGCAGGTCCATGTCCCGCAATTGATAATGAAGATCCCGGTGAACATGGATTTACAGGAAGTCTAATTGTTGCTGATTTTCCATCAATTCAAGAAGCCAGGGAATGGGCCAAAAATGATCCATATTATATTGCGGGTGTTTTCGAATCAGTGACAGTTAAACCTTTTAAAAAAGTTTTCCCTTGAAAATTGAAAAGAGAATAAAGAATAAACTGATTTCAGATATTGATCCTACTGAGATATCAGTAATCAATCAAAGTCACCTTCATAAAGGCCATGATGGATACAGCCCAAATAGTCATTTTAGTGTGAAGGTTATCTCGCATCAATTCAAAGGTAAATCGAGACTCGATCGACATAAAATGGTGTATAATTCTCTCTCTGAATTAATTGAGAGCGAAATCCATGCTCTAAAAATTAAAGCGCTAACACCTGCAGAATTTGCAAATTTTAAAAAGGAAAAAATATGAGATTTAGTATCAGCTTAAAAAAAATAAATTTAAAAGTTTTCATACCAATTAAAAAATTGCTGAGTATATTTATTATTCTGCCAGTTTCGATAAATGCTGAAACAATAAAAACAATAAATAATGTAAATATTGATAGTCTCGTTTTAGATATCTATATTCAAAATAGAACTCAACAATCATCGGATCAAATATCTGCCGATCAAAGACTTCTTTTTCTTGAGGAATTAACTGATGTATATCTTCTCTCAACTCAAGAAGAGGCAGATGCAATAACCACTGATAAAAATATCCAGGCACAAATAGAACTTCAAAATAGAATGCTGATAGCTCAATCTGTAGCTAATAATTTTTTCTCAAAGATTGAATTTACAGAGGAGGAGATATTAAATTTTTACAACGCAATGATAGAGAGTGCACCAAATAAAGAATACAAAGCAAGTCATATTTTGGTCGAGTCTCAAAGTGAAGCAATAGACATAATAGATCAGTTAAATAATGGCGGTGATTTTTCTGAGTTAGCCAAGGAATTCTCAATCGGACCGTCAGCTACTAATGGTGGGTCTTTGGGTAACTTTTTTAGTCCATCGCAAATGGTAAAACCATTTTCTGATGCTGTTGAAGCTCTTGATGATAATGTTTACACAACAAAACCAGTTCAAACTGAATTCGGATGGCATGTGATTTTAAGAGAGGCATCTCGAGATGCTGTCTCACCAACTCTTGACAGTGTTAGACTGGAACTTGAACAGCAAATCAGACAAACACGCTTCCAGGAATACATAAACTCTCTCAGAGAAAAATCACTTTAATGGATCTAATATTATTGCGATTTATTTAAGTGGCTACTTAATCTCGCATGAAATATTTCTTCGTTTGAATCGTTAATCACTTCGTTTTTGAGAAGACAGATCTTTTCATCCTCATTTATCTTGACCAATCCAAGTCTTTTAAATTCTTGAAGTGCAGAGTTTGGTGTCGCATTAATTCTCGCTTTTTTTATCAAATCACAAAATGAGTTTTTTGTGTTCTTGTAATCTAATTTCTTTGGTTGATTTTTGGGATCTATATATTGGTAGTCATTGATCCATATTTTTATAACCTTACTCAAAGGTGAGACACTATATGACTGAGAATCTGGATTTGACAATAATCGCGACTTAATTTTTCTTACTTCTCTTCTAGAAATTCCTGTCGCCATCGAGATTCTTGAGTTATTGGCAATTCGACCTCTCTTGCCAAATTTTTTTGATGAGATTGAAACATATATTTCTTTAATCATCATATCAAGCGAACGATAACTGATACCAAAAACAACAAACAACTCAATTATTGGCTTGATAACTTTTTTTATAAGCTTGATCGTGACTATTTGCATGTATTATTCATACTGCGAGATAAAATTTTCTTCGTCAATTATATCTAACCCTAATTCTTCGGCTTTTTTTAACTTTGAACCAGGATTATCTCCGATAACAAGAAAATCAGTCTTTTTTGATACAGAAGAAGATACCTTACCTCCTCTATATTTAATAAAGTCCGTAGCCTCTAGACGCGACATTTTTTCTAGAGTTCCCGTCAGGACGATTACTTTTCCTTTTAACAAAAGTTTTTTATCATTTTTATTCAATGATTCAATATGCCAAGTTACGCCAGAATTGATTAGATTATTTATTATTTCTTGATTTGAATNATCTGCAAAAAAATTCTTTATATTATTGGCAACAATTGGTCCAATTTCAGGGACCTCCAGAAGCTCATCAATTGATGCATTTTTTATACTTTCTAAGCTTTTAAAATGTTGCTCAAGTGTATCCGCCATGGTTAAGCCAACTTCTCTAATACCCATGCTGTATAAAAATTTAGAAAGTGTTGTTTTTTTGCTTGTTGATATTGATNTAATTATGTTTTTAGCGGATTTAGAAGCCATTCTATCCAATTCGCAAAGTTGTGCGTGAGAAAGATTAAATATTTGATCTGGGGTAGATATTAAATTTTTATCAACAAGTTGCTCGATGAGTTTTGAACCCATACCGTCGATATCCATAGCCTGCCTAGATACAAAATGNTTCAAATACTCTATTTTTTGTGAGCGGCAGCTATAACCACCAGTGCATCTGTATATTGCTTCNCTTTCGACTTTTTGAATAATCGANCCACAAATTGGACANCTATNTGGCATCNTAATCATCTCTGAGTTTTTTCTCTTTGAAGTAATCACGCTCACTATTTCAGGGATAACATCGCCTGCTCTTCTGACACTTACTGTATCTCCTATTCTTATGTCCTTTCTTTTTAATTCATCCATATTATGAAGCGTGACATTTTGAATCGTTGCTCCACCTATAAATACTGGCTTTATTTTCGCTACAGGTGTTACAGCGCCTGTCCTTCCAACCTGAAAATGAACATCTTCAACAATTGAGTATTTTTCTTGAGCTGGNAATTTATGAGCAATAGCCCACCTTGGAGCTCTTGATACAAATCCAAGATTTTTTTGCTNATCGATGCTATCAACTTTATACACCAGACCATCAATGTCGTAATCTAGTGAATCCCTTTTATTANAAATCTCCTCATAAAAAGTTATGCATTCTTCGATGCCTACTGCAAGGTACCTATGAGGACAAATATTGATACCCCACTTTTTAAGGTTATCTATAGTTTCATGATGATTCTTTGGTACAAAATCTTTGCTAATTTGCCCTATTCCAAAGAAAAATATGTCTAAGGGCCTATTTTTTGTAATATTTGGATCAAGCTGTCTTAGACTTCCAGATGCGGCATTGCGTGGATTAATGAATACTTTTTCATCATTTTTTTTTGCAATCTTATTATGCTCACTAAACCCAGAGATTGTCATGAAAACCTCGCCTCTTATTTCCAAATACTCTGGAAAATCATCTCCAGTCAATGTCATAGGTAAAGATTCAATCGTTCTGATATTATGAGTAATATCTTCCCCTTTTTTTCCATCACCTCTAGTAGCTGCTCTCATGAGATTACCGTTTTTATATATAACGCTCACAGCTGCACCATCAAACTTAAGCTCACATGAATATGTTATAGGTTCATTTATTGGTAATTTTAATTTTTCATGAATTCGCTTATCGAATCTTTCTAGCTCTTCTTTATCAAATGCATTCTCAAGAGATAACATTGGTACTTCATGAGTTACAGTATTAAAAGCTGAGCCGGCTATAGAGCCGACATTTTGAGTGGGGGATGATGTATCTTTCATCTCAGGAAATTTATCTTCCAAAGAGCTAAGTTCGTTAAATAGTTGATCGTATTCATGATCAGATATTTCAGGGGAGTCCATCACATAATAGAGATGATTATGATTATTTAAGATATTTCTGAGATTAAATATTCTGTTTTTAACTTTGTCTTCAATCATATGTTGGAGAATTTTTTTTGCTCTTTAACATATACTCAATAACTTCTTCACGAATGTATCGCTCCCGTTGAATACTAAGTGTACTTCCTGCATCATCAAGCAATTCAGCTTTGAGTGAAGTTTTTATTTTCTTTAAAACCATCATCATTTCATCAAATGCGTTAATTTCATTAGAACTAAGTGGCATGAGCATAAAAAAACTTAAACCTGGAATCTTTTCATTTCCTATGTCCTGCGAATCAAATACACCTGGTTCAAATAGATTAGCAGCAGAAAATAATTTTGTTTTATTATTATCAAGATAATTAAAAATACCACTCTCGTCTAGATATAGGCCGTTTCCATTTAAAATCTCCAAAACTTGATTACCATCAAATGGCATACTGTCGATTGGGGTCAATCTTACTGTAATAACATGATCGCATTCGACATTTATATTATGGTTATCAATATCTATATCGATATCAATATTGCTATCTGAATATGCACCTAGTTGCCCTTCATCTGTTTTTAGGCTATCCAAGCTGCTCTTGGTATGAAATGTTGGTTCAATCTTCTCTGAATCTTTCGAAGTCTTATGCAGAATGGACTTAAGGTAACCCTCATAAATGATTATTCCAGCAATGAGTGCAATACCGGAGATAATTAATACCCACCTGATTTCTTCCATTTAACTAGCTCTCTTCCTGCATTATGTCTCTGAGAGCTTAATAGCTTCATCAATATCAACAGAGACAAGTCTTGAGACACCGGGTTCCTGCATAGTAACACCGGATAATTGTTTCGCCATCTCCATAGTAATCTTATTATGAGTAATGAATATGAATTGTACTTTTTTTGACATCTCATCCACAATTTCACAGAAACGATTAACATTTGTATCGTCCAGCGGGGCATCAACCTCATCAAGCATACAAAATGGCGATGGGTTTAATTCAAATATAGCAAAAACAAGTGCAACTGCCGTCAATGCCTTTTCTCCACCTGATAGAAGATTGATCGAGCTATTTCTTTTTCCAGGTGGTCTGGCCATAACTGTCACACCTGCAGTTAACAGATCGTTACCGATTAACTCCATATATGCCTGTCCGCCACCAAACAGTTTTGGGAACAAAGACTCAAAGCCTGAATTTA
>PBVS01000058.1 GCA_002728725.1 Woeseiaceae bacterium
ACAATTACTATAAATAAAGGAATACAAGATGGTGTGTTTGAGGGTCAAGTATTATTAGATGCCGATGGTGTCCTCGGTCAAATTCTGCATTCAAATTTTCTTACATCAGAGGGTATCTTGATAAGTGATGCAGATCACGCAATACCAGTTCAGATAAATAGAAATGGGCTCAGAACCATTGCCATGGGAAATGGATCTTTTACAAAGTTAAATGTCCCTTACATTCCAAATAATGCTGATATAGAAATAGGAGACCTCTTTGTAACTTCTGGTTTTGGTGGAAAGTTCCCATCTGGTTATCCTGTTGCGGAGGTTGAGTCAATCATTAGTGATCCTGCAGAACAATTTCTTACTGTATCAGCAAAACCAATAGCTCAGTTGAATCAAGTTCGCGAGTTGATGTTGCTTAGAACTGCCAGCGATGAATAAAAACGAACAAATAAATAAAAATCAAAATCGGATTATTGCATTTTCCATTTTTGCTATTGCTATGATGCTAACAATAATTCCCTTTCCAGAATTTATCGCTCACTATATGCCGGATTGGGGTCTCATGGCTTTGATATTCTTGTCAATAAATCTACCGAAAGAGTTTAATCTCAGTACCGCATTTTTTATTGGTTTAATTACAGATGTAATTAAAGGTACTATTTTAGGTCAGCACACACTTTCATCTATTGTTATTGTATTCGCCACAACCAAATACCATCTTCAACTAAGAAGTTTTACAAAGATACAACTATTGGCAAACATATTACTCTTATCCATTCTTTATCACTTTATTCTTTTCTGGGTGAATGGAGTTGCTGGTGTTTCTTCTTCACTGGAAAGTTATTGGGCACCAATCATAGGAAATTTTATTGCTTGGCCAATCATAAATGAAATACTGAGCAAATATTTTATTTATAATACTCCCAAAAAAGAGGTTTAATTAGAACGAATGGCATCCAAACACATAAAAGACCATAGAAAGGAAAAAGAACTTTTTTTAAATAGAACAATAATTTCAATCTTCGTTGGGCTTTTATTGATCTCAGCCGTCTTAATCAGGTTGTATCAGTTGCAAGTTGTTGAAAATGAGTTTTTTGTCGAGAAGGCTCACGGAAATAGAATCAATATTAGGGCAACCCTCCCTCCAAGAGGAATAATTTATGATCGAAATGGTAGGATACTTGCTGAAAACAAGACTGCTTTTCAGTTAGAACTCNTTCCAGAACAAGTAAAAGATATCGATGATTCGTTAATGAGGCTCTCCAATCTAGGATTAATAGACAATGAAAGTATAAATTCAATAAAAACAGAGATAAAAAAATCACAACAATTCAAACCAGTTACGATACGTACATCNCTAACAGATAGTGATATTGCAGAGTTTGCGGTCAATATGCCCNATTTTTCTGGAATCAACCTGCAACCAAGATTGATAAGAAGCTATCCATACAGTGAGGCAACCTCNCATGTGGTNGGTTATTTAGGTGCCNTAAGNAAGAATGATCTGATCAAATTAAATAGATCCAGTTACGATCCAAATGAAAAGATAGGAAAAACTGGATCAGAATTATTCAATGAAGANCATCTGCATGGTGTTCCGGGTTTCAATCAATTTATTGCAAATGCAAGAGGAAGAGAAATTCCTATTAAAACAGANAGTATCTTCTTAGAAAAGAAGCTCCCTGAGCCGGGTTCGAACATATATCTAACTGTTGATCTGGAACTTCAGAGATTGGCGACCGAGCTTCTAGGAGGAAGAAAGGGTGCGGTAGTAGCTATTGATCCAAATAATGGTGANATACTNTCTCTTGTAAGCTCTCCAACTTTTAATCCCAATATCTTTTCGAATACACTGACTACGGACCAGTTCAATGAGCTTCAATCAAACGAAGATCAACCTTTATTTAACAGAGCTGTTCTGGGAACTTATTCTCCAGGCTCAACTATAAAACCAATCCTTGGGCTTGCTGCACTTGAAATTGGAGCTACAAATTTAACTCGCCGTCACGTTTGCAAAGGTTATTACTCTCTTCCAGGAAATTCGCATCGTTATAGGGACTGGCTTCAAACTGGTCATGGATCAATCAATCTTCATGCTGCGATATCACAGTCGTGCGATGTTTATTTTTATGAGATTTCCAATGAAATTGGNATAGACAGAATGCATCAGTATCTGGATGCTTTTGGATTGGGCCAAAAAACTAATNTTGAACTCACTGGTGAAAGAATTGGTCTNATTCCATCTACAAAATGGAAACAGAATATGTTCAGAAGAGAAGAAGATAAGATATGGTATCCAGGTGAAACTGTAATTGCCTCCATCGGACAAGGATATATGCTAGCAACACCTCTTCAACTGGCAAATGCCACCGCCGCACTGGCAACAAGAGGTAAAAGGTTCCAAGCTAAATTAATTTTAGCGACCGAAAATCCAATAAATAAGGAAAAGAAATACAAAAATTCAACTCAGCTCAATGACATCGAGATAAGCAATCAAAAATATTGGGAAGAGGTAGTTTCTGCTATGCATAATGTCATGCAGGGCAATGGGACTGCTCAAAATGCTGGCCTNGATGCACCATATAGAATGGCTGGTAAGAGTGGTACTGTNCAAGTAATTTCAGTTGGTCAAGAAGAAGAATATGATGAGACACTNTTGGAAGAAAGGTTCCTCGACCATGCATTATTTGTGGCTTTTGCGCCTCTTGAGAATCCAAAAATTGCGGTCTCAGTCATTATTGAGAATGGACAAAGTGGAAGTCGTGTCGCTGCTCCNATCGCCAGAGCAATAATGGACAAATATTTAGGTTATTAATGGTCTAGAGACCGAATACGATGATTGCTAAATCAAAAGAAATTAATCTTACTAATGATCAAAATATAAAATCATTTAAATTTGATGGATTTCTATTCATTACAATTTCACTCACATGCCTAATGGGGGTATTCATACTTTATAGTGCAAGCAATGAAAGTACTGATGTTCTGATTCGACAGNTATATAGGATTATTATCGCTTTTNNAGCCATGATTATCGTTGCCCAGNTTCCTACAGAAATACTCAGAAAACTCTCACCTTGGTCTTATTTAGGAGGAATCTTGCTACTGTCACTTGTTCTNTGGCTTGGTGAATCAGGTCAAGGTGCACAGAGGTGGCTAAATATTGGAATNAGATTCCAACCATCTGAGATAATGAAACTAGGTGTTCCCATGATGGTTGCATGGTATCTTCACGAAAAAAGATTACCGCCNAATCTAAGAGAATTAATTTTTATTCTANTTATAATCGCAATCCCAAGCTTTTTAATTGCGAAACAACCTGATCTCGGGACTTCTATTCTCGTCATGGCGGCAGGTCTACTTGTACTCTTTTTATCTGGAATCTCCTTTCGATATATACTCTCGTTGGGACTTTTAGCAATTCCCAGTTCTTTTTTNNTATGGGAATTTATGAAAGATTATCAGCGACAGAGAGTCNTGACGCTTCTCAATCCAGACAGCGATCCCTTGGGAGCGGGTTACAATATTATTCAGTCAAAAATAGCGATGGGATCTGGTGGTATATTTGGTAAAGGATGGAAGAATGGGAGTCAAGTTCAACTTGAATTTTTGCCAGAAAAAAATACTGACTTTATTTTTGCAGTTATTGGTGAAGAATTTGGACTGTTGGGTGTATTAACCATACTGTTTTTATATCTTATAATTATAGGTAGAGGCCTGGTAATTGCTACCCAAGCTTCGGACTTATATGGAAGGCTCCTTGCAGGAAGTCTAAGCCTTACTTTCTTCTTTTATGTATTTGTAAACACAGCAATGGTAGTAGGTTTGATGCCAATAGTGGGAATACCATTACCTTTGGTGAGTTATGGAGGAACATCCATGGTGACCTTNATGGTTGGATTCGGTATGCTTATGTCTATCAATTCAAATAGAAAACTAGTTGCGAAAAAATGAAAAAATTATCTATCTTTATCTTTTTATCAATCATTATCTCTTCTGTATCTCATTCACATAATGTTGAAAGANAGAATATAAGAGTCTTCATTAATTATATGGTAAACAAACATGGATTTAAGGAAGAGTACCTTATTGATGTTCTAAAAAAAGCCGAATCAAAAGAAAGTATCCTAGAAGCCATCAGTCGTCCTGCAGAACGGACTTTAACTTGGAATCAGTANAGAGATATATTCATTAAAAAAGAGAGAATTNATGCGGGTGTAGATTTTTGGNTTNANNACAAAGATATNCTCGAAAGGATANNCGATAAGACCGGTGTTGATATTGAGATAATGTTAGGAATTATCGGAGTTGAGACTTATTTTGGAAGAATTACTGGCGGATATCGGGTCATTGACGCGCTTTCCACCCTCGCATTCGATTACCCAAAACGTTCGCCCTTTTTCACCCNAGAACTTGAATCTTTCTTGTTAATCGTAAGAGAAGAAGAGATGGACCCATTTAATGCAACAGGTTCATATGCTGGTGCAATGGGTTCGCCACAGTTCATGCCAAGTAGCTACCGCGCATATGCNATAGACTCAGATGGAGATGGAAAAAGAGATATATGGAATAACTGGGAAGACGTAATTGGAAGTGTTGCCAATTATTTAGTTGTACATGGATGGCAGAAAGGAAATCAAATTATTGTCCCAGCATTATTAGCTGAAGATTCTGAAGAAATTGAAATTAAAAACGGATTAAAAGCCACTGAATCAATTGAATCACTCCTTTCAAAAGGNGTAATTTTNAAAACAGTTATGAACGGTGATCACCCCGCTGAGCTTCTTAAGCTAGAGCAAGAAAATTANAGTGATTACTGGGTAGCAATGCACAATTTTTTTGTCATCACCAAATACAACCACAGTATTATGTACGGTCTTGCTGTTCATCAATTGGGGCAAGATATTGCAGAGCAATTTAAAAAATCATATGAGTAAAACTTTAAAGAACTTATATCTAGTCCTTTCATGTTTTCTATTAATGTCCTGTATTTCAAACTTTATGGGAGACGGNGCACCCAAAATTTTTACAAAAAGTTTTTCGCGAGATGCTGTACCAAGGAGCGAGCCTCTGAGTGAATATGGAAATGGTGACGAGAGAGGATACTATGAGGTAAGAGGAAAACGTTACAGAGTAATGTCTTCATCTAAGGACTATTCAGAGACAGGAATTGCATCATGGTACGGNACAAAATTTCATGGGCGTCTTACCTCAAATCGGGAGATTTACAATATATATGCTATGACTGCAGCTCATAAATCACTGCCACTTCCNACATATGTGAAAGTAACCAATATAAAAAATAAAANAACAGTTATCGTTAGGGTGAATGATAGGGGTCCGTTNGTTGATGATAGAATAATCGACTTGTCATATGCGGCGGCGTTAAAGCTTGATATGGTNAANANTGGNACTGCAAATGTGTTGGTTGAAGCTATTGATGATGACTCATCAAGCTCGACTAATACTGATATTAAAAATGAATCATATATTCAGGTGGGCGCATTCTCAGAGAGAGAAAATGCTTATGATTATCTAAATATCTTGAAAGAGAATAAATTTAGAAATGCCCGCGTAAAAATGAAATACAGTTGGTTAAAACCGCTCTCGATATCCTACTTAGTTCAAATTGGACCAATAAATACAAAAAAGGATTATNATAAAATCATCAATAGTTTAAAAAAAATTGGTGTCTATCAAACCAAGATAATCAATNNATAAAAAAAATTNNTTAAACTCTATATTATTTAAAATCAAAAAACAGGCTAATCCATATGCANAAGTTAACAAAAAATGTCCTAATCGCTTCATTGCTCNTTANGCTTGTAGTGAGCATAAGGTTAGAAGCACAAATTCTTACCATCCCCTCTCCACCAGTAATTGGAGCAAAAAGTTACCTAGTTATTGATGCAACGACAGATTTTGAAATAGCAGCACTGGATCCAGATTTAAAATTACCGCCTGCAAGCATAACAAAGCTGATGACTGCTTATGTCGTCTTTCAAGCATTAAAGAGTGATCAAATCATGCTCAGCGATGAAATTACTGTTAGTGAGAAAGCATGGCGAGCTGAAGGTTCCAGAATGTTTATTGAGGTCGGTAAGAAAGTTTCTGTAGATGATCTATTGATGGGCATGATTGTCCAATCAGGAAATGATGCAAGTATTGCTTTGGCAGAACACATAGCTGGCAATGAAGATTTATTTGCAGACATTATGAATCAGTATGCCTATAAGTTAAATATGACTAATTCTAACTTCATGAATGCTTCNGGCTTGCCAGATGAAAATCATTATTCCACAGCAAATGATCTGGCAATCCTCGCAAAAGCAATCATTAAAGAGTTTCCAGAATTTTATAAATTATATTCAACAAAAGAGTTTACTTTTAATAATATCAAGCAACCTAATCGCAACACACTCCTNTGGAGAGATCCAAGTGTCGATGGGATAAAAACTGGAAGTACGAGTGAGGCTGGATACAGCCTTGTATCATCTGCCATAAGAAATGAAATGCGATTGATTTCTATAGTGCTCGGNACAGCTTCATCAAAAGCAAGAATTGATGGTAGCCAAGCACTCCTAAATTACGGTTATAGATTCTTCTCAACCGATACACTCTTTCGTGCAAATGAAGAAATAATAAATGCGAAAACATGGAAAGCTGAAAATGATTCAACGTCAATTGGTATTGCTGATGACTTAACAATAACCCTGCCTAAAGGAGCTTCAAAAAGACTGGTATATGAAAATAATTTACCGGATATTATTGAAGGCCCAATTATCAGCAAGCAAAAAATTGGATCTGTATCCATAAAATTAGATGATGAAGTAATCAATACTNTNCCATTGGTTGCTCTTGAGAATAACCCAAGCGGCGGAATATTGAAGCAAATTCAGGATACAATCCAATTGTGGTTTGAATAAAAAAGAACCATGAGTGAAGAAAAAAGCCTTGAAAGTCTTATTAATTTTCCGTGTGAATTTCCTATAAAAATACTTGGAAAAGATAGTGATGTTTTCGAAAATACAGTATCACAAATAATGGCAAAACATNATCAGAAATACTCTGAAATCAGTGTTAAGAAAAATAACAGTAAGAATAANAATTATATTGCCTTAACCTGGGTTGTGAATGTCAATAATCAGGATGAGCTCGATAATATATATAGAGACCTATCAAAAGATAAAAATATCCTCTTTGTACTNTAGTTACCTAATGAATCAAATCTAATGAGAATTATTGAGTTTGAAATAGGAAATTATAAAGAAATCTGGAAAAAAATGATTGAATTCACCAAAACCAGGACAAAAGATACACAGGATGAATTATGGATTACTGAACATAACCCTATTTATACACTCGGAAAAAATGCAAATGAAAATAACATCATTGATGCAGGCGATATACCAGTTCTTAGAGTCGANAGAGGGGGTGAAGTCACCTATCATGGACCAGGACAAATTATAATTTATGTGCTCATTGATCTTAAAAGAAAAGGCTTAAATGTAAGCGATCTGATTTTTATTCTTGAAGAGTCAATAATACAATTATTAAAAAAGTANAATATTAGGGCTAGCCGGATGAAAAAAGCTCCCGGTGTTTATGTTGATAGTATGAAAATTGCAAGTATCGGCATAAGAGTTTCCAGAGGTTGCACCTATCATGGTCTTTCATTTAATTATGATGTTGATTTNGCACCTTTTTTTGGAATAAATACATGTGGGTTTGATCAACTTAATGTTACGTCTCTAAAGAATCTAAATATTAACGAAAACAAAGCCATTCTTTTAAGAGAGATTAACGAGATATTGACAGATAAGCTANTTAATTAGTTTGNTTTAAATTAACGAGTCTCTCTGGTGTCCCTACATCCTCCCAGATGCCTTCATANAGAAAACCGCTCAGCTTTTTATTTGTACTTAAAGCATTAATTGTGGGCACAACAGAAAATCTTGATATGGTTTTANCACTAAACACCTGAGGATCATATAGAGCTATACCGCCAAAAGTAAATTTCGGATTATGACTAACAATTACTCTNCCTTTATTTAAACTAAAATCACCATTTGATCTATAAACTGGNTTTGGAACAAGCATAAGATGACCAAGCATGCCAGCCNTAAGNTTATTTATTGGTAATTNAAAGTCAGTNAATATGTCCCCATTNATTACCCAGAATGGCTCNTCACCNAANANAGGTAGCGCCTTAGNTATTCCTCCACCGGTTTCTAATATTTTATCNNTTTCATCNCTATAAACTATCTCAAGATTAAATTTTTCGCCNTTACCTGCAACTTCNANGATCTTTTCACCTAGCCAACCAANATTTATTACTACCCTCNNCACTCCAGATCTTGATAGCATTNTNAAATGNCTCTCNAGNAGNGATCTNCCTCTCACTTCTACTAAACATTTGGGGATTTCATTTGTTATTGGCCTTAACCTCTCACCTCTTCCAGCAGCTAGGATCATCACATTCATCTGTTCATCCTATACATTTCACTTTTTTTATTAATTTCACAAGAAAAATTATTTCAGGATAATTTTCAGCTACTGTTAAAATATATTCCAAAGTTCTTGGTATGTCGTTGAGATAAATGCTCTTTCCATCTCTGTAATTTAATCTTGTGAAAATTCCTACAGCCTTTAGATGTCTTTGAATACCCATTAGATCAAAAAATTTAGTAAATTGATGATGACTGATGCCAGCTTTATCTTCCTCNTCAAGATTTTTATAAAAATATAAAGAAAAGTCTGCAACNACATCCNNATTCAGTGATATATAACAATCTCTTAAGAGTGATACAAGGTCATANGTTATTGGNCCAATCACTGCATCNTGAAAGTCAAGAATACCAGGATTGTTAGAATCCAAGAACATCAGGTTTCTGGAGTGATAATCTCTATGCACCAGAACCTGAGGCTGAGATATGGCATTCTGTGTAAGTATATGCAAGCAATCTAGCCAGTTTTCTGTTTCAGATTTACTGAGTCGATATCCATGATGGTGCTCTATAAACCAATCAACGAATAAATTCATTTCTTTTCTAATTAAACTTTCAGAATAGAGTGAAAACATCTCTTGGTATGCCTTACCCTTTTTTTGCATATTAAGTAATGTATTTATTGCATCTTTATATTGCGTGTTATTTTGCGAAACATTTGAATTTAATATATCCAAATATTGTTCATTGCCAAAATCGGTCATTAATATGAAACCCTCATCTAATGAAGTTTTGATGAGTTTGGGCACATTTAACTTCATTTCACTAAATATTTTTGCCACTTGGATAAATGTGCTGCAGTTTTCTTTTTCCGGTGGAGCATCCATGACAATATAAGATTGCTTTTCATAGGTAACACGAAAATATCTACGAAAACTTGCATCTGAGGATGCAATTCGAATATCTTGATAATTACTCAAATCGTTTTTTTTCAGCCACTTTTTGAGTTTTTTAAATCGAAGATCAATAATTTTATTTTCTCTAATAATTTTTTTCCCTTAAATCTGATTATTAAATAAAATAAATGATGAATTGCAAAAAATGTACTTTAATTTACTCATATCTTCTCAAAAATAATAATATTGATTTATTAACAATAGAATAGAAGCACTTTTTGATTAAAAAAAACATAAAAATATTACTGCTAATTTTTCTTAACTCGAGTATAGCAAATGCACAAGGATTTCTTGCTTGCGATATACCCCTGCAAAATAATAAATTTCATTTAGAAAATTCTATTAATTTTGAAGCCGATAATATATTCGTAGGCAGTGGCACTGATTCAATTACTGAACTTGTTGGGAACGTCAGAATAGTTGGTGCTGACAGTATAACCTCATCTGAAAATGCAACATATAATCAATCAACGGAATCATTAACACTAGAGGGTGGAGTTAACTTTGAACAAAACAATGTATCTATAAACAGTGAGATCGCTGACTTTTCCTATCTAACAGAGACATTTTCTTTCTCTAATGCTTCTTTTGTTTTAAATAACAACAATTCCAGAGGTGATGCAGAAAACCTTCAAATAAATAGTGATGGAGTTTTGAGTCTAAATAATGTCAGTTATACGACTTGTCCAGTCACAGATAACGGCTGGTTGATAAGAGCAGATCAAATCACTTTGAATCTTGATAAAGGTGAAGCCTCTGCAAAAAAACTCGGTTTAAATTTCAAAGGATTCCCTCTCTTATATCTNCCAAGAATCTCATTTCCTATAAATACCACAAGAAAAAGTGGATTCCTTGCACCAGAAATTGGTGGTGGAGGAAGAAGTGGCAATGAGTTGAGAGCTCCATTTTATATAAATATAGCAGAAAATTATGATGCTACTATTACACCAAGGATATTGTCCGGTCGTGGATTTCAATTAGGCTCAGAGTTCAGATATCTCGATAAAAATAATTCCACAACACTGCAATTTGACTATCTTGAGGATGATAATATTTTTGGTAAATCACGTTATTTCAAAAAATTCGATCATGAGACGATATTTAATAATGGAATACGCGCAAGAATAGATTATGGTGACACTTCTGATGGAAATTATTTNGAAGATTTAGGAAGAAATTTAAGTCAAACCAGCATTACTCACCTTAACCGAAGTCTAATATTAGATGCCTATGGAGAGAATTGGTCATTTTTTTCACGCTTCCAAAATTTTCAGACTGTTGATGATGCTATAACACAAGGAAATCGNCCATATCACCGACTTCCACAAATAAAAATATGGGCATCGCTTCCTAGACAACCATTTGGAATCAGGGCATCCATGGACACAGAGTTAGTCTATTTCGACAGGGAATACGGTGTAACAGGATGGAGAATAGACAATGAGCCTAAATTAACATGGGAAATAAGCGATGATGGTTGGTATGTGANGCCGTCATTATCAATCAAAAGTACTCAGTACCAACTTAAAAATAATTCTATCGAAANGGATAAAACTATTTCCAGAACATTACCNATATCTAGTATTGATGCCGGTTTGTTTTTCGAAAGATCTTTGAAATCCAATACCNACCTCATNCAGACGCTTGAACCANGNATTATGTANCTNTATGCACCATATAGANACCAATCCAATATCCCTATATTTGATACCATAGAACCGGATATGAANATAATNCAGTTATTTCAAAAAAATCGATTCCTNGGAATTGATAGAATTGCNGATAGCAATCAAATAAATTTNGGTTTTAGCTCAAAAATTTCAAACAANAGAACAGGGAATGANTTAATNTCTGCAACACTTGGTAANGCNTTTTACTTAGANAATCAAAAAGTNAGNCTTCNCGGTANTAATAATAATATNGANTCNTCCTCAGATTATATTGCAGAANTAANATTGNCNTTGATAAATAATCTAAATTTCAATTTTTCCCATCAATGGAATGATGATCAAACAGGAGTTGCAAGATCCCAGGCAAAACTTCAATATCGTCCGTCTGAAGACAAATTATTCAATCTTGGATACAGATTCAGAGAGAATCTTTTAGAACAGGGAAATATTTCTTGGTCATTGCCACTCTCAGAAACATGGAATTTCCTTGGTCATTATAATTATTCATTAAAAGACAAAAAAACTTTAGAGCAGTTCTATGGAATAGAATATGAGAGTTGTTGTTGGGGGATTAGGCTGGTTTACAGAGATTATGTATCAACAAGAGATGGTCAAGAGGATAGCTCAATTGGCATACAATTTATTTTAAAGGGAATGACAAGCATCGGAACGAATGCAAATAAACTACTAGAACGAGGTATTCTAGGCTACTCATCAGATAACATTCAGTGATAAAATATAGATTATGAGTGACATAGTAAAAATACTTTTAGTTGCATTTTTTTCATCATCGCTGTTTGCGCAAGAGATAGATAGAAACCTAACATCTCTCGATTCAATAGTTGCGATTGTGAATGAGGGTGTTGTCTTAAACAGTCAACTCAATTCACAGATTCAAATTGTAACTGAAAGAGCCAAAAAAGATGGGTTTGCATTACCAAGTGAAGAAATTGTCAAAGAGCAAATTTTAGAACAGCTTATATTAGAAGAAATCCAGCTTCAAAGAGCAGATGGGATTGGTATAAGGGTATCAGATCAGATGTTAAATGGTGCAATTTCTCTGATCGCTGAACAAAACAATACAACCTTTGAGAGGCTCCCAGATCAACTTAAGAAAGATGGAATTGATTATGGTGATTTCAGAAGAGATTTAAGGAAACAACTTATTCTAGATCAATTAAGAGATATTGACGTAATTGGCAGAATAAATGCTTCAGATAGAGAGCTAAATCAATGCTTAGAAGTTGTAGAAAATAACATTATTAACGAATCGCAATATAATCTTTCCCATATACTCATTTCAGTTCCTGAAGCAGCAACTGCAGATGAGTTTGATAATTCAAGAAATGAA
>PBVS01000059.1 GCA_002728725.1 Woeseiaceae bacterium
CTCGATGGTGATCAAATTAATTCACCTCCAGAGCATTTGTGGACAGTAATGGATGGGGATATTCCGGTTGGACATGTCACCAGATGTATTCATTCTCCCAGACTTGAGAGAAATATTGGGTTTGCAAATGTACCTGTTGAAAATTCTCAAATAGGCAATCAGTTAAAGATCGATTCACCTCAAGGAATTCTGAATGCAACAGTTTGTGAAAATTCGTGGTTCCCAGCAGAAATTAAAATCTCATTAGATTAATAAAAAATCTTAATTTCGAAGTGGCTTTCCATAAGCCAACATATGCTTGATACGCTGTTTTGTTTCATTTGTTTTTGCTAGCGAGAGAAATGCTTTTCTTTCAAGAACGAAGATATCATCTTCATTCATGATGGTACCCTCATCTATGTCACCTCCAGTTACAATCATAGCAATTTGTGTTCCTGTAGTAACATCATGAGGCGTCAGGAATCCTTTTTTATGAGCATCCATTAACCACTCCTTCATTTTTTGCCAAATATCTCTGCCTGGCATTGACAAGTCACCCCTATATGTAGGGCTGTAGTCATTTTTTAATTGGTCTACTTTTATTATGGCCGCATCTAACAGCCTATCTCTATTCATTACAAATTCGTCTCTGCCCTCAATAAACATTGCAAGCTCTTGACCTTGCAGTGGAGATTGAGCGGTTTTTCCATAACCAATATTCATGAAAGTTTTCCATGCAGCTTCAGTCTCATTCTTTTTAATATCAAACCATCTATACAATATTTCCTTCACTCCGCCACCACCAGGAACAACTCCTACCAAGGATTCGACAAGACCCGTTACAGAGTTAGCGTGATAAATCGATGCATCGGTATGCAATACAACCTCAAATCCACCGCCGATAGAGAGGCCAGAAGGAGCTGAAACAACAGGTATTCTTGAATACTTCATTTTTTTAACGGTTTTTTGAAAATGCTCTAGAAAAGCATCCAGTCCGTCCCAGTCATGCACCTCAATAAAATCTGCGATGCGCTCTAAATTAACCCCGCATGAAAAATGACTGGCATCATTATGAATAACCATGCCTCGATGATTAATTTCACTGTGATCGATTGCATCACTCAGCAGTTTCATGGATTCACCATCTAGTGCATTGGCTTTGCTATGAAATTCAACCATGCCTATGTCGTCATTGATTTCGAAGTAACTGGCAACTTTATTTGAGAAAAGAGGTTTTTTTGTTCGTCTTTCTTCAGAAAACCTTCTGGTTCCCTCCTCTCTTTTTAGGTTTTCATATTTGCCTGTTGCTAATAAATACTGAAGTTTATTATTTTCGATTCTATAAAATGATTTGTTTCTAGCGACATGTAAAATTTTTGGAATGCTTCTGTTCTCTTTTTCCAGTCTTTCAATAAAATTATTTACGCCGATGGAGTCAATCATCTCGAATGGCCCCTGTATCCAGTTGTATCCCAGTTTCATGGCATCATCAATGGCTACCAATGACTCATTAACCTCTGGAACCAAATCAGCGGCATAGCAAAGTGAATTTGACAAAACTTCCCATGCATAACGACCATATTTATCGTCACTCTCAAGTAAAAGCGTAAAATCATTTTCCATTTCAGCTTGAACAGCAATTTCAGGTTTTGAATAATTGTATTTACGATAAACGAATTTACAAAAATCAAGAGTTTCTCTTGTTGTGCTGTCCTCTGGATCTTTAAATCGATAGAATCCGCCTTTGGTAGACTTATTACCTAGCAATCCCTCATCCATCATTTTTCTCATGGAAGGTATTTCATCTGAAACCTCATGAAATACATCGTTCTTTGGAAGGATATTTATCAAACTTTTTGCCACATCGCTCATCAAGTCTATGCCAATTAGATCGTATAAACCAAAAACACCTGTTTTTGGAATGCCCATCGGCCTCCCAAATATTGCATCGGCTTCTTCTGGTTCCAGATTCATTTCGAATGCTTTATGCAACGCCGTTTGTATGGCAAATACGCCGACACGATTGCCCAAAAAACCTGGCGTATCATTGCAGAGAACAATTCCCTTGCCCATCTCTTTTTCATTAAATTTTGATAAACACTCGATAACTTCTGGTTTGGTTGATTCTCCTTTTACAATTTCAAGTAATTGCATATATCGCACTGGATTAAAATAATGCGTTATAGCGAACTCTTCTTTGAAACTTTCTGTCATACCATCAACCAATAATGAAATTGGAATAGTTGAAGTATTGGATGAAACCATGGAGCCTTTTTTTCTGATTCGATCAATTGTTCTGTATAAATCCTTTTTAATATCTAAGCGCTCCACAACTGCTTCGGCTATCCAATCGGATTCAGATATTTTATCTATGTCATCTTCAATATTCCCAATGGAAATTCTATTGAGAATATCCTTATGAAGAAGTCCAGGCTGTTGCTCATCAAGCAGTCTCTCAATGGCTCTCTCGCAGATAGCATTTCTGTTACCTTCATTGCTGGGTAAATCCAATANGAGCACATCAATCCCAGCATTCGCTAATTGACCTGCAATCCCAAGACCCATTGTTCCTGCGCCTATAACAGACGCTTTTTTTATTTGATACATCTAGTTATCCTGTTGGATTATTTGAAAAAATGAAATTTTTCAATAAGTTNCGACATTCATTAGGCGATTCAAGTGGCAGCATATGTCCACAGTCATCAATGACGTGCAATTCTCTCGTTTGTGGCAATGCATCCGCCAAAGCCATNCCTGATTTTCTTGGNGCCATTAAATCTTTTCCAGCCAATATTAATTGGCAAGGCGCCTTTATTGAAGATGCTGCTTTTTTTCCACCTTTGTAATTATTGCATGCATGCAGATCTATGTGGAGAGGATTCTTGAACATGGTTTTATAACCACCAACCAACATAGAGTTTCCTGGTATTGTCCCTTGAAACATATGCCCCGCTTCACCAAAGCCCCATGAAATCATCTTATTAACCGCTACTTCTGGGTTATTTTCCGCGGCATCCAATAAAAATGAATTAACGGGTGTTTCATATCCACTTGTGATGAATGAAANGCTCATTATTTTTTCTGGATAGCGTGATGCATATTCCATTCCTATTAGGCACCCCTGGGAATGCCCAACAATTGATATTTGTTTTGCGTCTAAATGCGTTATCACGTCATTCACCCAGTCGCCCATTTCCTCAATACTATTGAGAGCAGGACCATCAGAGTTTGTGTGTCCCGGTGTATCCAGACAAAGTACAGAGTAATTTCTAAAAGCAAAGAATCTTGAATGCAATCCCCAAAATGTATGGTCTAAGCCACTACCGTGAATAAATAAAACTAATGGCTGATCTTTTGTGAAAGGTTTTCCGCCTGTTGATGCAAAAACTTTTTTTTTGTTTATTTCAATGTACATTAACAAAACTTCTTCGCAGCGCGAAAACCTTTATTAAAATCATCTTGGATATCGGAAACATCCTCGATACCCACAGAAATTCTCACCATGTCTTCTGTAATGCCTGCGGCAATAAGTGCCTCTGCATCGATTCGTGAATGTGTGGTAGTTGCGGGATGAATAATCAACGTTTTGGCGTCACCTACATTGGCAAGATGTGAAGCAAGTTTGACGTTTTCAATAAAGGCTTTACCAGCATCTCTCCCCCCTTTTACACCAAACGTTATGATTGACCCAGCGCCCTTAGGCATATATTTTTTTGCCATTTGATGGCTATCATGGTCAGGCAAGTCTGGATGATTAACCCAGGAGACTTGGTCGTGGTTACTTAAATACTCAAGGAGGGCTTTTGTATTTGATAAATGCTTATCCATTCTCAGTGAGAGTGTTTCTATTCCCTGTAACAATAAAAATGCATTCATTGGGCTCATTGATGGACCAATATCACGCATTGCTTCGGCTCTGATCCTTGTAGCGAATGCGCTCGGTCCGAATTCCTCCCAAAAATTTATGCCAGTGAATGGTGCATATGCTTCGGTAAGNGTTGGAAAATTATCGTTCANTCCCCAATCAAAATTTCCNCCATCTACAACNGCTCCTCCAATGGAAGTGCCNTGACCGCCCATCCACTTAGTCAAAGAGTGNACTATTATATTCGCNCCATGCTCNAAACATCTNCAAAGATACGGCGTGTTAAATGTTCCATCAATCATTAAAGGCAGATGGTTTTTTTTACAAATTTTAGCAACGCCTTCAATATCCATAATTGATAGACCAGGATTACCGATGAGCTCNCCAAATACAATTTTAGTATTTTCTTGAATGGCGGACTCAAGAGATTTGAGATCTGTGGGATCAACAAAAGTCGTTGTAATTCCAAATCTGGGCAAAGTATTTTTTAATAGACTGATATTGCCTCCGTACATNTTTGCAGAGGCAACTATATGATCACCCTGACTTACAATAGCAGTAAGAGCACAGAAGACAGCACTCATACCTGATGAGACACACACAGAAGCGGAACCGCCCTCAAGCGCAGNAACCCTCTGTTCAAGCACACCAATTGTTGGGTTAGAAATTCTATTGTATACATGTCCACCTCTCTCTAGATTGAATAAAGAGGAAGCTGTATCTGTGTCTGGAAAGACATACGATGTTGTTTGATGAATTGGTTGTGCTCTGGAGCCAAACTCTTTATCNAGTGTTTGTCCNGCATGCANACTCAGTGTGTCGAATGAGAGAAAATCAGCCATAAATTCTAATATCTTTGCTTGNAGTATCTATAAAACCAANGGATATAATAAATCACNCTCTTTAAATTCGCTACTNTAAAATACCAAGTGGATTTTGTTTATCAATGCCCTCCATATACTGTTTGAGACGATCATGACTGGTTAAGCTATAAACCAATCCAAGCCAATTATTGAAAATCGCTTTGCCTGTGTCTCCCCAAGTATTATCAACGAATGAATTAAGCTGATCCTCAGGAAATATTGCATCACTATCTTTGGCATTTTTAGAGCGAATAATTTCATTGATATAGTTATCTGCAATTTTCTTTGCTTCTTCTGGAAAATAATTATCAGGAAATGGAGGCGCCTCTGGTATTTCATCGAGTTGAAAGCGTATGACCTCTCTTTTGTATTCTTTTAACAAACTATTGAAATCGTATTCTGGATGACCTTGAAAATAAACTGCTCGAATTTGATCAGGACTAACTGCCATATGAACACCAGCAGCATCACTTTCTGCCAAGACAGTTAATCCAGCTTTTTCAAGCTGATCTCTGTTTATTTCATTGTATCTAGAATGCGGGACATCAAATCGGGTATTAATGTTGCGCATTATTGGATGGTCTGGCTGAATAATTCGATGACTGTATACTCCCCAGCGTTTTTGGTTGAGTGGAATTCGATCGATATTATATATTTGTTTAACAATGGCATGTGTTGCTAGGCAGGAACATAATGTTGAAGCCACATTATCTTGAGCCCATTCCATTACTTCTGTTAATGGATGCCAAAATGGCTCTTCAGTTAAGTATGGCTGTTGAATATTAGCACCAGTTACAATCAAGGCGTCAAGCCCCAATTTCTTCAATTGTTCAAATGTAAAGTAATGCTCACTTATGTGCTTTTTGGCTTTATCTCCTCTTACTAACTCTGGCAGAGTGAACGGATAGACGTAAAATTGAGCAATTTGGTTGCAATTTCCAACTAGTCTGATGAATTGATTTTCAGTAGCAGAAAGAGCTGCGTCAGGCATCATATTGAGCAAACCAATATGTAACTCCCTTATGTCCTGTTTTGTAGCTCTTGATTTACTCAAAACAGTGTGGCCTTCGCTTGCAAGACGAGAGAAAGTTGGAAGTTCATTGTGAGCAACTAACGGCATTTATTTCATCACTTGAGACATCAAGTTTATATCTTATAACAGTCTCTATTAGAACAGTAAATAATTATATGGCTGGAAAAACTGCTAATTTGTATTGATTTTATTTACTGTTTAATGCCTTTGAGTTTTTGTGCAGCACGATATCTTGCATTTGCTTCAGCGAGTTCAGCTTGAGCTCTTTTTATGTCTGTTTCATCAGAGGCACCCTCTAATGCTTCTTCTGCTTGTTTTTTCGCGCTCTCAGCGGCCGCTTCGTCGAGCTCGTCCCCTCTGACCGCTGTATCAGCGAGAACTGTTACTATATGAGGCTGAACTTCAAGCATCCCACCCGTGATATAAAAAAAATGCTCTTTTCCTTCCTCATCTTCGACCCTTACTTCACCGGGCTTTAGGGAAGTTAATAGCGGAGCATGTCTAGGCGCAATACCAACTTCGCCCATCTGAGCAGGAGCATATATCATGCTTGCATTACCAGAATGGATCTCTCCTTCTGCTGAAACAATATCAATTTTTATTGTTGCCATTCTTATTAGCCTCTAATCACTATGTGGTTTTTGCTTTTTCTACCGCTTCTTCAATTGAACCAACCATGTAAAACGCCTGCTCAGGAAGATCGTCATAATCACCATTCACAATGCCATTGAAGCCTTTTATTGTTTCTGATAGCTGAACATATTTGCCCGGAGCACCAGTAAATGTCTCTGCCACGAAGAAAGGCTGAGAGAAAAATCTAATAATCTTTCTTGCTCTTGTGACACTGAGCTTGTCGTCTTCAGACAATTCATCCATTCCAAGAATAGCTATTATGTCTTGCAATTCTTTGTATCGTTGAAGNACGCCTTGGACACGACGAGCACAGTCATAGTGTTCTTGTCCAATAACATTGGGATCNAAAAGTCTACTTGTTGAGTCCAATGGATCAACAGCAGGATAAATTCCAAGTTCTGCAATCTGACGAGATAGAACCAAGGTCGCATCAAGATGAGCAAATGTCGTTGCGGGTGATGGNTCTGTTAGGTCATCGGCAGGAACGTAAACTGCTTGGAAAGATGTTATCGACCCTGTTTTTGTTGATGTAATTCGTTCTTGAAGCACACCCATTTCTTCAGCTAGAGTCGGCTGATATCCAACGGCAGATGGCATTCTGCCCAATAANGCAGAAACTTCTGTACCGGCCAAAGTGTATCGATAAATATTATCGATAAACATCAATACATCTCTTCCTTCATCACGAAATGCTTCGGCCATTGTGAGGCCTGTGAGGGCAACCCTAAGTCTGTTTCCTGGAGGCTCATTCATTTGTCCGTATACCAAAGAGACCTTATCAATTACATTGGATTCTGTCATTTCGTGATAGAAATCATTTCCCTCACGCGTTCTTTCACCAACACCAGCGAAAACGGAATAACCGGAATGTTCTGCAGCGATGTTACGAATCAATTCCATTAGAGTCACTGTTTTTCCTACACCTGCNCCGCCGAATAAACCTACTTTTCCTCCTTTTGCGATAGGCATGATGAGATCAATTACCTTGATNCCTGTTTCCANCATTTCNGTTGATGAAGCTTGCTCTTCATAAGTNGGAGGAGTTCTGTGAATTGGCATGTTNGTTTCAGCNCCAATATCGCCTTTATTGTCAATNGGAGTNCCNAGCACATCCATAATTCTTCCCAGTGTTTTCTCTCCNACTGGAACAGAAATTGGTTGACCTGTGTTATTTACACTCATGCCTCTTTTTAAGCCTTCACTGGACCCCATTGCAATTGTCCTAACTACACCATCACCCAATTGTTGCTGTACTTCAAGCGTTAGATCTGCATCTTCGATTGTTAATGCATCGTAAATATTTGGTATGGCATCACTTGGAAATTCGACATCTACAACAGCTCCAATGACTTGCACAGTAGTTCCAGCACTCATATTGTTTCCTCTTTTCCTGTTATGTAACTCATAGTTATCATTATTTAATTTAAATTATTCTGAAACAGCAGCAGCTCCGCCCACAATTTCTGAAATTTCTTGGGTAATTGATGCTTGTCTTGCTTTGTTATATACAAGTTGTAATTTATCAATTATATCGCCAGCATTGTCTGTTGCAGACTTCATCGCAACCATTTTTGCGGCCATTTCACATGCAAAATTTTCAGTGGCGCCTCTGTATACTTGAGACTCAATGTATCTCATTAAAACACCATCGAGAAGATCAATTGCGTCTGGCTCATAAATATAATCCCAATGTGACTGCAATGAATCGCTATCGTCATCTAATGTGCCCACTGGCAGAAGTGTTTTTATTTCGGGTTTTTGGCTCATGGTGCTAACAAATTCATTGTGTGCAATAAGTAATTTATCTATTTTTTCATCGTTGTATGAGTCCAGCATAATTTTAATTGCGCCAATCAAATCATTGACCTTTGGCTGATCACCAAGATGAGTAGCTGTTGCCAGAACATTGCCTCCGAGGCGTTTAAAAAACTGCACTGCTTTTGCTCCAACCAATACCAGATCAACGTCGATGTTCTCCTTTTGATATGTCGCAATTTCTGAAATTACCTTTTTGAATAAATTCACGTTTAGTCCGCCACACAAACCTCTATCTGTTGCGATGACGATAATTCCGACACGATTTATTTCTCTCTCATTCAAAAATGGGTGCTTATAGTCAGGGTTAGCTGCACCAAGATGGCTAATGACTCTTCTTATTCTATCAGCATAGGGCACTGAGGCATTCATTTGGTCTTGTGCTTTTTTTATTTTACTGGCAGCTACCATCTCCATAGCACTCGTGATCTTTTGCATATTTTTTACGCTTCTGATCTTA